>NZ_JAUSRA010000001.1:8961771-9308906 GCF_030811575.1 Catenuloplanes nepalensis | reverse complement strand
AGATCAGTGTCGCGGTGGACCTGGACGCCGCGGCGACCGCGTTCGACGCCCCGCTGGCCGCGCTCGGGCTGAAACGGAAGCCGTACGAGCAGGACCACGTGCCGGCCGGGCGGGACGATCCGCCGGGGCTATGGGTCAAGCGCTACTGGAACCGGCGGGTGCCGGGGTTGGACGAGATCAACCTGCACTGCCGGCTGGCCGGGTCGCCGAACGAGCGGCTGGCGCTGCTGTTCCGGGACTGGTTCCGCGCACATCCGGCGGCGGTCCCGGCATACGCGCGCTTCAAGCAGCAGCTGGCCGCGGTCGTCGACGACATCGAGGTTTACACCGATCTCAAGGACCCGGTGATCGACCTGATCATGGTGTCCGCGGAGCGGTGGGCGGCGGCTACCGGCTGGCGGCCGTGAACGCGGGCTCGGCCTCTATCGCGTACCGGCCGGTGGGGTCGATCTCCATGATGGCGCGGCGTGCCTCCGCGTGCCGGCCGCGCGCGTGGTGCAGGCCGACCAGCAGGTAGAACGCGAGCCGGTCGCCGGCCAGCGCGCGGCGGCGCAACGCGGCGGCCCGGCCCCTGCGGTAGAGCAGCCGGTTCAGCCGGCGGCGCGCGTGCTCGTCGGTGCGGCCCATCTCCTCCAGCTCGGCCAGCCGCCCGGCGCGGCCGAGCAGGTCGACGTGCCACAGGTGCGCCTCGTGCCGGTCCAGGTCGTCGCTGAAACACTCGCCGAACGGCCCGACCAGCGCGATCGCCGCATCGAAGTCACCCCGGTCCTCCGCAACCCGTACCGCTGCCGCATCGAACCGCGCCGTCTCCACGCCGACATTATGACGATCTTCTAGACGGTACGGTCGGCGCCGTACCCGTGCCGCATCCTCAAATTTCATGGTGCCCGTCCCGGTGCTGGTCACGTGCGCGATCAGCTGACTGCGCAACGGTTCCGGTACGGCGATCCGCTCCAGACCGCCCCGCTCCAGGCACGTGAAGAGTTCCGCCGCGCCGTCGAGCTGCTCCGGTGTGGGCGGGGCCGTCAGGCCGATTTCGCGGGCCGCGGTGAGTGGCCGGTCCACGATCCACGAACGTTCGCCGGGCCGAACCTCATGACCGGTCACCTCCCCCAGGGTGGCCGGACCCCACTGCGTGTTCTCGCTACAGCGCGCGGAGGCCGACGAGGACGCGGCGGAGGAGCTTTTCGGTGGGGGCGGTGGTGGGCGGTTCCCAGGCGGTGACGAGGCCGGCGGTGACCAGGTCGCCGAGGAGGACGCGGGTGGTGCCGAGCGGGAGGCCGGCGTTGGCGGCGGCCTCGGCGACGGAGTGCGGGCTGTGGCACAGGCGGAGGATCTCGCGTTGTTCCGGTGGGAGCGCGCGGCCGCCGCGCGCACCCTTGCCGGTGGTGATCATGAGGGTGACCAGGTCGAGGTCGCCGGCCGGGCGGGTGCGGCCGCGGGTGACCGCGTAGGGCCGCACCACGGGACCGGCCGCGTCGTCATACCAGGCCTCCTCCAAAGCCGAACCCGAAACCGAACCTGAAGCCGAACCCGAAACCGGCACCGAACCCGGATCTGAGACCGGAGCCGGCCTATCGGGCGACATCCGCGCCTCGTAGCGAGCGGGAACGGGCGCCGGGAACGGCGGCGGTCCGGCCGGCCGGGTTGCCGGACGGACCGCCGCCGGACGGACCAGCCGCGGCCGGGACCGCCGCCAGCAGGTCCGCCGGGATCAGGACCGTGGCCGTGCTGCCCTGCGGGCTCGTCTGCAGCGTGACCGTGATGCCCCGCCGCTGCGCCAGCCGCGCCGCCACGTGCAGGCCGTGCCCGCGCTGCTCCTCCGTGGCGGTGGCCGGCGCACGCAGCAGCTCGTTCGCCGCGGTCAGCGCGGCCGGTTCGATGGCCGGCCCCAGGTCGCGCACCGTGATCAGCACCTCGCCGCGCATCGGCGTGCAGACCACCCGCACCTGCTGGCCGGGCGCGGCCAGCAGCGCGTTGTCGATCAGCTCGGCCAGCAGGTGGGTGACGTCGATCAGCGCGCGGCCGAGCAGCACCGGGCCGCTGACCGGGGCGACGTCGACCCGGTGGTAGTCGGTGGCCTCCGCGGCCGCGGCGCGCAGCACGTCCAGCATCGGCACCGGCTTGCGCCAGCGGCGGGCCGGCGTGCTGCCGGAGAGCGTGAGGTGTTTCTCCACGTTGCGGCGCATGCGGGCGGCGAGGTGGTCGATGGTGAAGAGCCGGGCCAGCTCGTCCGGGTCGGTCTGCCGGCTCTCCACCTCGTCCAGCATGGTCAGTTGCCGGTGCAGCAGAGTCTGGTTGTCCCGCCCGACGCGCAGTGCGAGCTGCTGGGCGTCGCGGCTGATCGTCTCCGCGGTGACCGCGTCGACCGCGTGGCAGGCGAGCGCGTGCAGCGCGGCGCCGAGCGGCGCGAACGGCCCGCCGTGCGGTGCGGGCAGCACGGTCGCCGGGTCGACGGGCTCGCCGGCGCGCACGCGGCGGGTGAGGTCGGGGACGCGTACCGCGGCGAGGTCCTCGGCGTAGGCCGCGGCCGCGCGGACCTGGCGGGCGAGCCAGACCACGACCGCGCAGGCGACGAGCACGAGCACACCGAGGACGGCCGCGAAGACGATCTGGAGCGAGAACGGCGCCTCGCCGGCGTCGGCGCGGGCGACCGCGTTGCCGGCGGCGTAGGCGATCAGGCCGGCACCGGCCGGGACGAGGATGATCAGGGCGGGCTTTGTCATTCCGGCGCCTTTCGTGAAGCCGTGGCACGCAGGCGGGCGAGCAGCTCCGCGCGGTTGGGCGCGCCGAGCCGGGCGCGCATGCGGGCCACGTGGTGCTCGACGGTCTTGGGCGTGATAAAGAGCCGGTCGCCGATCTCCTTGTAGGTGAGCCCGGCCAGCACCAGCTCCGCGACCTCCTGCTCACGGCCGGAGAGCTGCCCGGTCGGCGTGGGCTCGGACGGGGTGTCGGCGCGCGGTCCGGGCTGGCGGCCCTGGAGCAGGCGGGCGGTGTCGAGCAGCGTGACCATGGCGCGCCGGTCCGCGGTGCGGGCGGCGGCCTGTCCGGCGAGCCGGGCCGCGTCCCAGGACAGGCCGGTGCGGGCCAGGTCTCGGGCGTGCGCGACGGTCTCGGCCGGGTCGATGTCGCCGGTGAGCAGCCGGCACCAGCTGCGGGCCGCGGCCGCGAGCACGGCGGTGTGCGCGGTGGCGCCGGCGTCCGCGGCGAGCGCGTCCGCGTGCACGGCCGCGGTCCCGGCGTCCTCGCCGACCACGGCCGCCTGGAGGAGGTACCAGTGCAGCGTGGCGTGCCACAGCGGTGGCCGGCCGAGCCGATCCAGAAGATCAAGAGCCTGCCGCACGGGTACGTCGAGCGCCGCGCGCTCGCCGAGCCGCGCTCCCGCGACCGTGAGCTCGCCGAGCGGCAGCAGCGTGAGCAGGTCGACCGGGTGGCGCAGCACGGTCTCCCGGGCGGCGGCCCAGCCGCGGTGCATCTCCGGCAGGTCGCCGGTGCGCCGGGCCAGCCCGATCTGCAGCGCGGTGGCGAACAGCCCGTCACGCAGCTGGATCGGCGCGCCGCCGGTGGTGGCCGCGTCGAGCAGGTCGTGGGCGGCGGCGGTCTCTCCGCGGAACATCCGGATCCAGCCGGCCAGCAGCCGGTGTCGGCGGGCCATCAGCACCGAGCCCATGCCGGCGGTGACCGCGCGGTCGAGCACGGCGTCGGCCGCGTCCAGTTCGCCGTCGTGCAGCGCGACCAGTGCGGCGAGCGCGGCCGGGCTGTCCGGCAGCAGCACGGCCGGGCCGGCCGGTTCGAGCAGCGCGGCGGCCTGCACGAGCGTGGCGAGCGCGGCCGCGGGCGTACCCCCGATGCTCTCTTCTATGCCGTCGGCCATCATCGCGGCCGCGTTGGTCAGCAGCGTGGGCGGCCCGTCGGCGACGGGACCGTCCTCGATGGTGAGTGCGGCGCCGGTGACCCGCGCGGCGAGCGCGGCGAACGAGCGGGAGGTGGGCGTGCGCGACCACCGGTACCGTTCGGCGCTGTGCGCGAGCTGGCCGCGGTGGGCGAGCACGGCGGCCGCGACCGCGGCGCCGGCGGCCCGGTCGTTCTCCGCGACCGGTCCGGTGCCGGGCGCGCCGACGAGCCGGTCGGCGAGGCGCAGCGCGGTGTCCAGGTCGCCGCCGAGCGCGGTGGCGAGCGCGTGCCGGGCGCCGGCGGGTGCGCCGTTCGCGGCCGCGGCAGCGAACAGCCGCGCCGCGACCTGGGGTGCCGCGATCAGCGCCTCCTCCGCGCCGGCCTGGAACGCGGGGGCGAGCCCGCTGCCGCCGATGCCGGCGTCGAGCAGTGAGCGGGCCACGGTGAGCGTGCCGTCGCCGCGGGCCAGCTGGAGCGCGGCGAGGCGCTGCCACAGGTCGGCGCGGTGCGCGACCGGGCCGAGCGCGGTGACGGCCTGCCGGGCGGCCGGGACGAGCGTGTCGTCCATCGCGAGCAGGCCGGTGGCGCGCGCGGCCTCCAGCAGCTCGTCGATCGCGGCCGGGTCGCGGCCGAGCAGCTCCGCGAGCACGCCGATCGGCAGCGCGCCGCCGGCCGCGGTGGCCAGCAGCAGCCGGCGGACGTCCGGGTCGAGGTGGTCGAGGTCCGCGCGGAACTGCAGCAGCGACGTGTCGGTCAGGTCCGGGCCGGCCGCGAGGGCCGCGGTGATCCGGTGCGCGATGCCGGGGACGCCGCCGCTGAGCCGGTGCACCCGGTCGGCCAGGGTCCCGCCGGGGGTGCCGCCGGTCCAGGCGTGCACGGCGCGCGCGGTCTGCTCCGGTGTGAACGGGCCGAGCAGCACCGGCGGGCGTTCCCGGCGCAGGATCGTCAGCAGTGAGGTCAGGCCGGCCGGGCGCGGCCACGGGCGGTAGGCGAGGACGAGCCGGCGGCGTCCGCCGAGCAGCGGGTGCAGCGCGGCGAGGCGGCCCTCGTCGAGCAGGTGGGCGTCGTCGATGAGCAGCACCGCGTCGTCGCCGGCGTCGTCGAGCGGGTCGGTCCAGGCGTCGATCACCGGCACGTCGTGCTCGCGCAGCATTCCGTCCAGGTAGGACAGCAGCGCACTCTTGCCGTACCCGCCGGGGGCCTGGAGGGTGAGGCGCAGCGGGCCGGCCGGCTCGGCCGCGAGGTCGTCGCAGATCCGCGCGACCTGCTCGTCGAGCACCAGCCAGGACGGTGTCATGGTGCGGATCGTCACCGTTCTCCTCAACCGATCGGGATGCCGGGCGCGAAAGCCCCGACTGCGAGTACGAGAGCGGCCGCGCTCGCGTTCATGCCCTGCGCCCTGCGGGTGCGGCGGCGGCCGGGCAGATCCGGCGTGCTGATCCGCACGGGCGGCCGGGGCGGCGCGTCCGGCGTGTGCGCCCGGCCGTCGGACGCGGGCGCGGGCAGCACGGACGGCTCCTGCCCGGGCTCGGGCTCCCAGACCGCGGTGCCGCGCCGGCCGGTGTCCGGTGGCGCGTCGTGCAGCCCGGCCGCGAGCTGGGCCGCGACCGCGGCCGCGCCCTCGGCGACCAGCGTGGCGCCGCCCGGCGGAAGGATGGTGACGCCGGGCAGGTGCGCGGCGCACAGTTCGGCCAGCAGCGGCGTGTGCGCGGTGCCGCCGGCGAGCAGGACGCCGCCGAGGTGGTGCGGTGGCACGCCGGACGCGGCGACGGCCCGGGCCAGCGTGGCGGCCGGGTGGTCGAGCAGCGGCCGCAACAGCGTGGCGAGCTGGTCGCGGGTGACGGTCAGCCGGATCTCGCCGGGGTGCAGCGGCAGGATGATCTCGGCCTCGCCGGCGTGGCTGAGCTGCTCGCGGGTGTACCGGCTCTCGGCCCGCAGGTCGTGCAGGATCCGCAGGTGGCGCTCGGCGTCCGTGGCGAGCGGGCCGATCTCGGGGCGCAGCGCGTCGTAGGCGTGGTGGGCGAGCGCCTCGTCGAGGTCGGCGCCGCCGATCTGCTCGGCGCCGGTCCGGGTGGCGCGCACCGCGTACGTGATCGGGTTGGTCCGGGTGACGACCGAGGCCTCGAACCCGGTGCCGCCGATCGTGAGCACGGCGAGCGCGCGGGCGCCGGTGCCGCCGCGGGCCGCGTGCCCCTCCGCCGCCAGGACCGGCTCGGGCAGCGGTTCGGCGGCGAGGCCGACGTCGGCGAGCGCGGCGCGCAGCGCGGAGACGTGGTGCGCGGTGAACGTGGCCGGGTGGGCCACGACGACCCGGGCCGGTGGCCGGCCCTCGCGGTCGTGGACCAGGTCGGTGACGCGGCGGGCGACGATCGCGGTGAGCGTCTGCGGTGACCAGCGTTCGCCGCGCAGCAGCACGGGCGCGTCCGCGCCGATCCGGCCGGCGAACTCGCGGGCGACGACGCCGGGGCGCAGCACCGGGCCGCGTTCGGCCGGGTCGCCGACCTGCAGCGCGCCCTCCGGGTCGACGTGCAGGACCGCGGGTGCCTCGTCTGAGTCGCCGCGCAGCCGGACCGGGGTGGGGCGCTTCCAGGTGCCGTCGGCGAGGACGCCGACGGCCGCGGTGACGTGGGTGCCGCCGATGTCGATGCCGAGCACGTACGCCATGCCGCCTCCCCTCGTCATCGTCGTCGGGCGGGCGCCCGCATGAGCCGCGGACACCCGCCCCATCCCTCGTGCCCTCCCTCGGGCACCCCTACCCGGGAGGACCGAGCCCTCCGTGGTGGCGCGTGGGCACACGCTCGCACGGCCGGCCAGGCAGACGGAGTCCGGCCGCGGCCACGGTGGGCTCAAGCCCGCCTCGCGCCGGGACGGGATGGCTGCCGCCCCGGCGCGGTGATCGGCGGGCTGCACTAGTTCGTACCAGAAAGCCGCCATGGGACGGACCCCACAAAAACGACCACCCCCGGACCCCCTAATCCCCTATCCCCCACCCCGGGGGTCCCCAGGGGGCCGGGAGCGGAACCCGGTCTCGTCCCCGATGTTCGGCGGCGGGCGCGGCACTAGCTTCGGTAATCGGCAGCCGCTGCACGACCACCGCGTATCACTGAGAGGCTTGGCGCACGATGACTTCGACGCTGCACGACTTCGTACTGAACCTGATCACCGACCCGCAGGCGCGGTCGGTCTTCGAGCTGGACCCGGAGACGGCGCTGCACGCGGCCGGCCTGGGCGACATCACGCCGGCGGACGTGCAGGACGTCGTGCCGCTGGTCGTCGACTACGCGGCGGTGCCGGGCCTGGCCGGCCTGGCGCTGCCGACCGCGGCGGTGGAGGCGGAGGCCGGTGCCACCGTGTCCGCGACCGCGGTGGCACAGCTGCAGTCGGTGACCGCGCACCTGTCGGCCGGCACGCACGCCTCGGGCGACCTGGGCAACACGGCCGCGGCCGCGGGCCTGGCGATCGACCACAGCGGTGTCTCGGTCGGTGTCGGCGCGCTCTCCGGCCTGGGCCTCGACGTGGGTGCGGAGACGCTGGTGGAGGTGCCCCTCGGCCCGGACGGCGACCTGTCCGCGACGCTGGACGCGGACGTGGCCGGCACGGCGATCTCGCCGGTCAACGAGGTCGCGGGCACGGTCTACGACGTGGCGGACGGCGCGGGCCTCGGCCCGACCGTGACCGGCGTCGGCAGCACGGTCGGCGACCTCGACGGCACGGTCGCGGGTCTCGACGGCACCGTGTTCGGCACGCTCGGCCTGGGCCTGGACACCGTGGGCGGCACGCTGCACGGCGTGACCGGCACGGTCGGCGGCGTCACCACCGGCGTCACCGGGATCACCGACGGCCTGACTGCGGGCACCGGCCTGGACCACACGCTGACCGGCGTCACCTCGACCGTCGACGGCCTGACCGGCGTCACCGGCCTGCACGACGTCACCAGCACCGTCACCGGCACGGTCACGGGCACGCTGTCCGGCGGCGCCGAGCAGCACCACGGACCGGACCTGTCGGGCGTCACCGACATTCTGTTCTAATGAGCTTTTTTCAACCCGGCTAGTATTCCGGCCAGGTTGATGAGGCTCGATCACCACGCCTCTGCCGCGCGGCCCCGGATTCTCGGGTGCCGCGCGGCAGGCGTGGGGGCACGAACGACTGCCGGAGGTGGACCGTGACGATCGGCTCGGTGGCGGCGCCGATGTGGGTGGACGTCCTCGACGCGTCGGTCCGGGCCTGCCTGGTGCACGGCCGCACGGATCTCGCCGCGGGGCTGCGTGCCCGGCGGGCCCAGCTGCTCGACCCGGCGCTGTGGGTGGTCGTGCTCGGCGAGCCCGGCCAGGGCAAGAGCCAGCTGATCAACGCGCTGATCAACGCGCCGGTCTGCCCGGTCGGCGACGCCGGCACGACCGGCACCCCGACCGTGGTCCGGCACGCGGAACAGCCCGGCGCGCTGCTGGTGCACCGGACCGCCCGGACCGCGCTCACGGTCGCGGAGGCGGCGCCGCACATCCGCGGCCGCGAGGCGCTGCGCGCGGAGATCGGCGTGCCGCGCGCGCTGCTGGCCGGCGGCCTGACGCTGGTGGACACGCCCGCGGCCACCGCCGGGAAGGGCTGGCCGGCGCTGCTCGGCGGGCTCGGTGACCATCCGCCGGCCGACACCGTGGTGCTCGCGTCCGCCGCGACCGCGGAGCTGACCGTCGCGGAACTGGACCTGCTGCGCGACGCCGCGACGGCCGTGCCCAACGTGATCGTCGCGCTGACCAAGACCGATCTCGCCGCGGACTGGCGCGCGGTCGCGGACCGCAACCGGCAGCGGCTGGCCGCGGCCGGGCTGTCCGTCGCGGTGATCCCGGTGTCCGCGGTGCTGCGCCTGCAGGCCGCCCGCACCGGCGACGCGGAGCTGAACGCGGAGTCCGGCTTCCCCGAGCTGATCGGCCGGCTGAGCCGGGACGTGGCCGGCAAGCCGCACGCGCTCGCCCGGACCGCGGCCGCGCAGGCCGCCCGGGGCGCGCTGGAGCAGGTCGCGGCGCCGCTGCGGGCCCGGCTGACGTCCGCGTCCGCGCCGTCGCAGGCGATGGCCCGGCTCAACGAGGCGCAGCGCGCGCTGGACGACGTGCGCCGTCGGCAGGTCCGCTGGCAGAACACGCTCAACGACGACGTCGCGGACCTGGTGTCGAACGTGGAGTACGACCTGCGCGACCGGACCCGGCAGATCCTCCGCAAGGTCGACGCTGCGTTCGAGACCGCGGACCCGATGACCGCGTGGGACGAGTTCGCGGCGTGGCTGGACCGGGAGCTGAAGGAGGCCGCGGAGGCGAACTTCGGCTGGCTGATCGCGCAGTGCGAGTGGATCTCGCACCGGGTCGCGGCGCACTTCGGCGAGTACGGCCAGGACGCGCTGCCGACCTGGCGCATGCACGTGCCGGACGACCTGGACCGGCTGGTGCCGCACATCGAGCAGCCCGGCGTGGAGAAGTTCACCATCACGCAGAAGGCGCTGACCGGGCTGCGCGGCTCGTACGGCGGGATCCTGATGGTCGGCCTGGCGACCAGCCTCGCGGGCATGCCGCTGATCAACCCGGTGTCGGTCGGTGCCGGCGCGATCCTGGGCGGCAAGACCGTGCACGACGAGAGCAAGACGATGCTCAAGCGGCGGCAGGCCGCGGCCCGGACCCGCACCCAGCGGCACGTCGACGACTTCTTCCTGCTGGTCAGCAAGGAGGGCAAGGACACGGTCCGGCAGGCGCACCGGCTGCTGCGCGACCACTTCCTGGACTTGACGGACCGGTTGCAGGACGCGATCGTGCACTCCGTGCGCACCGCGAAACTCGCCGCCGACGCGGACGTGGCCGAGACCGAGCGCCGCCAGCGCGAGATCGAGCTCAGTCTCCGCGAGCTGGCCGCCCTCTACCGCCAGGCCCAACAGCTGCAGCCCGCCCTGCAAACCGCATGACCCCACACCTCGCGGGTACGGTCCAATCGCTGCTCGACGACACGCTGGCGGCCTATCCGCGGGTGGCGACGCTGCGGCATCAGCGGCACCGGTGGACCGAGCCGTTGCGGGTCGCGGTCGCGGGCCGGGCCGGGACCGGCAAGTCCACGCTGGTCAACGCGCTGATCGGGGACCGGGTCGCGCCGGTGACGCCGCCGGGCGACACCACCACGGTCTGGTACCAGGACGGTGCCGGGCCGCGCGCCACCGCGTACCCCCGGGATGGTGAGCCCTTCGAACTGCCGCTGACGATGACGCCGGACGGGCCGCGCACCGGCCAGGCCGAGGGCGACCTGGTGATCCACTGGCCGAGCCGGGCGCTGCGGCAGATGACGCTGCTGGACACGCCCGCGGACGGCGCGAGTCTGGACGACGCGGACGCGGTACTGCACCTGAGCCCGGCCGCCCGGCCCGCGGACCTGGAGCCGCTGCGCACGCACCAGCACAGCGCGGTCGCCCGGGCCACGCCGATCGCGACCGTGCTGGTGCTGTCCCGGGCCGACGAGGTCAACGGCGGGCGAACCGACGCGTTCGTCACCGCGCGGCAGATCGCCCGGCGGCACGGCCGCGACCCGGCCGTGCGCGACGTCTGCCTGCGCGTACACGCGCTCGGCGGGCTGGCCGCCGCGACCGCGCGGACGCTGACCGACGCGGAGTTCGAGACCATCGCGCATCTGGCCGCGCTGCCCCGCACGGACACCGACGGCGCACTACTGAGCACGGACCGCTACCTGCGGGCCGGGTTGCCGCCGGACCTGCTGCACCGGCTCGGGCTGCCCGGCGTCCGGCTGGCCACCGTGCTGGCCCGGACCGGGCACGACACCCGGCTCACGCTCGCCGGCGAGCTGGCCCGGCGCAGCGGCGTCACGGAGCTGCGGGACACCATCACCCGCGGCCTGATCGCGCGCACCGAGGCGCTGAAGGCCCGCGCCACGCTGCTGGCAATCGAGTCGGTGCTGGACGGTCAGTGGACGCCGCGCACCGACGCGCTGCGGGTGCGGCTCGGCCGGATCCTGGCCGAGGCGACCGAATTCCGGGAGATGCGCCTGGTCGCGGCGCTTCCGGAGCTGCCGGTGCGGTTCGCGGCCGAGCTGGAGGCGGAGGCGCACCGGCTGGCCGGCGGCGACGGCACCGACATCCCGTCCCGCCTCGGCCTGGACGAGCCGACCGACGCGCCCGCCATGCGCCGCCACTGTGACGAGGCACTGCTGCGCTGGCAGGTGCTCGCCGAGGGCGGCACCGCCGACCGCCGTCAGCGCCGCGCCGCCACCATCGTCGTGGAGAGCTGCGCCTCGATCCTGGACCGCCTGGGCGTCTGACCGGGCCCGGCAGCGGTCAGGTCCCGGTCGGCGGCGCGCTCACCGCGGCCGCCAGGAACGTGATCGCCCAGCGCCGGGCCGCATCCGCCGCGGGGGGCGGGCCGTCCGAGGGGCGCCGGTTGTAGAGGTCGACGCGGTCCACGGCCGTCACGGCGAGAATCCCCCGCATCCGGAACCACAGCTCCTCCGGGGGCAGGCCGGGCAGCGCGCGGCGGAACGCGGCCACGAAGCGTTCGCGGACCGCGTCCTCGTCCGGGCCGGGCCACGCGCGTGTCTCCTCGGCCGGGTCGCTGAGGATCGTGACTATCAGCCGGGAGGTACGGGCACCGCCCTCGTCACCGGCCGGCATCCCGTCGAACATCGGGCCCGCGAACGCCTCCACCAGGTCGGCGACCGACGGGTCCGGGGTCCGGGCGAGTAGCCGGTCCAGCCCGGCGGACTGCGCCGCGGTGATCGGCGCGATCGCGCGGCGGGCGACCGCGGCCAGCAGATCCGCCTTCGAGCCGAAGTGGTATCCGACCGCGGCCAGGTTCGCGCCGGCCAGATCGGTGACCGCGCGGATCGAGGTGCCGCGGTAGCCGCGCTCCGCGAAGAGCCGTTCGGCCACGTCGAGCAGTTGGGTGCGGGTGTCGGAGGGCGCCATGAGTGCGTACTATACGTTCGTTTGAATCAAACGAACGTATGAATGAGGAATGATGAAGCTGCTCGTGTACGGCGCCGGCGTGGTCGGCACCCAGTTCGCCGTCCGGATGCACGAGGCCGGCCACGACGTCTCTCTCCTCGCCCGCGGGGAGCGCCTGGCCGCGCTGCGCCGGCACGGCGTCCGGCTCGCCGAGGGAGAAAGCCCGGTCGTCCGGCAGGTCCCGGTGCCGGTCGTGGAGACGCCGGCCGGCGACTACGACCTGATCACCGTCTTCGTCCGCGCCCACCAGGTGGCCGCGATCCTGGAGCCGCTCGCCACCCTCCACGGCGACGTGCTGTTCCTGCTCAACTGGGCGGCCGGCGCCGCGCCGCTGGCCGCGGCGCTCGGCCGCGACCGGGTGCTGCTCGGCTTCGCCACCGGTGGCGGCACGATGGCCGGCGACGTGGTCCGCTACCGCGCGCCGAGCCTGCTGACCCGCGCCTACCCGGTGCCGATCGGCGAGCCCGACGGCCGTGCCACTCCGCGACTGGACCGGATCGCGCGCGCCTTCCGCACCGCCGGGTTCCCCGCCCGGCTCGAGCCGCGGATCAACGCCCGGCTCCGGACGCACGCCGCGTTCGCGGTGCCGCTCGGGCAGGCCGCGCACGCCGCGGGCGGACCGGCCGCGCTGGCCGCCGACCCGGCCGCGGTCCGCGACATGCTTCACCACATGCGACGGAACCTGGCCGCGCTGCCCGCGCCGCCGGTCCCACGCGCGTTCGATGCGCTGCGGACGCTGCCGGACGGTTTGCTCGTGCCCGTGCTGCGGCGCTTCCTGCGCGGCACGACCGCCGCGCACAGCGGCCTCGCCGATTCCTCACTCACGGCGACGGCTGAATACGAGGTGCTGGCCGAGCAGCTGCGCGCCCGGTAGTTCGGTTTCTCACGCGACCACGGCGGGACCGGTGCCCGCGGGAGCACTGGGGACGCGACCACGCCGGAAGCGGGAACATGCGTTTGATCAAAGGATCGGTCTGCGCATCCGGCCGCCGCGAGCGGTACGGTTCTCCACCATGCGCATGGTCTTCACCGACGCACCCGAGGACGAGTTCATCCCCGCACGTGACCGGCTGGTCGGCACGTTCGAGCGATGGGCGCGCCGGGCGCGCAGGGACGTCGATCCGTTCATGGCCGAGGTGCTGATCGAGCAGCGGTGGAGCGTCGGGGACGGGTTGCTGGGGCGGTGGCGGCCGGAGGATCTGCGGTTCGCGCTGATCGAGTACTTCCCGCGGGGCGTGACCACCCGGGAGTGGTCGGCGACGATCCCCACGCTGCACGCGTTCGTGGACTTCCTGTTCGACGCGGACCTGGCGGACGCGAAGTGCGCGGACGCGGCCGTGCTGCACACCACGCTGGGCGGGCTGGAGGGCGAGTTCGACGCGGCGATGGCCGACGAGACCCGGTTCGGCCCGGCCAAGTTCTGGTCGATGCGGATGCTGGACGCCGGCATCAACCTCGACGATCACGAGGCGATGCACTCGTTCATCGCGGACGTGCAGGCCGGCAGGGTGCCCTACGACGAGGCCGTGCTGGCGAAGGTGGTGCGCAACCAGCTGACCGACGAGGACGAGACGCCGCCCGCGCTGCCGCCGATCGACCCGCCGCCGCGGGAGACGGTGGTAGACGCGGCGGCCGGATCGGTCACGCTGTCCCGCCTGCTCCGCTTCACCGAGTGGGTCGGTGACGGGCGCGCGCTCACCCCGAAGGGCAACCTCAAGCTCGCCGACACGGCCGAGCTGATCGCGCTGTTCGGGCTGAAGGACGTGCTCAACCCGGTGATCGGTGACAAGACCTTCAAGACCACGAGCAGCGAGGAGTTGTACGAGACGAGCCTGCTGTTCGCCTGGGCGAAGGAGGCGCGGTTCGTCCGCGTGGTCAAGGGGCGCCTGCTGCCGGTCAAGTCGGCCGCGAAGACGCTCAAGGATCCGGTGGCCGCGGCGGAGCGCGCGTTCGAGGCGTTCTTCCGGATCGGCCGGGCCGTCTGCCCGCCCGCGTACTTCAACTCGATCGTGCCGTTCCGCTCGGACGACTTCACGTTCGCGCTGCTGATGGCGATGTACCTGGCGCAGCGGCCGATCGAGGCCGACGAGCTCGGGGAGATCGTCGGCGGTCTCGTCGAGGAGTTCCTCGGCTTCGACCCGGACGATCGCGGCGGCGTCGGCCTCGGCGCCGGTGCGCGGGTCCACGACAACGACGTCGAGCGCCTGCTCACCCAGCTGGACCTGCTCGGCGCGGTCCGGCACGACGCGTCCCGCACGTCGATGACCGCGCTCGGCACCGCGCTGTTCCAGACGCATCTGCGCGGCATGGGCATCGAGGTCCCCACGATCGACGACCTGCTGGACGAGACGGCCGAGGTGGTGGTGGCGCTGGCCGCGGACACGCCGTCGATCACCGCGCCGCTTCTGACCCGCTGGCGCGACCACCGTCCGGAGGCGGCCCGCGCGGAGCTGCGCGCGCTCGCGGCCCGCACGGACGACCCGGAGCACCGCGCGCTGGCCGAGACCTACGGCGGCCGGCGTCTCACGGCACGCCCGCATGCGGTGTCGGCGCGCCGCCCGAAGAAGCGCCGTCGGTAGGCCGGAAAAATCTTGCCGAAACCGCTTGGCACTCCTCGGGGAGGAGTGCTAGAAAAATATACGTAGCCGCTGCCCAGCGCAGTGAGCTCCTCGGCAGAATTGGTTGTTAGCCGAGCGCCACAACGCCTCGCCGGAAGGCCCGGCGGGCGACCTCGAGGAGGTGGGTTCCGTGGTGCTGACTTTCGATCCTTTCCGCGAGTTCGACCGCATGGCCGGTCAGATGTTCGGCGGAGGCACCGCGATGGCGATGCCGATGGACCCTGTATCGCTCCGGTGACCACTTCGTCCTGCACTGCGACCTGGCCGGCATCGACCCCGGCTCCGTGCAGGTGGACGTGGACGGGCGCGTGCTGACCATCCGCGCCGAGCGGTCGCCGCGCACCGACGCGGACGTGCAGTGGCTCCGCCGCGAGCGCGCCACCGGCACGTTCGAGCGCCGGCTCACGCTCGGCGACGGCCTCGACCTGGACCGCATCGCCGCGACCTGGCAGGACGGCGTGCTGACGCTGACCATCCCGGTCGCGGAGACGGCCAAGCCGCGCCGCATCGAGATCAACACCGGCGGCCAGGTGATCGAGAGCACGAAGACCGCCGCCATCACGCGGTCCTGACCTCACCCACATCGCAGAAGGCCCGCGATTCGCGGGCCTTCTCGCTGTTCAGGACGCAGCGCGGGCGCTCCGCGGCGTTAACCAGTCGACCAGCGCGATCCGGGGGCCACGCCGGTCGCGGCCAGCCGGCCGGCGATGATCAGGCCGAGCCAGGTGAAGACGACCACGCTGGCGGCCATCAGCGCGAGGAGAATCCGTTGGTCGCCCGGCTAGATCGTTGATCCTGACCATCATGTGGATTGCTCCCATGAACTCACCCCGCCGCGCAACAGCGCTAGCATTGCTAGCATTGCTAGCAACTCCGGGCGGCATAGGAGCAACTACGATGGCAGCGCTCAGTATTCGAGACCTCGATGACTCGGTGAAGGACCGCCTCCGGCTCCGCGCCGCACGGCACGGTCGTTCGATGGAGGCGGAGGTTCGGGCGATTCTGACCGCCGCAGTCGCCGATGAACCGCCGACGGAACTCTTCAGCGCTCTCCTGCAGCGCTTCTCCCAACTCGGCGGAGTCGATGATCTCGAGCTCCCGGCTCGCTCCGACCAGACACGCGAAGTGAACCTGCCCGAATGATCGTCCTCGACAGCAACGTCGTCTCCGAGTTCATGCGTCCGGCACCGGATCCTCTTGTTGTCGCGTGGCTTCGATCGAACTCCAGCGAAGGCCTTCACACAACGACCATCACCGTCGCTGAAATTCGGTACAGCATCGCCTGCTTGCCTCAGGGACGACGAAAGGACGACCTCCAGCAGGCAGCGGACGAGATTTTCGCGGCCTTTCCGGCTCAGATCCTGCCGTTCGACCTGGCAGCCGCCAACGCATATGCCGAAATCACCGCCAACCGGAAACGGTTGGGCAGGACGATCAGCGCCTCCGATGCTCAGATCGCCGCGATCTGCAACTCCCGGCCGGCCACCCTGGCAACCCGAAACATCAAGGACTTCACCGACACGGGCATCGCGCTTCTCGATCCTTGGCAGCCCTGACGGCCCCGTCAGGGGACGTCCGGGTCGGGGTGATCGGCGCGGTAGCGGTCGAAGGTGGGCTCGTCGATGAGGTTGTTGTCGTAGAGCCATTCGACGGCGTGGCCGTTGGCGCGGTGCTGCTGGAACGCGTTCCAGACCGGGACCAGGTGCGGAAGGCGCTGGTGGATCTCGTTGCGGAACCGGCGGAAGGGCTTGGGGCCGTCCAGGGCGCGGGACAGCTGTGCGGCCTCGCGCTCGTCGCTGAGCGCGGCGGCGAAGTCGGCCATGTCCCGGTAGGCGACGCGGGAGGACATCTGGTCGATCGGGATCAGGTGATCGAGTTCGTCGAGGTCGATCGGATTGTGACCGTCGATGCCGGTGTCGGACGACCAGAGGGTCAGCTCGCCGGTGCTCGGGTCGATGAGCCACCGCCGCTCGTAATGATCCGATCCGTCCTCCAGCGCGACGGCGATCTCCTGCAGGTCGATCTTGCTGGGGTCGAGCACCGCGTCCTCCGTACCCACATGTGGTCCTGATCCTTTGATTTTGCCGCCTTTCCGGCCGGTGCGCCTTCCCCCACGCGGCCGAAATAGACGTTTCTAGATATTGACGGGTTGCGGATTATCCGTAAACTCTCTTAACAGAGAGCGCTCTCACCACCCCGAAACCCGGAGGTACGGAGATGAAACGGAAGCTGAGTGCGCTCCTGAGCCTTGTCCTCGGCGGCAGCCTGCTCGCCACCCTGCCCGCACCGGCGTCGGCCGCCGCCGGTCTCGATCTCGCGGCCGGGCAGGTCGACGCGATGCGACGGGACCTGCGGATCGACGGCGCGCAACTGGCCGCGCGCCTGGTCACCGAGGCCGCGGCGCCACCGATCGAGCACCGCCTGCGGAGCACGCTGGGCCGTGACTACGCGGGCACATGGATCGCGGCGGACGGTCGAACCGTGATGGCCGGCATCACCGACCCGGCGCGCGCCGCGACCGTCCGCGCGGCCGGGGCCACGCCGGCGGTCGTCGCGCGCAGCCTCGCCACACTGGAATCGCTGGCCGCGACGCTTTCCCGGCACACCTCCGCCGCCGGGACCGGCGTCCACTCCTGGTACGTCGACCCGGTCACGAACACGGTCACGATCACGGCGGCGTCCGGCGCCGTGGCCGCCGCGTTCGCCCGCACCGCAGGCCTGCCGCCGGACGCGGTCACGTCGGTGCGCGGGAACGCGTTCAGGCCGGTCTACGACATCCGCGGCGGCGACCAGTACGTGATCAACAACAGCGTGCTCTGCTCGGTCGGGTTCGCGGTCGCCGGTGGGTTCGTCACCGCCGGTCACTGCGGCGGCGTCGGCGCGACCACCGCCGGCAGCGGCGTCGCGCAGGGCACGTTCCGCGGCTCGTCGTTCCCCGGTGACGACCTGGCCTGGGTGCAGACGAACGCGAACTGGGTGTCCCAGCCGTGGGTGAACAACTACGGCGGTGGCGTGGCCACGGTCGCCGGCTCCACCGAGGCCGCGGTCGGCGCGTCCGTCTGCCGCTCCGGCCGGACCACCGGCTGGCGCTGCGGCACGATCACCGGCAGGAACGTCACGGTCAACTACTCCGGCCAGCTCGTCTACGGCCTCGTCTCCAGCAGCGCGTGCGCCCAGCCCGGCGACTCCGGCGGCTCGTTCCTGTCCGGCAACCAGGCGCAGGGCGTCACGTCCGGTGCCGGCGGCGACTGCGCCTCCGGCGGCACCACGATCTACCAGCCGGTCAACGAGATCCTGTCCCGCTACGGCCTGTCACTGACCACCACCGGCGGCTCCGGCAGCCGCTTGATCGGGCTGGCCAACAAGTGCATCGACGTGCCGAACTCCAACGCGGTCGACGGGCAGTTCCTGCAGCTGTGGACCTGCAACGGCACGGGCGCACAGAACTGGACCTGGCCCGGCGACGGTACGGTGCGCGCGCTCGGCCTGTGCATGGACGTCGCGTGGGGCTCGACCGCCAACGGCGCGGTCATCCAGCTCGCCGGCTGCAGCGGCAACCCCGCTCAGCAATGGGTGCTCAGCGGCGCCGGCGACCTGGTCAACCCCCAGGCCAACAAGTGCGTCGACGTCGTCGACTGGAACAGCAACGACGGCGCCCGCCTCATCCTCTTCGACTGCCACGGCGGCGCCAACCAGAAGTGGCGCCGCGGCTGAGTCGTGGCGCAGCGGCGGGGCGGCGGGTCTGCCGTCCCGCAGCTACGTCAGGACGAGGTCACCGCCGACGGACCGGGCGGTGATCCGGTGTCCGCCCTCGAACTCGACCTCCAGCCCGGACCGCTCGCCGGCCTCGTCGGTCTCCGGCCGCAGCGCGACGATCCGCCGCCCGCCGCCGGTGAGCGGCCGGCAGGTGTATGACTCCGGCGGCCACAGGTAGTCCGGCAGCGCCGCGTCCGGCCGCCGGTCGGTCCGCAAAGACCAGTCCGTCCACACCGTGCACACCAGCGCGGACCCGTCGTCGAGCACGATCTGCAGAGCGGCGAGATCCCCGTCCTCGTCGAGCACCTCGATCACCGACTCGGCCAGCCCGAATTCGTCGCTCACCGTCGCTCCTCGTCGCTCCTCTGAGCTGCGCACCATCGTGGCACCGTTGTACTAGCCATTCCTACCACCGCGCTGCGGATTCCACGGGCCGGCCCGCACCTCGTCGGCGTGGCGACACCGTGTAGATGCACTGCCGGGCATGACGAAGGCCCCGGGCGTGTGGTGATCGCCCACTAGCATACGGAGTTCAATGCCCCTACCAGGGCTTTCAGCTCTCATCGACGAACTGCGAGGTTCGGATGGCAAGACCAAGAGGGCCAGGCGCCGATTCCGGTGACGCCGGTCCGGGTCGGGCCGACGGAGACGCCGATCAGAACGGCCCCACCCGGAGTCGCAGGCCCGCCAGGACCGACGCTGGAAGCGTCTCGGAGGGGCAGGACATCGCCGGTAAGGAGGCGCGACAAGGCCGCCCGGGCGGGGGCGCCGATTCGGACGGCACGGCTGAGTCTCCAATGCGCGTTTCCCCGGAACAGGACGGGAGCGGCACCGGTAGGGACGGCGGTGACGACACCGGTGGCGCGGGTGACGACAACCGTGCCGAGGGTGGCGGGGACGACGGCTCGGACGGCGACGGGGACGGACGCGACGGGGAGAACCAGCCGGACGATGGCTCCGGTGGGCGGAATCCCGATCTGGTCACCGAGCCGTCCGGTGAACCGGGCGGCACGCCGAGCGGCCCGCCCACTCGCATCCGGCCGAACGAGGACGCGGATGTGCGCCGCTCCCTGGAGAGGGAGAACTCGGGAGCCGTGATCCTGGCCGACAAGGGCTACGACATCACACAGAACCCCACCCCCGCCGAGGTCGCTCAGGCCCGCCAGGACTCCGGCGACGCGGGCCGGCCGACGTCGAAGCCCGATTACCTGGTCGAAGGACGAGTATTCGATGCTTACTCGCCGTCGGAGAACAAGGGAGCGCGCGGCATCGGGTTCGAGGTGAACGAGAAGGTGGCGAACGAGCAGACCCAGCGCGTCGTCCTGAACCTGGAAGACTGGCGTGGCGACATGGCGAAGCTGCAGAAGCAATTCGACGATTGGCCCGTCGAGAATCTGAAGGAGCTGAAGGCCATCACCCCTGCGGGCGAGATCATTCAGATTGTTCCGAAATCATGAAACTCAAAGGTGTGATCCATGGCGACTGAGTACCGCCTGATTCTGGCGGCTGAGCCTCCGGTCGAGCAGGTGGCCGAGCGGGCGTTTCCGCGGCAGGAGGAGCGCCCTGCCGGAACGCCTCCGCTGTTGACCGCCGATCTATACCAGCGGTACGGATTCGAGCTGGCCGTACGTGGTGCACGGAACGGCTATTTCGACGCCGAGTCGGATGACGGCCTCTGGGAGTGGGAGCCGGAGTCCTACGTCGCGCTCACCTTCCGGATGGAGAAGGAAGCCGACTCCGACCGGGCGCTTGTGCACATGCTGACTGTGGTCGGCCGCGTGCTCGATACCGGACCGGAGGACGCGGCATTGATCCTCAACGGCAACTGGCTGCTGCTGACCCGCTTCGGCGGCCTACCGGTCAAGCACCGTCGCGCCGTCTGGTGGGAGAACTACGCCGAGGTCAACGACATCATTCGAGGCTGAGCCGCCGGGCTCTGCAAGGCAGGCCTCCGTCGGCCGACCGTACCCGGACCGGGTGTGCGCGACCGATACCGAGGGCGGGATAGGGTGGGCCGATGCCAAGCAGTGCGCTGGGGTCGTTCGGGCTGGACGACTTCGGGCTGGATGATCGGATGCGGCTGTTCGGATATGTCACCGCGGACAACCGGCTGGCGTACCTGTGGGTGTTGCGGGCCTTCGACGCGGCGCGGTCCAGCTATCAGGTGGTGCTGCACACCTCCGAGGTGTCGGCGACGCTGAGCGGGCTGGCGCGCACGCACGCCGAGTGCCCTGATCCGGCGACGCTGGAGCTGCCGCGGCTGCTGGATGCGCTGGTCGAGTGGGGTGTGCTGGACCGAAGCCAGGACGGGGCGCGGGCGGCGACGCTGGCGGAGTACCGCAATCGGCACTCGGTCTATCAGTTCACCGAGGCCGGCTACCGGGCGCATCGGGCCGTGGAGAGCGTCCTCGCGGCGGGGCTGGACGACAGCACGCTGTCCCGGCTCGTCTTCGCTGATCTGCTGGCCGATCTGAAGGCACTGGCGCACGCGAACACGGCCGGCGACGCGGAAGAGGTCTATCGGAAGCTCAACCGGCTGGACCGGGCCCTGGCTGACGTGGCCGAGCGGGCAGCCCGGTTCTACCACATGCTCGGCGACCTCGGTCGCACGCACGACGTACGGCCGGAGGTCTTCCTCGCCCACAAGGATGCGCTGCTGTCGCACCTGCGCGACTTCCACGACGAGCTGCAGCGGTATACGCCGCGGCTGCGGGAGGCCGTGTTCGAGGTCGAGGCGACCGGGCTGGACCGGATGATCGAGGCGGCGGCCGAGGCGGACGAGCGGCTCTTCGCCACGCCGGCGGAGCGGCTGGCCGACTGGCACCGCCGGTGGGCGGGGTTGCGATCCTGGCTGGCACCGCCACAAGAGGACACGCCGAGCGAGGCCGAACGGCTGTCCGGCGCGACGATGGCCGCGATCGGGGACGTGCTGGCGCTGCTGCGGCGGGTGACCGAAGCGCGGCGGGGTGGCGTGAGCCGGGAGTCGCAGTTGCGGCACCTGGCGGCCTGGTTCGCGGGCACGGGTTCCGAGGAGTCCGCGCACGCGCTCTTCGACGTGGTGTTCGGCCTGGGTGCGCCGCGGCACGTGGGGGTTGCGCACGCGGACCCGGAGGCGATTGCCGGCCGGCTCTCCTGGTGGGAGGCGCCGGCGGTGGAGTTGTCCCGGTCGCTGGTGCAGACCGGGCGGATGCCGGGGCAGGGCAAGGGCCGCCCGGCGCGGGTGGAGCGGGCCGAGTCGTCGCGCCGGGTGCTGCGTGAGCAGCAGGTGGCGGAGGAGCGCGCCCAGGCCGAGGCCGCGGGCCGGCTGATGCACGCGGGGCCGGACGACAAGCTCGACGCGGCGCAGACCACGACCCTGCGCCGGCTGCTGGACATCGCGCTGGCGGCCAGGAAGCCGGGTCAGAGCGACAAACCGCTGGCGGCGGCCGCGTTCGGGGTTCGCCTGACGCTGACTCCGCGAGCAGGATTCGCCACGGTGGAAACCGAGGAGGGCCGGCTGCACCTCGACGGCTACGCCCTGACCGTCACACCGGCCGCGCACACGGCGGCAGCATGAGGTTCGCCGCCGCCGTCTCCGATCTGGAGCTCGGTGACTATCAGCGTGCGGTCCGGCTGCTGCTGCGCCATCCGCTGATCACCGCGACCTGGCCGGACGAGAAGGCCCTGCCACGGGTACGCCGTTTCTCCGCGGAGCTGCGGGCCGATCTCGCGGAGGCGTTCGGCTACCGGCTGGAGCTGCACGGCGCGACCGCGCGCCTGGTCCGGACGAGCGACGGCCTGGATCCGGACAGACCCGCGCTGTCGCGGACCGGCCGCCCGTTCGACCGGCGCCGGTACGCGTACCTGTCGCTGTGCCTGGCCGTGCTCGGGCGGGCCGGCGTGCAGATCACGCTGTCGGAGCTTGCCGACGCGGTCGCCGGGGACGCGAACCGGATCGGTGGCCTGGGCCTGGACCCGGACACCGGCGGGGACCGGCGCGCGTTCGTGGACGCGGTCGCCTGGCTGGAGGAGCGTGGCGTGCTGCGGCTGGCCGACGGTTCGAGCGCGTCGTGGGCGTCGGATCCGGGCGCGGGCGAGGCGCTCTACGACATCGCCCGGGACGCGGTGCTGTCGTTGTTCCGCCCGCCGCGCGTGCTGCAGCACATCGAGTCGGTGTCCGCGCTGCTGGAACGCACCGCCTCGGCCAGCGGCAACGCGGAGCGGCGGGCGGCGGCGCAGGCGGCGAGGCGCGCGGTGGTGGAGCGCCCGGTCGTCTACTACACGGACGTGCCCGTCGAGGTCGGCAACCACCTGCGCGGCCAGGCGCTGCCCGCGGACCTTGCCCGGCTGACCGGGCTGCGGCTGGAACGCCGGTCCGAGGGCGTGCTGCTGGTCGACACGGCCGGCTGGTCGGCCGAGCGTTTCCCGGGTACGGGTTCGGTGGCGCAGGCCGCGGTGCTGCTCGCGGTGGAGATCGCCGACCGGGTGCAGGATCCGGACGGCCGCCGCGCCCGCCGGATGACCGCGCCGGACCCGCACGAGGACCAGATCCGGCTGGTGCGCGAGACGGACGCCGGCCTGCCCGCCGCCACGGTCATCGTGGAGCACGAGAGTCCACATGAGATCGACGACGCCGAGGAGTCGAAGCTCCCGCTGGTCACCGACGCGTTCCTGCGCGAGGCGACCGCGGAGATCCTGAGCCGCTTCGGTTCCGCGTTCGGCGCCGCCTGGCACGCCGATCCGGACCGGCTGCGCGCCGAGGCGGTCGCGCTGCTGGCCCGTTTCGGTGCGGTCATCCCGGTGCCGGGCGGCGTGCTGGCGCGGCCGTTGATCGGGCGTTACCGCAACACGGTCGCCCAGGTGAAGCAGAGGACGCTGTTCTGATGGCACGTTTCGCCCCGACCCGGGCCGGCATCATCAACCTGTGGGACTACCGGGACGAGGAGTTCCTGTTCGTCGACGGCTGGTTGGTGCTGCGCGGCCCGAACGGCTCCGGCAAGACGAAGGCGCTGGAGGTGCTGTTCCCGTTCGTGCTGGACGGCCGGATCGAGCCGCGCCGGCTGAACCCGTTCGCGGGCGAGGACCGGACGATGAAGTCCAACCTGCTCTACCGGGGGCAGGAGGTCGCGCACGCGTACGTGTGGATGGAGTTCGGCGACGGCGTCCGGCACGTGACGATCGGGATCGGGCTGCGCGCGCACCGGCACAACGACCGGGTGACCCGCTGGCACTTCGTCGCGGACGGCCGGGTCGGCGTGGACCTGTCGCTGCTGGACTCCGACGACCGGCCGGTGTCCCGCAAGGAGCTGATCGACCGGCTCGGCGCGGACGCGGTGCGCGACTCGGCCGAGGAGTACCGGCATCTGGTCGACGCGCGGCTGTTCGGGCTCGGCCCGGCCCGCTACGAGCAGCTGCTCGACCTGGTGCTCACACTGCGCAAGCCGCAGCTGGCGAAGGATCTCAACCCGGTCGAGCTGTCCCGGACGCTCCAACGTGGACTCCGGCCGGTCGAGGATGACCTGCTCGTCGAGGCGGCGCGGTCGTTCGACGACATGGAGGCGGTCGCCCGTACCCTCGAGGGCCTGGTCGCCGCGGACGGCGCGACCACCGCGTTCCTGTCCGTGTACGCCACCTACCTGCGCACCCACGCGCGTGCCGCGGCCGACGCGCTGACCGTGCGCCGCACCGCCGTGGACACCGAGCGTGCCGCGCTGGCCGAGGCGCAGGCGGCCGCGTCCGAGGCGTCGGTCTCGGTCGCCGGGGCGGACGAGCGGCATCGCGCGGCCGAGGGCGAGCCCGGCAGGTTGCGCGCCCACCTGGAACGGTTGAAGGGCTCGGCCGCGTACCGCTCACACGAGCAGCTCGCCGACCTGGAACGGCACGTGCACGATCTGTCCGCGGCGGCGTCCCGGGCGCAGGCCGCGGTGACGGCCGAGGAGACCGCGGCCGGGCGGCGCCGCGACGAGTCCGCGCGGGCCGAGGCGGACGCCCGGGACGCGCGGTCGGCGGCCGGTCGCGGCGCCACCGAGGTGGCCGCGGAGGCGGAGACGGCCGGGATCGACTGGCGCTCCGAGGACTCGCACGCGGACGGCCTGGCGGTGCGGTTGTCCGCGCGGGCCGAGGCGCGGCGGGCGGACGTGGGCGCGGTCCGGGCCGCCGGGGAGCGCCTGGCCGAGGCGGAACGGGAGCACGGGCGCGCCGCCGAGGCGGACAGCACGGCCCGCGACGCCGCCGAGACCGCGGCCGAGGAGCAACAGCACGCCACCGACGAGCTGCTCCAAACCCAGGACCAGACCGCCGCGAGGGTACGGACCTGGGGCGCCGATCACGCGACACTGCTGTCCGGGCTGGACCTGCCGGCGCTGCCGGACACGCTCGCGGCGTCGCTGCGCCCGGCCGACGACGACGCACGTGACGCCGGCGGCGCGGCCGGACGGTCCGCCGCCAACCTGGCAGGGCACGACGCGCCCGGCCCGGCCGGGGTGGCCGTCCCAGGCGGCGTTGCGGTACCCGGCACGAGCGGCACGTCCTATCCGCCCTCGCTGCGCGACCTCTACGCGGAGGCGGTCGCACCGCCGGTCGCCGTGCGCCAGAACGAGCTGGCGGCGCTGTCCGCGCGGCGCGACGGCCGGTGGGACCACCGGCAGGAGGTCGCGGCGGAACGGGACAGGATCGCCGCCGAACACGACGACGCCCCGCCGCCGTCACCGACCCGGCCGGCCGTCCGGGACGGGCGTCCGGGTGCGCCGCTGTGGCGGCTGGTCCGGTTCGCGGACGACGTGCCCGAGATCGACGCGGCCGGCATCGAGGCGGCGCTGGAGGCGGCCGGGCTGCTGGACGCCTGGCTGTCGCCGCACGACCCGGGCCATTCAGGCTTCGAGGCGCAGGCCCGTCAGCCCGCCGCGTCCTCCGTGGATGCCGAGCCGTTCGACGCCTTCCTGCGTGCCGGCGCAGGGGTGTCCGGTCCCAGTTTGGCGGACGTGCTGTTGGCGGAGGAGCAGGACGCGGTGCCGGTCGCGCGGATCGGCGAGGTGCTGGCCGGGATCGCGCTCGGCGATCTGACCGGCGCGTCGGGCGTGAGCGCGGACGGCGGGTGGGCGCAGGGCTCCGGCACCGGCCGGTTCGGCAAGGAACGGCCCGAATTCATCGGTGCGACCGCTCGGGCCGCTCGCCGGGCCGCCCGCATCGCCGAGTGCGACCGGCGGCTCGCGGCCCTGGACGCGGAGATCGCGGAGATCGACGCGGCCCGGGACGCGGCACGGGAGGTGCTCGCCGCGGTCGACCGCGCCGGGGCCGCGCTGCCCTCGCTGGACGCGATCCGGCAGGCCGAGCGGGCCGTGGACCGGGCCGCCGCCGCGCTGCGGGTGCGCCGGGAGGCCGCGGTCGCCGCCGCGAACCGGCTCGACGCGGCCGCCGCCGGGCGGGCCGCGGCCCAGTCCGCGCTGCGCCGTGTCGTCGCCGATCGCAACCTGCCACCGGACACGGTGGACGTCGTCGCCGCCGCGGTGGACCGGTTCGACCGGGCCGGGCTGCGGCTGGAGGCCGCGCACGCCGCGGCCGAGCGCGCCGCTACCCAGGCCGGGCAGGCCGAGGAACGGTACGCGGAGGCGCGGGAACGGCACCACACGGCGGTCGAGGCGGCGCACGAGGCGCGGCAGCGGCACGCGGAGAAGGACGAGGAGCTGCGGACGCTGCGGCAGGCGATCGGCGCGGAGGCGTCCGAGGTGCTGGCCGAGGTGGCCCGCACCGAGACCGCGATCGGTGCCGCCGAGACGACGCTGTCGGCCGCGCGCGCCGCGCTGACCGCGGCACAGAACGCGCTGACCCGGGCCACGACACGGGCGGAGATGGGCGCGGAGGCCGTCACCCGCGCGGTGTCGGAGGCGCGGCACGAGGCGGTGCGGCTGCGTCCGTACGCGCAGAGTGATCTTCTGGGTTTGATCCGCGCCCCCGCCGATCTGCGCTGGCCGGTCGCGGAGGGCGGCGACCACGACCTCGATCCGGCCGTGATCACGCTGCACGAGGCCGTGCTCGCCGCGGCCCGCGAGCTGACGCCGACCGAGTCGTCGCTGAAGCAGAGCGCGACCCGGCTCACGTCCGCGCTGACCGAGCTTCAGGCGCAGCTGCCCGGGGCCGGGCTCGACCACCGGCCGGAGTGGGACACCGACGAGGGCGTGATCGTGGTGCGGGTCGCGGACGAGCAGGGCCTGACGCCGGTCGCGCACTTCGCCGAGCGGATCGCGGCCGAGCGCCGCGACCAGGAGCAGCTGCTCACCGACGCGGAACAGCGGGTGTTCGAGGACGCGCTGCTCGGCCAGCTCGCCGGGCAGATCCACCGGCGCACGATCGAGGCCCGGGACCTGGTCGACGCGATGGACGCGCAGATGCGGGCCCGGCGGATGTCGTCCGGACTGACCGTCGGCGTCGGCTGGCGGCTCGCCGACGACCTCGACCCGGAGCAGCGCGAGGTCTGCAAGCTCCTCGAACGCGACCCGGCCCGGCTCGGCCCGACCCAGCTGACCACGCTGCGCCGGCACTTCGCCGCGCGGATCAAGTCGGCGCGGGCGCAGGCGCCGGAGAAGCCGTACCGGGACCTGCTCGCCGAGGTGCTCGACTACCGGCAGTGGCGGACGTTCGCGTTCACGCTGCACCGGCCCGGCGGCGTCACGGAACCACTGACCCGGGCCCGGCACAGCCAGCTCTCCGGCGGCGAGCAGTCGGTGTCGCTGCACCTGCCGCTGTTCGCGGCCGCGAACGCGCTCTTCGGCTCGGCCCGCCCGGACGCACCCCGGCTGCTCGGCCTGGACGAGGCGTTCGCCGGCGTCGACGACACCGGCCGCGGCGAGCTGATGTCGCTGGCCAAGCAGTTCGACCTGGACCTGTTCATGACCGGGTACGACCTGTGGGCCACGCATCCGGCGGTGACCGGTGCCGCGCACTACGACCTGTCGCACTCCACCGTGGAGCACGCGGTCTCGACCGTGCTGCTGGTGTGGGACGGCCGGATGAACGTCGCCGACTTCGACGGCACGCTGGCCCGGGCGCTCGGCTCCCCGGAGACCCGGCGGGCACCCGTTGGCTGACCTGTTCTCGGATCCGGCGTGGCGGCGACTGCTGGCCGCGGCCCGCCGCAGCCTGGAACGCACCGGCGGCGACCTGTCCGGCTCGATCTCGCTGACCGCGCCGGACGAGGCGGAACGGCTGGTGGTCATCGGCGTGACCGGTGTGCACCGGCCCGCCGGGGTCTCCCGGGTCAGCGTTCGGCTCGCCGACCTCGACGAACACCTGCGGGCCGCGCACGGCCACGGGCTGGCCTCGGTGGTCGGCCCGTTCCGGGACCGGCCCGGCGAACGGGCCCGTGACACGGCCGGCCGGGACGCCGTCCTGCTCCTGGCGTCGGAGAGCCGGCACTCGGGCCAGGCCTGGTTCGAGACGTGGCTGGACGGGATGCGCCGGGACGGCACGCTCACCCGGATCGTCCGCGGCGGCCTGCCGTTTCCGGACGTGCTGGCGGTGCTGGACGCCCTGCCCGCCGCGGACGAGCCGATGCCGGTCTTCGCCGAACGGGTGCTGGCGGACACGAAGGCGCTGGTGGACGGGCCGGTACGCGGCCTGGTGCTGCGCGCGTTGGCGACGTGGCACGCGCTGGCGGTCCCGGCGGGTGCCGAACAGGAGCGAGCCCTGTGGGAGCTGGCCGGCGTCGTCCCGGACGACCTGGCCAGCCAGGTACTCGTGCTCAACCTACCGGCGGCCGGTAGCGTGCTCGGCGAATGGCTGACCTCGGCGGCGTCGGCGCACGTCCCGTTCCGGGTGACGCTGCACCAGCTGCGGATCGGCGCGCTCACCCTCCGTACCCCCGAGGTCTTCGTCTGTGAGAACCCGGCCGTGCTCCGCGCCGCCGCGGGCCGGGCCACACGGCCGCTCGTCTGCACCGAGGGCGTCCCGTCCGCGGCCGTTCACGCCCTGCTCGCGCACGCCGCCGCGGACACGGCGATCCACTGGCGCAACGACTTCGACTGGACCGGCGTACGGCTGACCGGTGCCGCGCTGGCGCGCTATCCGGGCGCGCGGCCGTGGCGGATGACGGCGGCCGACTACGCGGCCTCCGTCCCGGGCATCCCCCTCGCCGGCCTGCCCGCACAGACACCGTGGGACCCGCAACTGCGCACACTCATGCACGAGGCCGGCCGAGCGGTGATGGAGGAACGCCTGCTCGACACTCTCCTCACCGACCTGGCCGCCCGGTGACGAATGCGGCTGTGAAACCATCCCTGGATGGCCGAGGCTCCCTTTCCGACCGCATCCGGACCGCACGGCGACGGCACCGACGACCCGGCTGAGCTACGCCGCAGCCTGGTGGAGGCCGGGATGCCGCCGCAGATCCTCGAGTTGATCGACGGCACCGCCGCCGACCGCGAGCAGGTGATCGCGCAGCTCAACGACGCGGGGCTGCTCCCCGGGCCGGACGACGCGGTCGCGAACCTCGTCGCCGGATTCGCGCCGCTGGCCGAGCGGGGTGCCGACGCGCTGAGCGCCGAGGTGAGCGGGCACGAGTTCCTGGCCGCGATGCGGGTCGCCGCCGGTTCGAACGGGGCCGACGACGCCGGTCTGGCCGACATCCTCTCCGGACTGTCCGGCCAGGTGGTGGAGCACGGTGGCCCGGTGGCCCTGGCGATGCTGCGAGCACTGGCCGTGACCGCGCCGGAGCCGGTCCGGCCCACGCTGGCGGCGGCCGCCGACCGGCTGGCCGCGACCGGGATCAAGGACCGGCCGTGGGTGAAGGACCTCGGCGCCCTCAAGGTAGTCGACGCCTTCGGGCACGGCGACGAGACCGGCTTCCAGGAGGCGGTCGCGGTGACGTTCCGGTACGGCCGGCGGGAGCACACGCTCGTCGTGCTGATCGATCACAGCCTCGGCGGCGGGATCAAGGACTGCTGGGTCTCGCCCGACCCGGCCACCATGCGGGACGCTTACCGGCAGGCCGCCATGCTGCCCGGCGTGGTGTTCCGGGACTTCACCCCGGCGGAGGCGGCCACGATCCTGCGGCGGGCTCTGGAGCAGCCGCCCTGCCCGGAGCAGGACGACCAGATCGAGGATGTCGCCCTCCATCTCGACCTGGTCCGCAACCGTGTCGCCCGGATCCGCCGGCCGTCGACGCCGCCGGCCCCGGCTCGTGTTCCGGCGCCCGCGGCGCGCGGTGTACGTGGCACCGTGCACCGCCTCAAGGTCACCCTGCGCGGTACGAAACCGCCGATCTGGCGCCGCATCGAGGTGCCCTCCACGATCCGGCTGGATCGCCTGCACCTGGTGCTTCAGGTCGCATTCGGCTGGGAGGACTACCACATGTGGGTCTTCGAGGGCCGGAACGCGGAATACGGTGTTCCGGATCCGGAGCTCGGGCATCGCAGCGCCGCGGCGAAGAAGCTCGCCGACGTGGCCCCGCATCGGGGCGACCGGCTGGCCTACACCTACGACTTCGGCGACGACTGGCGGCACGACCTGCTCGTGGAGGAGGTGCTGGCGTCCCCGGCCGGCAGCACCACCGCGCGATGCGTGACCGGCCGGCGGGCCGGCCCGCCGGAGGACTGCGGCGGGGTGTGGGGGTACGAATACATGTCGGAGATCCTCGGCGACCCGGCGCACGAGGAACACGCGGCTTACCTGGCGCAGCTGGGGCTGGAGACCGCCGCCGACTTCGACCCGGCCTCCTTCGACCTCGACGGGATCAACCGCGAGCTCGCCAAGATTCCGATCACCCGGTGACCGGGCCCGGCACGGCTCCCGCCGGCCGATAGCATCGCGGGATGCCCGCGCACCGGATGAATCGCGACGAATTCTTCGGCAAGCTCGCCTCGCTCGACGAACAGCGGCTGAAGACCGTGCTGTGGACCGTCTACTGGCGCGGTGCGGCACCGGTACGGGAGCGGATCGAGGCGGAACTCGAGCCCGCGCCTTCCGCGGCCACCAAGCGTTCGGCCACGGAAGCGGTCCTGCCCCACCTGGTGCGCGCGGAGGTCAGCCGGTTCACCCAGATGGCTCGCGCCGGCTCATACATCGGCGGCGACCGGAGCGTGTCTCCGAAGAAGCGCAGCCAGTGGCGGATGGAGTTCTCCCGGCTCGCCGCCGACGCCCGCGCCGGGCTGCGCATGCCCGAACCCGACGACGCGGCCGCCGCCCTGGAAGAAATCATCGACCTGGCGTGCGAGACCCGCTACTACGAATACTTCCGCTCCGACGATCCGATGGAGGCCGCCCGGTTCGTCGTCTCGGACGCCGTGGCGCTGCTGTGGGGGCATCGGCGGGACAGGTTCGGCTTCGCCTCGTTCGCGGCCGGCGCGGCACCGCAGCTCGCGCGCTGGGAGTCCCGGCACGGCTGGACCCGGCAGGGTTTCGGTGCGACGAGCCAGAAGGAGAAGTCCCTCGCCGAGGTGGCGTCCGGGATGCTGGTCATCCCCGATCACTGGCCGGTGTTCGCCCGGCACTACCTCGACGCGCTGGACCGGCTCCCCACCACCGGTTCGCACCGGAGCACGCAACAGTACGCCGACTACGCGCGGTCCCGGCGCGCCGGGGATCTCGCGGAATGGCACGGCCTCCTGCTGGACCGGCTGGCCGACACCGAGGCGGACGACGTCCTCGACCGGCTGACGGAACACCCGGCGCTCAGCGGCCCGGAACTCGACCTCTTCCGTGCGCGTCTCGCGGACCGACGCGGCGCCACCGAGGCGGCGCACACGTTCATCTTCGCCGCCCTGGAACGTCTGCCGGGCCACCACGACATGCTCACCTTCGCCCGCGACATCGGAGCACCGCTGCCGAAGGCAGCACAACGGGTCGTCACCGACCGGGGTCTCGCCTGACCCACACCGAGCACCGTCGTCGCGTGAACAGGCCTCACCGAAGCCACCGCGGGCAGAGACGACCGCTCGTTCAGCCGTGTTCCACCGGCTTCCCGCCGTGCAGTGACGCCTGGTCGGCGGCGGCTCGGCCGGATGCCCAGCCCGCCTGGTTGTTGATCCGTGCCGCCTGCTGGGCCATGTCGGGGAACTGCTTCTCGAACGCGTCGCGGACCGCGTCGTCGCGGGCCGCGAGCACGGGCAGCAGCTGGGCGGTGCCCATCTCCCGGCCGACCTCGTCGGTGGCGGTCTGGAGCCGTTCGCCGATCCGGGACGCGTACGAGGTCAGGAACGACTGCCGGAACGAGCGGATCATGCTGCGCCCACGCTCGTCGGTGCCCGGCTCGGCCCGCACCATCGCCCTCGTCGCCTGCACGAGCAGTGAGGTGAACAGCAGCTCGGCCGCGTCCAGATCCGTGGGGTAGCCGACGATGGTGGTGAAACCGAACCGCTTCATCCACACCGCACGGCAGCTGTTGGCCTCCGCGACGACCTGCAGCAGCAGCGTCTTCGACATCTCGTACGGGTTGTCGATGGTGACCCGCCGCGTGACCGGCTGCTCGCGGCCTCCGGTCGTGGCGACGAGCAGCGCATGGTCGATCCGGTAGCGCGCCATCAGCTCCTGCGCCTTGGCCGTGAACGCGTCGGCCTCCTCCGGGAACTCGGTCGACTCCGCCTTGGCCAGCAGCGCCCGGATCCGGTCGAGCATGCGCTGGTCGATGTCGGCCGGGATCGGCGCACCGGCCGACCGGGCGTCGCCGGGCATCGGGCCGACCGGCTCGACCGGCGGCATCGTGCCGAGCAGGTGCCGAACGTCGATCATGAGCGCGATCACCGCAGCCCGGTCGAGGCCGGTCGTCTCGCCCCAGGTGGTCACGTAGTGGTCGTCGTGTTCCCACCACACCCGCGCGTCCATCGCGGTGAGCTGCGCCGACCATCGATGGTCGACCGTCGCCGCGGGATAGCGCCGCATGCACGCCGCGATGACATCGGCCAGGAGACGGGCGTGCCGGGCGGTGTGCTCGCGGCGGGCGGCCCGGACCAGTTCCGCGGGCTGCCAGCCGCGCCGCCACGCGTTCTCGACGTCGCGGAGGAGTTTGTCGAACAGCGCCCGGTTGACGACCTGGATGCCCGCCGCTCCGCCGGGGCCGTCGACCAGCAGCATCCGGCAGCGTCCGGCCTCGGCGAAGTCCTCCGTGTGCTGGGCGTACACCGCCTGATCGATGAGCTCGTCGGCGATCTGACGCTGACTCGGAATGCGCGGCGCGCCGAAGAGCCCCAGCGGATCACCGGCCGCCGCAGCCGCCGCGGCCTGTCTCCGCCGTGCCGCCTCCTCGACTTTCCGCTTGGCCTTGTGCCGCTCACGACTGTTCTTTCCCATGACCTCGCCGACCGTTACTCGATGACCCTGGCGTGATAGTCGGCGTCCGGCCCGGTCATCACGATCCCCGGGTACGGTGCGCCTCCCGCGTAGGCGAGGCTGCGCTCCACGAGGCCGATGTCGGCGCCGGCCCGCTCGCCCAGCCAGGTGATCCAATCCGGCTGCAACGCGACCAGTTCCGCCACATAGTCCTCCGTGTAGAAGTTGCGCATGTGCGCGACGTTCAGGGCGACGCGATGCGCGGAGAACGTGGCGTACAGGCTCGACGCCTCGGTCCGCCACGAATCGGCGAGCTCCCTGGCCTTCTCCGCGAGTCCGTCCACCGGAATGTCCGGCCGGCGCACCCGCAGCCACGCCGCGAACTCCTCGGCTGCGGTGTCCGAGTCGAGGCCGGGCACGGCCGGCTCCGGCCGCCGGTGCCGCGCGCGAACCAGCTCGGCGAGCCGCCGGCCCCGGTGGTATTCGGCGAACTGCGCCGCCGGTTCACCACCCATCCGGAACAGCCCTTCCCGCCGGGGCAGCACGTCGTCCAAGGTGGCGGGATCGTCGATTGCCGACCACTGCGCGTCTCCCGCCGCGGCGTCCCCGACCCCGCGCCGCCACTCGGTGAGAGCGTCGGCCGGTGTGGCGTGATAACCGCTGTGGACGGCGAAAACCTGCTTTCCGCAGCCGTCGAGGTCCCACAGGTACCACCGTGGCTCGCCGGCCGTGGCGAACGGCGCGATGACGCCGATCCTGCTGCCGTACCGATCGCGGGCCCAGAGGACGTCACCGGCCAGAACCGGCCCGGCCGGCAGTGCGGGCACCGGCGGCCGCCTCCGTTTCCGCAGGTCGCGAAGCTCCGCCTTGAGCTGCTCCCGATGCGTCTCGGGCGCGACACCCGCGACCGTCGTGAACACCCGCCACGCGCCGGTCGACTCCACCGGTCCGGCCGGCAGATCACGGACCGCCGCGGCGGCCGCCTTGATCAGCGCCTCCATGGCGTGAGTCGGCCCGAAGAACCCCTCCGCCACGTCCCGGTTCTCGGCCGCGAACAGCAGCGGCCCCCACCGCTCGCAGAGCGCGTCCTCCAGATCAGTGCCCGGCAGCCCGTCCGCGTCCGCGTCCGCGACGAGCTCACTCACCAGCCGCGTCATCATCGGCTTCGCCGAAGCGACGCGCTGGTCGTCGAGCGGATGCCTCTTGTCGCCCTTCATCGCGCTGAACAGCTCCAGCAGTTCCCGAGCGGGATTCTCCGGCTCCGGGAACCGCAGCTCAGGAAGCCCTGGCGGCAGGCTCCGCGGCCCCTGTCCGACGGCCTTGCCGGGTTTACCGGGCTTTCTCCGCTTACGTGAGACGGGCATGGCGACGAGGTTAGTCCTCTCCCGCAGCGCATGACGTGCACGTCCCCCGACCGGATGTAGGGTGACGACCCGGCGCCGAGGAAGCTGCGCAGGAAGCCCTCCCGCTACGACGCCTCCTCCTGGCCGGTCCCCGCCGCGGAAGCATCGTCCCGGCCGTTCTCCGGCGGTGCGTCGTTGTGCAGCCACGCGCGCACGAGCCGCTCGTCCTCGACGGTGAGCGCGATCTCGGCGGCCTCGGCGCGTTGCAGGACGTTGCTGACGAACGCGTCGGCGATCTCGGCCGCGGACGGTGCCGGGACGCGGAAGAGCGGGCAGCCGCCGTACGCGGCGCCCCGGGTCACGAAGGCGATCGCCTGGCGCCCGACGTCGATGCCACGCCCGGCGAGCTGATCGCGGGACCACCGGGTGGCCTCGGTCAGGTTGAACGGGTGCGAGCCCGCGAACTCGGCCAGCGTGTCGTAGATCGCGGCCCAGGTCGGCGCGGTCAGGCGCGGAAGCTCCAGCCGAAGGCACAGGCGGGCTACGGGCTCGGGCATGGCGCCTCCGGACACCAGGGTCGCCCCGGCCGGTGGGGCGGTGTGCCGGCTGATGTCCCACAGGTAGAGGGACGAGTAGCGCGCCGTGGGCAGGCGCAGGGCGTAGAGCGCTTTGACGAAGGTGCCGTACCCGAACCAGTTCGTCGTGTCGAGTTGCCGGCGGACGTCGTGCGCGAGCGAGGCCAGGTTCAGCGGGCCGTCCGCGGCCGCGAGCCGGGTCGCGATGATCTCGCCGAACGACGTGAGCGCCTCGTCCCGGCCGGGTGCCGCCGCGAGCGGCGGCGGTGCCGGCATCGTCGGCATGGGCGCGTCGTCGTCGCCCTCGACCGGTTCGCCCTGGATGAGTTCGAGGAGGTGCTCGCTGCCGACCAGGCGGTCCGCGACAGAGGTGAACGCCTCCGCCGCATCGAACGGTGACACGACGGTGGTACGGCGGTCGGCCGCGCGCAGCCGGACGAGCAGCGGCGTCATGTCGGAGTCCCCGGAGGCGATGACGAACTCGTCGTACCGGGTCGGGCTGAGCATCGCGTCCAGCGCGTCGACGACCATCCTGATGTCCGCGGCGTTCTTGGTGTGGGTCAGCCGGGGGCAGTCGATCACCTCGAAGCCGGCTTTGGTGAAGGACGGCCGGAACCGGGAGAAGTAGAGCCGCGGGCCGTTGAGGGCCGGGTCGGGTGCGGGCACCGATCCGTTCGGATTCAGGTAGCAGCGCAGGATCAGCCATCGGCGGGGGCCGTCGACGGTCAGGGAGGTGGCGAGCCGTTCGAGCCAGCCGCCCGGTTCCTCGGCGAACTGCATGGCGACGCCGGGGTCCTGTTTCAGCAGGCCGCTGAACACGTTGTCGAAATCGAGATAGAGCGCGGCACGTACCGGTCCCATCTGGCCGACCTCCGTCCTCCAGGCGATGAGCGATCGTGCTCATGACGGTGCCGTGACCGTGCGCCGATGCACGGTAACGGGGAACGCGGCCGGGCGTTCGTGCGGATGCCCGGGGCGATGCCGCGAGGATGCCGAAACCCTGTCACGTTCGCACGGCGGAACCAATGGACCGTTCATGGCGGATCGCCCGGCTCATCGGCACCGGCGGCCGATCGAGTGGCCACCCGCGGCCGGGCCCATCCGCCCGGCGGGGACACCGCAGGACCCCGCGCTGAGCGTGCCGATGCGCGAGACCGGCCGCGCGGTGATGAAGGAAGCCGTTGATGAGCGATCTGGAGCGGCGCCGGGGACAGGTCAGCGTCGCTGCACGGTCACCGCCGATCTGCGCTGGCGGATCATCTCCCAGGTGGTCGCCGGAGCGCCGAGACGGGTGATCGCCTCGGGGAGCCGGTCGTCGTGGGTGAAGACGATCACCTGACGGTCGCGTGCCATCTCTCGCAGGATCTCGGCGAGCCCGCTGACCTTGGACAGATCCATGCTCTGCACCGGGTCGTCGATGACGACGAACCGGAACGGGCTGGCGTCGGCTCCGGCCCGCGGCAGGAAGACGGCGAGACCGAGCGCGTGCAGCTCGCCCTGGCTCATGACGGCCAGCGCGCTGGTCTCCGCGCCGTCGACCGCGACCGGAAACTCGACCCGGCGGGAGGTGCTGGTCCCGGACATGACGATCTGCCGCAGGTCGACGTTGCTCTCCTGCCGCAGCCGTCGCCACAGGTCGCCGGACCGGGCGACGAACGCGCCGAGCCGGCTCGTCCTGATCTCGGCGGCGGCGGTGGTCAGGGCGGCACGTGCCCGGACCAGCCGATCCAGTTCCGCCGCTTCCGCCCGCACCACCCGCGCGTCGTCGGCCCATCGGCGGATCGCCGCGCCCGGCTCGCGCCACCCGTCGTGGCGGCGGCCGAGCCAGTCCGTGGCCGCGGCGGTGAGCCGGGCGTGGGCAGCGGCGAGCGCCTCCCAGCCGACGTGTGCCGTGGCCGGATCGCCGGACATCGCGCTCAGGGCCGAGCGCAGCGCCGCCGCCGGCTCGGGCAATTCGCCGGCGAGCGCGCCGGCCAGCGGCAGCACCCGTCGACGGACGTCACCGCACAGTTCGCTCAGGGCTCGCAGCGCCGCCGCGTGCCGGTCGCGGGCGGCCCGGATCGAGGCCGCGGCCGCGGTCAGCCGTTCCAGCTCGGCGCGTGCGGAACTCTGCCACGCGGCGTCGAGACGGCCGGACCCGCACACCGGGCAGGGTTGGTCACCACCCTCCCGGTGCAGGTCGAGGGCGCGGTGGAGCAGGTCGGCGGCGCGATGCGCGGCGGTGCTCTCGGCGCCGGTCGCGGCCTCCACCTCCTTGGCCGCATCGTTCAGCTCGGTCAGCACTGGCCAGAGGTCCGGCAGGTCCTCGGCGGTGAGCCGCCGGGCCGCCGCCAGGACACGCGCGTCGCCGGTCTCCACCTCGTCGCCGGCGATCAGCACGAGAGCCTCCAGGTCAGCGTGGCCGGAGCTGATCCCGAGCGTGGACAGCGCCTGGCCGGCGCGCGGGTCGTCGAGCGCGCCGAGCCGGGTGCGCAACGCGACGTACCCCGACTTGAGGCTCTTGACCCGGTCCTCCCTGATCTTCCGCTGCCGGTGCAGGCGCTTGTCCGCCTCGGTCAGCGGTCCGAGCCCGAGGATCGGGGCAATGGCGTCGTACAGCTCGGCGGGCTTCGCGGTGATCACCCGTTCCAGGTCCCGCGCGGACAGGAAAGGCCGGTAGCGGTCGATCTGCCGCACCCACCCGGGCATCCGGCCGCCGGGCGCCGCGGTCGTGCCGTGCAGGACGACCGTCTCCGCGGAGGCCAGGTCGGCGCTGCCCGCCCGCCAGGTGCGGCGGATGGTCACCGGGAGACCGCCCGGCTCCGGTCGCAGCGTCACCTGGACGCCGGCGTCGCCGTCCTGGTGGAGGTTGCGCCAGCCGCCCCGGAACGCCGCGGGCCGCTGCGCCCAGCGCGTGGAGTCCTGCGTCAGCGCGAACTCCACCGCCTCCGCGAAACTGGACTTCCCGGAGCCGTTCCGGCCGGTGATCACGGTCAGTCCCGGCGCGGCCGCCAGCGGCAGCGAGGTCGTCGGACCGATGCCACGGAAGCCCCGGACCATCACGGACTCCAGGAACAGCCCGGTCCCGCCGCCCTCCCCCGCCTCCTCCTCCGGCGCCGGAGGCGGACTCCCGCCGCGCAGCACGCCGTCGAGGGCCTCGTCGCTGTGCAGGGCGGAGAGGACGAGGTCACGGACGTCCGGATCCAGCCGGGCGGCAACCTCGTGGTACAGCGACATCACGTTCTCCATCGGACCTCCTCGACGCCAACGCCGCCCACGATGGCAGATCCGGGACATCGAGTGGCGTTCGCGCCGGCCGATGCCGCACGATCGGTCGCGATACCGGATCACGGGACCACAGATCGCGACGGTTACCGATATGGTCCTCATATGGCGACCTCATCCGCCCGCCCGGATGACACGTTCTACCGCGACCATCGCAACACGGCTCGGGAGACGCGCGGCAGATACCACTTCCAGGATCACTGCATCGCCATTCGCTGCATCGACAACCTGGTCTCGGGCGCGCTGCGGGAGATCGTGGTGGAGTGGTCCAGCGACTACCTGGCCGTCTCCGCGGACGGTGCCGTCGAACTGGTCTCGATCAAGCACAGGGAGACGGATCAGCCCCGTTGGACACCGTCGTCATTGTGCGATCCGGTCGCCGACCTGTGGTTCTACTGGAACGCCATGGGCCGCGCCGTGGACTGCGCGGTCGTCTCGAATCTGGCCGTCCACGCGGACACCGAGAGGGACCTGCCACCGCAGCTCGCGAAGCAGACGGGCATGCCGCCGGCCGACGCCGAGGCCTTCGTCCGCGACGTGCTGGTCGTCAGCAGACAGGCTATGCCGCACCGCGATTACATCCGGACGGTCGCGATCGAGCGCATGCGCGAGGCGCTGATCGGCCTGGACCGGGATCCGCGGTACGCGACCGAGTGCTTCCTCGCCATCAACCGGCGCATACTCCGGGTCTCCGTCGACGAGCCGGACCTCCCCGAGCAGAAGGCGCCACGCCTCGCCGGGCTCATGCGGGCGCTGCGCGACGGTGCGCGCCCGCGGCTCGCCGACCAGACACTGTCCATCGCGGATCTCCGACGCCTCGTCCTCACCACGCACGACGACTGCGTCGACCACGGCACACCCCGTCCCGTGTCCGTGAGGTCGGGGTCGATCTCCGGCCCGCCCGGCCGATGGCGGCCGGGCTCGCAGGCGCGGGTGCGCGACTCGGTCTACCTCATCCGTGGCCCGGTGACGACGCGGACCGCACCCGATGGCGGTCACGTCCGGGTGGAGGCGTCGGCGAGCCGGGTGACCCCGTCCGGCGGTTCCGTCCGGCTCCGCAGGGTCGATGCGCTGCGGGACGGCGAGGCCGGGCGGGCCGAGCTTCGCCGCGAGGCGGACCTGATGCGGGAGCTGCGCCCGGTCGTCGGAGCACCGAGAGCGGCCGGGATCGTCGAGACGGGCGGGAGCACGGTCCTCGTGGTGGAGCGCCCCGCGAGCCGTACCGTGTTGGAGACGTTCGGGCCACCGGACGGCGGCTATCCGCGGCTGGCGCTCGACGCGCTGCTCCGCGGCCTCCGGCCGCTCGGCGTCGTGTTGACGGCGCTACACGACCGCGGTCACGCCCACCGTGATCTGTCGCCCGCCGCACTGTTCGTCACGGCCGGTCGGGGCGACATCGTCCTCCGTGACCTCGGTCTGGCCACCGTGCCGGCCGAGCCGGGCGAGGGCCCGCCGGAATACCGGGCGCCGGAGCAGGACCGGCCGTTGCTGCATCCGGTCGGTGCCTGGACCGACGTCCACCAGCTCGCAGCGATCGTCTACCACCTGGCCACCGGTCGCGTGCCGGGTCGTGCCCCGATGCCGCCGGTGCTGCTGCGGCCGAGTCTGCCGCCGGCGTACGACGACGTCCTTCTTCCGGCGCTCCACGAAGAAACCGGTCACCGGCCGTCCGTCGCCCGGCTCTGCCGTGGGCTGTCCGAGCTGGCCGGTCGCTCATGACGGTCGGTCTGCCCGGGCCGGTCGTGCTCGTGCCCTCGCTGGAACTTCCTGCCAAGGTCATGCAGCAGCGGCAGCAGGGACGGCAGGTGCCCGCGGAAGCAGACCTGATCTCCGAGATCAACCGGCTGAACGCGGACGGTGGCGTACCCGCGACGATGGACCACGGGCTGCGGCTCTACGTCCGGCGGCACGTCGCCGGGCTGCGGCCGTCCCGGCACGGTGACGCCTGGATGATGCACTTCGTCGCGCCGATGCGGCTGTCCGACCACGAGCGGCTGGCCCGCGGCGCCCTCCGGCTGCAGGCTTCCGGCGGCTGGTTCTACGAGCCGGTGCTCACACGCGTTCCACCCGGCATGCGCGCGTTCGCCAAGGAGATCGAGTACGCGTGGCGGGCGATGTCACCGGCCGAGGCCACTGCTCCGGCCCCGCACCGCCCGGCGAGCCACGACGCCTTCTGCGACGCGGTCGAGGAGGTCGTCGAGGCGGGCCGGGAGATCCGGATCGCCGCGCACGCCGATGCTCCGCCCATTCCCTACTACGCCGTCGAGTCCGTGGCCGAGGCCCGGCACGACACCAGCGCGGTCTACGTGTTCCGCCTGAGCCGGGTCGTCCGGCTCACGCCGGGCACCACGGTCGAGGTCACCGGGCTGCCGGATCTGCGGGGCCGGGTGCGCGACCTGGACGGGGACCGGCTCCGGGTGAGCTTCAGCGAGAGCATCCACCGCCCCCGGCTGCCGGATCAGGGCGAGTTGACGGCCACCGTCAACCTTCGCATCCCACAGATTCAGCACGCTGCGATCTCGGCGCTCCGGGCCGGCCGGGCCGCGAATCCCGCGCTCCTCCCCCTGCTCGCCGATCCGGAGCAGACCGTGGCCGCCGCGGCCGCACCGGGCCCGGGAGCAACGGCGATCGACCCGCCCGCGAGCCTCGACCCCGGGCAGCGGGAGGCGTTTCGCCGCGCCGTCGGCTCCCCCGAGCTGCTGCTGATCCTCGGCCCGCCCGGCACCGGCAAGTCGCGGACGATCGGGGAGATCGCCCGTGCGCTGGTATCCCGCGGCGAACGGGTGCTGGTCGCCTCCCAGACGCACGTCGCCGTCGACAACGTGCTGGAGCAGTTGTCCGGCGGCCTCCGAGCGGTACGGGTGGGCGACGAGCAGCGGGTGGCGCAGTCCGTCCGGCACCTCGTCGTGCCGAATCTGGCGGAGTCGGTGCGGCTATCCGTTCTCGACCGGACCGCCCCGGACATGGCCGCCCTGCAACCGTGGGTCCTCGACGAGGACCGGCCCGCGGTCCTGCTCGCCCGGCTGGCCGCCGATGTCGACGCCGCTCGGCGGGCCGAGGCCGGTCATCGTGCCGCGGCGGACCGGCACGAGTCCGCGATCGCCGCGGTGGAGACCGCTTTCCAGGAGCCCCGGCACGCCGCGGCCCGCGCGCTGCAGGAGGCGCGGAGCCGGCTGGAGCGGGCCGAGGCGCGCGCTGCCGGCCTGGCCGCCACGCTCGCCCACGCCGACGCGCGGCGGACGGGTGTTCTCGGCTTCTACCACCGGTGGCGTGTACGCCGGATCCGCGACCGCATCGCGGCGAGCGCCCACGAGGTGCCCGATGCGACCCGGTTCCATGCCGCCGCGCGGACCGACGCCGACGTCGTGGACGGTGAACTGGCCCGCCTGCTGAAGGAGGACCCGGCGGTCCTGGACGCCAAGCGGGCGGCCATCGCCGCCGCCCACCGGCAGAAGGAGACGGTCGCGGCCGCTCGGCAGGCCGCGGAGGCACTCCGGCCGCTCCTCGCGCCGTACGGCACCCTGCCGTCCACCGGCACGGAGCCGGCCGGTCTCGGCGCCTTCTACCACGGGGCCGCCCAGCTCGACACGAGCCTCCGGCGCCGGGCGCGCCTGCTGGCACAGTGGCGAGACCGCCTCGGCGAGCCGTCCACGGAGTTCAACCACGAACTCGTCCGGTACGCCGACGTGGTCGGATCCACCTGCATCGGCGTCGGGGTCGAACGCAATCTCATCGCCGACCAGACCTTCGACGTCGCGATCATCGACGAGGCAGCGCAGATCCCGCTGGCCTCCACCCTGGTGCCGCTCGTCCGTGCTCGCCGGGCCATCCTGGTCGGTGACCACCACCAGCTGCCGCCCGTCGTGGACGACGACGTGCGCCAGTGGCTGAGACGCCGCCCCGCCGCCCCGGGCGGCACCGACCCGGCCGTGCTCCGGGACCTGCTGACAACCAGCGCGTTCGAGCGCCTGCACCGGGCCGGCGGGAGCGCGCTGACCGCGGCCCTGACCTGGCAGCGGCGTATGCCGGTCGCGGTCGCCGAGTTCGTGTCTGCCCGGTTCTACGGCGGTGCGCTGGTCACCAAGGTCGCGCGGACGCCTCCCGACCCGCTCCTCGACAGCTGTCTCGCCGTGATCGACACCAGTGATCTCCCCGCGGCGGACCGGGCCGAGCGCGGCCGGAAGGAGAGCGAGACGTGGCAGGCCACCGGCTACGACAACCCGGCCGAGGCCCGGCTGATCATCGATCTGGTCGCCCGCTACGCCGCCACCCGCCTGAGCTGGTCGGTGATCGTTCCGTACCGTGCCCAGACCCAATATCTGCGGGCCCGCCTGTCCGAACTGGTCGGCAACGAAGTCCTGGTCAATGACAACGTCGGCACCGTCGACGCTTTCCAGGGCGGCGAGCGCGACGTCGTCGTCTTCGGCTTCACGCGCAGTAACCGCGACGGCCGGGTCGGCTTCCTCTCTGAGCTGCGCCGTCTCAACGTGGCGATCACCCGCGCCCGGCACCAGTTGATCCTGATCGGCGACTTCGACACCCTTCGCTCGGCGCGTGACCCGGGCTTCGCCGACCTCGCCCGCGCGCTGCACGCCCACGCGCTCGCCCATGGGGTGATCCACCCGTCGGTGGCGTTCCGCGCCCACCTCCGGGAGCACGCGTGACCGACCGTCCGGCGATCTATCCGGCCCGCCGCGCCATCGAGCGGGCCGTGGCGGCGCCCGGCGCCCGGCCGACCCGGCTGTTCGGTGTGCTGATCCCGATCTGGCGGGTCGAGGTCAGCGCCACCGTCACCGAGACCGAGCCGTATGAGGTCTTCGACCAGTTCGTCACGCGCGGCATCGCCGAGGCGGGGCTCCGTACCCCGGGTGAGCTGGTCCGGTTCTTCGGCATCGAGCCCACGATCGTCGACCGCACACTCCGCTTCCTCGTCTCCCTCGGCCACGTCGGGTGGACCGGCACCGAGCTCCGGCTCACCGCGCTCGGCGAGCAGTCGGCCCGTGAGGGAGTACGCCGCATCGTCCGCGAGGACCGTCGCCGGCTGTACTTCGACGGCTACACCGGCGGGCCGCTGCCCACCAGCCACTACACCGGCGTCACCTACCTACGGGAACTGTCCTGGCGCGGTAGGGACGGCACCGAGTTCCGGGCCGCCGGACTCACGAACCCGTTCCCGGCCGCCGAGATCGAGGCGCTGCTGGCCCGGCCGGACCGGCGCGCGTTCAACATCAGCGACGGCGTGTCCTCCGCGCGAGCGATCTCCACCCAGCAGGTGTGGCTCCCCGCCTACCTCGTCCAGGACGCCGGCCCGCTGCGCATGCAGGCGTTCACCATGGCGAGCGAACGGCGCGACCAGCACATCGAGCTGGTCTGCGCCGACCTGGGCGAGGCACTGCGGGAGCAGGAGGACCGCGAGGACCCGATGACGACGTGGCGGAACTGGCTGACCGCACGCGGCTTTCCGACGGTGACGCCGCAGCGAATGGCCAATGGCGTTCTTCGCGCGACGCTTCCCCCGTCCGCATTCAGGCGACCGTTCGCGCTCTATCAGCTCGGCTCGTTCGAGCCGTACCGCCGCTCTTTCATGCAACTCTGGTGCGACGATCCGGGCCTGCGCCGTGAGGCGGTCCTCGAACAGCTTCTCAACGCGACCGCAGGCCGCCGCACGATGAGCACCGAGCGCACTCAGGAGATGGCAGAGCGGCTGTCCGCACGCCTCGAGGTTCCACCACCGACGCCGGACGAGATCCGGAGTGAGGTGAAACCCGATTGAGCGGACATGTTTCCTAGCGCATGCAAAAAAGGCCCGAACCGTTTGGTCCGGGCCTTTTTACAAAGGGTGGAGCTGAGGGGACTCGAACCCCTGACCCCCACACTGCCAGTGTGGTGCGCTACCAGCTGCGCCACAGCCCCTTGCTTACTGCTCACTGCCTTGATGCTCATGTCCGGTTCACCCGGGCACGGCAGCAATATTACACACCGCGCGGACCCCCACGGCGGAGGGGGTCAGTTGAGGGCGGGGTCGGAGGGGAAGTGGGCGACGGCGGCCGTGATGCCGCCCTGGCGCTTGAGGACCATGGTCCACAGGTCGTCGGGGCGGGAGACGAAGGCGTCGCCGGGGAGGGCGTCGAAGACGAACCAGGAGCCCGAGGAGATCTCCTCCTCCAGCTGGCCGGGGGACCAACCCGAGTAGCCGGCGAAGACGCGCAGGCCGGACAGGTTGTCGCCGAGCGACTCCGGGTCGGCGGAGAGGTCGACGGTGCCGACGCCGCCGGAGACCGGGTGGAAGCCGGAGGGGCGCTTGACCGACGGGCGGGTGCGGGCCAGGCAGATGGCGGACTCGGGGGCGACCGGGCCGCCCTCGAAGAGCACGGCGGGATCGCCGGCGAGGCTGCCCCACTTGCCGAGGACCTCGGCGACCGGGACCTCGGTGGCGCGGTTGAGCACGACGCCGAGCGCGCCGCCGGTCTCGTGCGCGACGAGGAGCACGACCGTGCGGTCGAAGTTCGGGTCCTTGAGCGATGGCGTCGCGACCAGGATGCGGCCGGTCATCGACTCCATGGACCGACCTCCGACGCGCTGACCTTCAGGATGCACGCGACCCCCGTTCCTCAGGTCCAGGCACGGCAAGGGGCGCGAAGCCGGCCTTGCGCGCAGTCAACGCCATGCCTCGCACGATAGCTTGCGCCGCAGCCCGCCGATAAGGTCTGCACGTGAGTGAGCACAACGATTACCCGACAGAGCCGGGGAAGATCCACGTGCGCGATCACGGTGTAGCGCGGCCGTCACGCTGCCGTCATGAAAGACCATAAAAGCTTTATCTGCCCGCTTCCGCATACATCACCTTCCGCATGCTCCCGCGGGCACCGGTCGTCGCTAGCGCTCCTCCCTGCGCGATCCGAGGCCGCAAGGGCGAAAACCGTCGCTGGCGCTCCTCTCCGCACGATCCGGAGCCGGCAACGGCGAAAACCGTCGCTGGCGCTCCTTCCTGCACGATCCGGAGCCGGCAAGGGCGAGCGCCGTCGCTCGCTCCTCCCCGCACGATCCGAGGCGGCAAGGACGAACCGATGACCGGGGAGGCAGGAACCGGGGCGGTGGGCGGCTCGTCATACCGGTATGCGCCGTTTGCCGTACCTGGGGATTCTTCTCGTTCTCCCGCTCGCCGCGTGTGCCGCGCCGGGTGGGACACCGTCGGCCGGGGCGCCTTCCGGCACCGCGCCGGAGGCGTTCACGAGCCGTGCCGAGGCGGTCGCCGCGAGCTGGCCCGCCGTGGAGGCGGCGGCGCCGGCGTGGCGGACCGGCTTCGTACCGTTGCAGGATCTGCTCATCGCCCCGGCGGGGTTGACCGACGGGCAGCGGCAGGCCTTCGACGCCGGCTGGTTCACGCTGGAGGGCTCGCTACCGTCGGCCGCGGCGTCCGGCGAGGTGGCCTACGCCGCCGGTGCGGAGAAGACGCCGCTGCTGAGCGCCGCGGACACGTTCGCACTGATCGACCAGGGCGACCCACCGCCGTGCGAGCCCGCGACGGGCGGGCGTGCGCCCTCCGCGGGCACGAAGCCGGGTCCCGACTCGCCGGTCAGCGCCGCCGACGACGCCGTCTGCACGAAACTGCCGGTCACCGGGGCCACGCTCGGCACGGTGCCGTTGCGGACCAGTCGCGGCGACGCGACCGTACCCGCGTGGTTGTTCTCGGTTCGTGGGGTGTCGTCCCCGGTCGCGCGGGTCGCGGTGACACCGGCGTCGACCGCACCGGTCCCGTCCCCGTCGCTGGCCCCGCCCGGTGCCGGCGGCACCGATCTCAAGGCCACCCAGAGCCTCGCCCGGGTCGCCGGCACCACGCTCGACCTGCGGCTCGGCGTCGGCGCGTGCGACGAGCAGATCACGCCGCTGGTCCACGAGACGGACACGCTGATCATCGTGGGCGGCACCGCGACCTCGACCGCGGAGATGTGCACCGAGCAGCTGGTCATCCACCCGGCGTCGGCCACGCTCGCCGCCCCGGCCGGCGACCGCCCGATCCTCGACGCCCTGACCGGCCAGCTCCTCATCCTCAAGCCCTGACCCGGCACACCACACACCCTCACCCGTGATCCAGGCATCCCCCATGTCGTTCCAGCTGCATGGGGAGGTCTGGATCTTGGGGGCGGGTGGCGCGGGTCAGGCGGTGATGGAGACGTTGAAGGCGTAGGCGTCGGCGTAGCGGCCCTCGCGCTCGGCGTCGCGGTAGAAGCGCACCGCGTCGACCACGATCTCGTCCGCGGACGGGTGCGCGCCGAGCAGCGCGAACACCTGGTCGAGGAACTCGTCGACGGAGGGGATCGCCGGGTTGGCGCCCTGGCCCATGAGGTCGGTGCGTACGCCCGACGGGACCAGCTCGACGACCCGGACGCCGGTGCCGCGCAGCTGCTCGCGGAGGCCCTGGGTGTAGGAGTGCACGAACGCCTTGGTGCCGCTGTAGGTCGGGGTCACGTGCCACGGGACGAAGCCGAAGGCGGACGACACCGTCATGATGGTCGCATCCGGCCGGGTGAGCAGGTGCGGGGTCAGCGCCGCGACCAGCCGGATCGTGCCGTAGACGTTCGTCTCGACGAGCGCCTCCGCGGTCGGCAGGAACGCCGGGGTCCGCAGATCCTCGGGCCGCATGATGCCGGCCATCGTGACCAGCACGTTCAGCTCCGGATGCGCCGCGACCACCCGCGTGGCCGCTGCGGTGATCGAGTCCGGGTCGGTGACGTCGACGGCCACGGTGTGCAGCGCCGGGTGCTCGCGGGCGATCTCGGCGAGCCGGTCCGTGCGCCGGCCGCCGACGATGACGGTGTTGCCCGCCTCGGCCCAGCGCAGGGCCATGCCGAGGCCGATGCCGGAGGTCGAGCCGGGGATGAAGACGGTGTTGCCGGTGCTGTTCATGACCATCAGCGAAGCCGCGTCCGGTGCGGTGAGGAAGCCGCCGCTGACACATGTACCAGTGGCCCATCGCTACCGCGCGCCGCGCGCCGTACCGTCGGCGGGTGGACAACCGCGCCGAGGTCAGCGACTTCCTCACCACCCGCCGGGCCAGGATCAGCCCCGCGCAGGCCGGACTGCCCGTCTCCGGGCGGCGCCGGGTGCCGGGGCTGCGCCGCAGCGAGGTGGCGTCGCTGGCCGGGATCAGTGCTGAGTACTACGCGCAGCTGGAACGCGGTGTGCTGCGCGGCGCGTCCGCGCAGGTCCTGCAGGCGGTCGCGGGCGCGCTGCGGCTCGACGACACCGAGCGCGCGCACCTGGTGCGGCTCGCCGCGGAGGCGAACGGCAGCAACGCGATCCTGCACGACCGGCGGCGGCCGGTGACGGTGCGGCCGAGCCTGCGATGGAGCCTGGACGCGTTCGCCGCCCCGGCCACGCTGGTCAACAGCCGCACCGACCTGGTCGCCGCCAACGGTCCCGGCCGCGCGCTGCTCGCCGACGCGTTCGCCGGCTCGGCCGGCACGCCGAACGTGGCCCGCTACGTGTTCCTGGACGGCGGCGCGCGCCGGTTCTTCGGCGACTGGGCGCAGGTGGCGGACGTGATGGTCGGGAATCTGCGCACGGCCGCGGCGCGGGACAGCCACGACCCCGGCCTGCGCGCGCTGCTCGGCGAGCTGTCCGCGGGCAGCGCCGAGTTCCGGCGGCGCTGGGAGTCGCACGTCGTCGACGCGCACGACACCGGCATCGTGCGGATCCACCACCACGTCGTCGGCGACCTGACGCTGGCCTGGGAGAGCCTCGACCTGCGCGCCGACGACCGGCTCACGATGACGCTCTACACCGCCGAGCCGGGCTCGGCGTCCGCGGACTCGATCGGCCTGCTCGCCTCGTGGGGTGCCGCGGAGCACAGTCAGTCGGAGCCGCCGATGTCGGTCTGGTAGGCCTCCAGGACCAGGTCGGCGCCGTGCTGACGGTGGGCGAAGAGCTGGTGGACGAGCAGCCGGGCCCAGTCGCGGATCTCGTCGGTGCCGGGCCGGTCCGCGTCGACGTGCTCCTGGAGCGCGCTGATGCGGTCGAGCACGGCCGCGTGCTCGCGGACCAGGCCGTCGACGCCGGAGGCGAGCCGCGGCGTGTTGTCGACCAGCGCGGCGTAATGGCCGGCCGGGCCCTCGGTGGCCCGCATGTGCTCGTCGAACGCGCCGCGCAGGCCGCGCAGCCGGGCCGCGACGCGCTCCCGCCAGGCGGGGTCGTCGTGCACGGGGTCGGCGATCGCCCGTGCCAGCTCGTGCGTGCCGTTCAGCAGCGGGTGCCAGCCCGTCGCCGCCTGCTCACCGAAAACAGCCACCATCGCCGCACCCCCTGGTCGGTCACGCATCAGCCCATGTCTCGATGGTGCGCGTACCGGCGGAGGGCTGTCCAGGATCATCATCCGGGTGGGAGCGGTACCGCCTCACAGGCGCCCCACCGGCCCCGCTCGCCCCAGTGGTCAGGCGGCGTCGCGCAGCCGGGGAGCGGTTCAGGCGGCGTCACGCAGCCGGGGAGCGGTTCAGGCGGCGTCACGCAGCCGGGGAGCGGTTCAGGCGGCGTCACGCAGCCGGGGAGCGGTTCAGGCGGCGTCACGCAGCCGGGGAGCGGCGAGCTGCCGGAAGCGGCTGGCGTGGAAGACGAGCGGCGCCACGTCCGGATCGGCGCGCAGCGTGTGCACGCGCAGCAGCACGATGTCGTGGTCGCCGGCCGGCACCTGGCGCTCGACCGTGCAGTCCAGCCACGCGGTGGCGCCGCCGAGGAAGACCGCGCCGCCGGGGCCCGCCTCCCAGGCCACGCCCGCGAACCGGTCGCCGGTGCGGGAGGCGATCTGCCGGGCGAGCGCGTCGTGGTCCTCGCCGAGCACGCTGACGCCGACCCGGTCGAGGTGGCGTAGCCGCGGCCAGGTAGTGGACGTGTGCTGCACGCAGACCGAGACCAGCGGCGGGCTCATCGACACGGACGTGAACGAGCTGGCGGCGAGCCCGGCCGGTGCGCCGTCGACCAGCGCGCAGACCGCGGTGACGCCGCTGGGGAAGCAGCCGTAGGCGGCGCGCAGCGCGGCCGGGTCGTCGCCGACGGGACGAAGGTCGACCACGGCGGTCACTCTCCCCGGAGTATCGGCAGCAGGGGCCGGACCCGGTCCGCGTACGCAGGCAGCGCCGGGTCCTCGGCGAACGTCTTGTCGATCAGGTAGAGCCCGCGGGCCGGGGTGATCGCGCCCAGCTCCGCCAGGACCGGCTTGAGCAGCAGTTCCGGCGCGAGCGCGTGGCCGGGCCCGGCGCCGAGCATGAGCGGCAGCGCGTAGACGCCCGCCAGCCCGTCCGTGGGGATCTGGTCGAGGAAGAGCTTGAGCAGCCCGGTGTACGTAGCCTTGAACGTCGGGCTCGCGACGATCACCACGTCGGACTTGACCACGGCGGCGACCGCCTCACCGACACCCGGGTCACCCCAGGCGAGCAGCCCGGGACCGAGGTCGATCACGTCGATGACCAGGTCGGGTGCGCTGCCGGTGAGCGTCTCGGCGAGGAGGACTCCGGCGGCGAGCGTGCGTGACTTCGGCTTCGGGTTTCCCGCGACGACAGCGATGCTCACTAAGCCACCCTCGATTCTCTGGCCGCAATATCCATGACGGAAAACCCTTGTTACCCGATGGGGATTGAGGCCTATTCTGCCTGACCACCGGCCCGCACGGGAAGTGCCTCTGCTCACCTCCTGTATATCCATCGACGACGAGAAGTACCGTATCGCCGTGCGACGAGATCAGGTCACAGTGCTGCAGCTCGTCACGTCCGGGCTGCTCACCGCGCTGCTCGCGATCGCCATCAACGTCGCGACCGGCGGCGCGCTCCCCGCGCCGTTCGACACGCTCGCCTAGCTCGCCTGGCCGATCGTCGCCACGCTCGCTGCCAGACCCTTGACCTCACCGACCGCGACCAGCGGCTCATCCTCTACACCGCGGTCCCGGGCAGCACCTAGCATCAGGCGCTGCGGCTGCTCGCCAGCGCCGATCAGGCCTCGCCGCCGACGGGCCGGAAGATCACCAGCCGCCGATCCGGGTACTCAGGTCATGACCGCTCATCGTGCCGCGCGACCGCCTCTCCGCTCCACACCGGGACCAGGACGCCTTCGGCGTCACAGAACAGAAAGGACCGCGGCTCGGGGGTACGTTCGAGCGCGCGATGCAGCACGGCCGGTTCCCCGCCCGGGAGCGCGAGGAACGAGCATCCCAGGCCACCCGCCAACCCGGCACGGCCTCCGAATCTCGCGGCCGCGATACCCACGACGTGCTCGGCGACGAGGGGATCGATCGCCCCTCTTCCGCACCTGGCGCCCCGGCCGAGAACGGCTACGGCGGAAGCTCACTTGACCGGCGGGGCGAAGCAAGACAGACTGTAATCGCAAGGAAAGAAATTCGGTTACGCTTCTTGCGGAGGAGGATGACATGGGGGCACCGACGCTGCGACAGGAGACCTACCTGCCCGGCCTGGAAAACGACGTGGACGCCGTCTCGCGCTTCCTGGACGGGCACGCCGACACGAGCCGACCAGGCCCGCGCTACTTTCTGGCCGCCGAGGAGCCCGACGACCGGGTCGAGCTGCCCGAGGAGATCTACCGCATGCTGCGGCAGGTCGTCGAGGCCCTGCATCAGGGTCACGCGGTCACCGTCGCTCCGGTCACCCAGACCCTGACCACCCAGCAGGCCGCCGACCTGCTGGGCGTCAGCCGGCCGACCGTGATCAAACTTCTCGACGAGAACCGAATCCCCTACGAACGCAATGGCACCCACCGGCGCATCCTGCTGCGTCACCTCCTGGAATACCGCGATCAGCGACGCGCCGACCAGCACGCCGCGATCGAGGCGACCAGCGTCGACATCGACAAAGAGGACGATCTCAACGAGACGCTGCAACAACTCCGGGACGCACGCCGCGCCGTCGCCGAACGACGGAAGACACGCGGAGATCTATGACGATCATCATTTCCCTGGAATGATGCGCGCGTGTTCACGGCAGCCCTCGACACCTGCGTTCTCTGGCCAAGCATGCAGCGGGACTTCCTGCTGTCGCTGGCCGTGGAGGGGATGTACCGGCCGACGTGGAGTTCGGTCGCCATGGAGGAACTGGAATACCACGAGGCCCGCAAGCTCCAGCGCCGTCAGGGAATGCGCACATCACAAGCCGACGGGCGTGCCGCCGCACTCATCGCCCAGATGAGACCGCATTTCGGTGACGCCGAAATTTTCGGCTTCGAAGCGCTCGAAGGGACTTTCGATCTCCCGGACCCCGATGACGAACATGTCGTCGCCGCAGCCGTGCTCGCCGGGGCCGGGGTGATCGTCACCAGCAACATCAAGGACTTCCCGGGCGACCGGATCCCCGCCGGACTGCTGGGCACGGAGATCCGCGCCGCCCAGCGCCAGGGCGACATCGACGACGGCGCGGACCCGGAGCAGCTGGCGGCCCTGCTGCTGGCGGTGTTGCGCGGCATCGAGGCGGTGGGCAAGGCCGGCCTGGGCCCGCGCACCGTCACCGGCATCGCGGAGACCGCCCTGGCCGCGCTGCCCCGGCCCGGCGGCCTCAGCTGAGGAACGCCGCGACGTCGGCGGCGATCTCGTCGGGGTACTCGCCGTTGATGGCGTGGGACGCGTCCGGATAGACCTTGACCGTGGCGGCCGGGAGCAGCTGCCGGGCGGTGTCCGCGGCCTCGGCGGAGTCGTGCAGGCGGGACTTCCCGGCCATCAGCAGCAGCACCGGCGCGGTGACGCCGCGCAGCGCGTCGTCGGACGGGCGGGCCGGTGCGGACAGCTTCACCACGTACGCCTGCAGGCCGACCTCGATCATGCGGGCGACCGGCTCGTCCTCGATCGGCGCGTCGTTCGCGGTCCAGCTGGCGAAGCTGTCGCGCCAGGAGCGCGGCGCCCAGCGGAACGCGATCGGGATCGAGCGGAGCACCACGCCGAAGGAGAGGTCGCCGAAGACCAGGATCGGGTCGAGCAGGATGACGCTCGCGATCTTCTCCGGGTGGTGGACGGCGAGATTCATCGCGTTCCAGCCGCCGAACGACAGGCCGAACAGGTGGATCCGCGGCTCCGGGAGCGCGAGCAGCACCTCGTGCAGCCATCGGGCGTGGTCGGCGAGGGTGGCGACCGGGCGCTGCTGAATGCTCATGCCGGGCTCGCCGAGCAGGTCGACGGTGTAGACGCTGCGCTGCCGCAGCAGCGACGGCAGGTTGCCGGCCCAGACCGGCGACGCGGAGGCACTGCCGGGCAGGAGCAGCAGCGGCGCGGCGGCCGGGTCGGTGCCGCCGGCGAAGTGATAGACGCGCACCACCCCGTACCCCGTGCGGATGTCGATGGTTCTGTCCGGGGGTGGCATGTCGGCCATCGCCTCGCGGTAGGCCCCGGTGAAGCGATCGGCCGCGTCGGCGGAGGCGAAGTAGCCGACGGGCGACGGGTCCCGCAGCGCGTAGGCGACGACGGCCGCGATCACCGCGACCCCGATGGTGGTGGACACGAGCGCCTTCTTAACCATGAGGTCAGATTACTGACCGCATGGTAGAAAATTCAACCGCAATGTCAGATCGGGTACGGTGATCGAGTGCCGACCGAAAACGCCAGCAAGCCCCTCACCCTTACCGAGCAGGCACGACGCGCGCAGTTGATCGGCGTCGCCATCGATCTGGTGGCCGCGCACGGCTACGCCGGAACCTCGCTCGCCCGGATCGCCGAGGCCGCCGGCATCTCCAAGGCCGCGGTCCTCTACCACTTCCCATCCAAGGACGGGGTCGTCCAGGCCGCCTACACCACGGTGCTGGAATCGCTGATCGAGTTCGTCGGCGCCGCGGTCGAGCCGCACACCGGCGCGGCCGCGGTCGAGGCCTACATCCGCTCCCTGGTCGGCTACATGCGCCTGCACCCGACCCACACCCGCATGATCATCGAGTCGCTGGTGGCGGAGGCGGACGCGCCCGGCGGCCCCGGCCGGCACGAGACCATGGCCGGGCTGCTCACCGCGGCCGCGAAGGTCGGCGACTACCGGCGCGGCATCGACTCGCAGGTCACCGCCGTGATCGTCAACGGCGCCATCGACGCGATCGTCTCCACCGGCCTGACCGACCCGGCCTTCGACACCGCGCAGGCCGCGGAGGAACTGATCCGCATGCTGAACGGCACGTTCAGCTGATCAGGTTGTGCAGCTCCACGTCGCGCAGCGTGCCGCCGTCGATCACCGCGGTCATGAACGTCCGGAACGGCTGGCGCCGCCGGTCCGTCGGGCTGCCCGGATTGAGCAGCCGAAGCCCGCCCGGCGCGGTCGTGTCCCACGGGATGTGCGAATGCCCGAAGACCAGCACGTCGATGTCCGGATACGCCGCCGCGCACCGCGCCTCGCGCCCCTTGGAATCACCGGTCTCGTGCACCACCGCGAGCCGCACCCCGCCCAGCTCCGCCCGCGCGGCCTCCGGCAGCCTGGCCCGCAGCGCCGCGCCGTCGTTGTTGCCGTAACAGGCGATCAGCCGCCGCGACCGGGCCTCCAGCGCGTCCAGCAGCGGCACGTCCACCCAGTCCCCCGCGTGCACCACCACGTCCGCCGCGTCCACCGCCGCCCACACCTCACCCGGCAGATCCTTCGCCCGTTTCGGCACGTGCGTATCCGCCAGCAACACCAGACGCATGCCCTCACCCTAGAGCCTGTGTCGACGTGGGAGACGGGCTGCGGCGAGGCCCAGGCGCCGCCTGGCCGCACGTCGCACGTACAACACCGGTATGAGGGCTTCCGCACCGCACACCCTCCACGACACCTGGACCGCGCCTCGCTCCGGCCCTCACCTCGACACAGGCTCTACGCGAGGAAGTCCTGGATCTGGTGGGTGAGCGTGGTGGGTGCCTCCAGCATGGGCAGGTGGCCGGTGTCGATCGTGCCGGTCCAGTGCGCGCCGAGGGTGCCGGCGAAACGCCGTTGCAGGGGCGCGGGAAGCTCGGCGTCCCGGCCGGTGACCACATACCCGCGCCGCTCCGGTAGACCGCCGCCGCGCAGCCGGTCCCGGTAGAGGCCCGCGGACTCGGGGTGGAAGTCCGCGACGATCCGGCCGGCCGTCTCCGCGTCGACGCCACCGGCCACGCCCTGCCGGATCGCGGCCTCCGGCGGCCGAGTGCCGGCGACGCGCATCGCCAGATCCAGCACCAGCCGGTTCGGGAACGGCATCGACGTGACGAAGCTGCGGCCCGGCGCCGGCACGACCGCGGAGACCGCCAGGAGCGCACTCACCCGGCCCGGCGCCCACGCGGCCACCTCGGCCGCGACGACGCCGCCGCTGGAGTGCGCGACGACCGCGAACCGCTCCCACGGCGCCGAGCGACGTGTTTGCGGCCCCGCTCACCGGGCATCCCTCACACCATGGTGCTGCACAGACTGCTGGAACGCGTCGAGAAGACCGGTGAGCTGGACCGGGCGAGCGACCCGCTGCAGCGCGGCGTCCAGGCCACGCTGCCCCGGCGGCTCAAGGACCTGCTGCACGGCGTCGGGCTCGGGCATCCGCTGCACCCGGTCGCCGTGCAGCTGCCGGTCGGCGCCTGGATGAGCACGGCCGTGCTGGACGCGCTGCCCGGCACCGAGCGCGCCGCGACGATCCTGGTCGGCGTGGGCACGGCGGCCGCGATCCCCGCCGCCGCGTCCGGCGCCACCGACTGGTCCGAGCTGTCCCGCGAGCAGCGCCGCGTCGGCCTGGTCCACGCGGCCGCGAACACGATCGCGATCGGTTTCTACGCGAGCTCGTTCGCCGCCCGGCTGGCCGGCAACCACCGGCTCGGCCGCCGGCTCGCCTACACCGGACTGGCCGCGGCCGGCCTCGGCGCGTACGTCGGCGGGCACCTCAGCTTCCGCCAGGGCGCCGCGGTCAACCAGGCCGAGCCGTTCCTGCGGCAGATCGACGACGGCTGGCACGACGTCTACGGCTGGGACGAGCTCGTCGACAACCGTCCCGAGGTGGCCCGGATCGGCGAGGTCCCGGTGCTGGTCACCAAGGTCGGCGACCGGGTCACCGTGATGATGGAACGCTGCGCACACCAGACCGGTCCGCTCGGCGACGGCGAGATCACCGAGATCGGCGGCGCCGCGTGCGTGGTCTGCCCCTGGCACGGCAGCACGTTCCGACTCGCCGACGGCGCCGTGGTCCGCGGCCCGTCCGCCACCGACCAGCCGCTGCTGCGCACCCGCGTCGTCGAGGGCAGGGTCCAGGCGGCGCTGCCGTAACAGGATCAGAAGCTCGAAGCGATCTTCCCGCTTCCGGCGTGGTCGCGGAGGCTCTGCGCTCATTCCGGTCCGGGGTGGGTGGTCGGTCCCGGGGGCACCGGTCGTCGCCGGCGCTCCTCCCTGCGCGTCGCGCGATGGCTGAAAGCACACGGCTCGACCGCGGCGATTCGCCGCGGCCCCTGGCCGTCCACCGCGATAACCGCGCGTTCCGTGGTGCCCGCCGGTGCGACGGCCGCTGTCAGCCCGCACCGTGACGACCGCGTGTTTCCGGCGCCCGCCGCCGCTACCGGCGCGGCTGGTAATCCGAGACCGCGTAGCAGCGACCCGCGTCGACCGCCATCGCGTCCGGCTCGAACCCGAACGCGACCGGATGACCGTCCGCCGGGTCCCACTCGCGCCGCTCGTCCCCGCCTGCCTGACGCATCCACACGTCCAGCTCGCCGAGCGTCGGCACCGGAACGTCCGCGTGCGCCGTCGCCACCTCGTTCAGCCCGGTCGCGGAGACCACCCGGCCGCCCTCGACCTGCACGTCATAGCGCGCGTCGACGAAACCCCGGGTGCACCCGGTCGTCAGCACGAACCGATAGCTCTCCGGCTCCGACCACTGCGGCTTCTCCGAAGAGGACACCACCCCGCTCGGCGGACCGGCCGGAGTCTGCGCCGCCCCACCGTCGCTCGCACAGCCGCCCACCAGCAGCAGCAACGCCATTCCCGGCCACCAACGCCTCACCGTCACCCGCACCAGCATGCCCTGCCAACGATCCCGGCGACGCCCGGCCCGGCCCACGCCCTCGATTCACCCGTCCGGGCGTGCGCCGGCCCAGAACTCGGCCTCGAACCCGTACGGCTCGCCGATGTCCTCCACGATGCCGTCGTCCGGGGACAGCGCCGGCGACCGCCGCAGATCCCCGTCACTGAACGCCAGCAGCGCCGTCTTCGCGCCCATCGTGCTCTCCCCACGCTCACGTACCCACCGATGGTCATGGAGCGGCGGCAGCCGGTCAACGGCCGCGCAAGCCGAACCGGCCGTCGGCTGGTAGCCGGTCAGCCCGCGTAGTCGGCGAGGGAGGCGGGGCGGAGGGTGTCGGCGATGGTCGTGGTGGCGAGCGGGCGGCGGTAGGCGCCGGCGCTGACGCGGGCCAGCATGGCCTGGCGGGCGGCCTGCTCGCGGAAGAGCGGGTCCTCGACCTGGAAGCCGTGGACGCGCACGGCGGCGGCGTCAACGTCGCCGGGGCGGGCCTGGCCGTCGAGGACGAAGCCGAAGAACGCGCGCAGCGCGGCCTGGCCGAGCGCGCCCGGGTCGTCGGCCGGGCCGAGCTCGAAGCTGTACCGGTCGCCGATGTCCTCCAGCACGCGGGTGCCGGACAGGCTCAGCGACCGCACCAGCGCGCCGTGCTCCCACACGCCGTAGGCGAACCGGCCGGACGCGGCGTCCATGGTGTGCAGCGTGATCCGGCGGTCGGCGCCGGCCCGGAGCACGTGCGCGGGGAGCCGGGACGGGCGGTCGAGGGCGAAGCGGCGGTCGCAGAGCAGCACGGCGCCGCGCAGCGCGGTCGCGTACGTGATGTCGTCCGGCGGGCAGATCCGGTCGGTCAGCGTGCCGTCGCCGATCCGGGTGACGTGGCGGTCCGGCAGGAGGCCGCGGACGAGTTCCTCCGCGTCGTCCACCGGCCGGGGTGCACCGCGCAGTGCCGTGCGCAGGTCCACGTCCCCGATCGCCAGCAGCGCTGTCTTCACGCCCATCACGTTCTCCCTGCTCAGAGCCATTCTCGTGCCGGATCATGATGCACCCGCGAGGGCTGCTGAGCCTGTCGGCGATCTGTCAGTGCACCCTTGTAGTCCGGTGGCCGGTCACTCAGACTGCTTCGGAACCGTGGAAACGCACGCCGATTTGACAGTGAGTGAGTGGTAAGTGAGTAGTGATCCGAGTCAGCGTGGCGGGATGCAGTCGAATTCCGGTGCGGCCTTCATCCAGCGCTTCCTCAAGAACCCGGCCCAGGTGGGTGCGATCGCCGCGACGTCGCCGGCGGTGAGTCGCCGGCTGGCCGAGCCGATCCCGGAGACCGGCGACCCGCTCGTGGTCGAGCTGGGACCGGGCAACGGCGCGGTCACCGAGTGGATCCTCCGGCGGCTCGGCGGCCGCGGCCACCTGATGGCGATCGAGATCGACCCGGTCTTCGCGGAGATGCTCCAGCGCAACTACCCCGCGCTCGACGTGGCCGTCGCGGACGCCGGTGACCTGGCGAAGCTGCTGTCCGACCGCGGCCTCGGCACGGTCGACACGGTGGTCAGCGCGCTGCCGTGGACGACGTTCTCCGACGAGCAGACCCGGCGGATACTGCGCGCGCTCGCCGCATCGATGAGCCCGGACGGCGTGTTCACCACGATCACGTACACGACCGCGCGGATGATGCCGCCGTGGCGCCGGGTGCTGGCCGCGCTCAACGACACGTTCGAGACGGTCGAGCCGAGCCGGGCCATCTGGGCGAACCTGCCGCCGGCGTTCGTCTACGAGGCCCGCCGGCCGCGCCTCCGGGCCTGACCAGAGGCGTGACGCCGGTGTTGTAACACATCCGGCACCGGCGTCACGCATTTATTCACTCTTTCGACTGGCCTTTGAGCGTGCCTTGAGGCAGCGTTGCGGGATGCAGTCCAGCACCGCCCCCGGGGCCTTCGTTCAACGTTTTCTCCGCAACCCCGCCCGGGTCGGCACACCGGCCGCCACGTCCGCCGCGGTCAGCCGCCAGATGGCCGCGCCGATCCCCGAGCACGGCGACCCGCTGGTCGTCGAGCTCGGTGCCGGGACCGGCGCGGTCACCGAGTGGATCCAGCAACGGCTCGGCGGCCGCGGCCACCACCTCGCGATAGAGATCGACCCGGTCTTCGCCGGCCTGCTCCGCGAGCGTTACCCGACGGTCGACGTGGCCGAGGCCGACGCGAGCCGGCTCCCCGCGCTGCTGGCCGAGCGCGGGCTCGGCGCGGCCGACGTGGTCGTCAGCGCGCTGCCGTGGACGCTCCTGCCCGACGAGCAGGCCCGCGGCATCCTCGCCGCGGTCGCCGCCTCGATGGCCCCGCACGGCGCGTTCACCACGATCACGCTCAGCATGGGCAGCCGCATGCCGGGCGCCCGCCGGTTCCGTGACGCGCTCGGCGTCACCTTCGAGGAGGTCACCCAGAGCCGCACCTTCTGGCGCAACCCGCCGCCGGCCTTCGTCTACGAGGCGCACCGCCCCCGGCAGCGGCCCGCCTCCCCGCACAGCTGACGAACAAGACCCACAAAACCGCCGCGGGGGTACGCCCATCAGCGCCCCGCGGCGGTCTTGCGCGACCAGCGACGCGAATGGCAGGAAGCGACCACGGCAGGTGCACCGGCACGGTTTTGCGCGACCAGCGACGCGAATGGCAGGAAGCCCTGCTGCCGCCCCGACCGCCCACCCCCGAATGGAGTAAACGCTCCGCCCTCCGGCCGACCGGTCTTCGGCGGGAGCGGCGGCACGCGCCCACGGCGTGACCGGGACCGCTTGGTCCTGGGTTTCCGCTTGGTCCTGAGTCTTCAGATCCCGAAGGGCGCGGCGTAACGGATCGTGCCCGACGGTAGCGGCCGTGCCGGGTCGAGCGTGAGCGCCATCGCAGCCTCGTCCGGCACCTCGATCGGCAGCCGGATACTGGACTCCGACGCCCGCCGGAAGCCGAACCGCGGGTAGTAGGTGTGGTGGCCGAGCACGACCACGAACGCCTCGCCCATCGCGCGCGCCGCGTCCAGCGCCGCCCGGATCGCCGCGGACCCGGCGCCGGTGCGCTGATGCGCGGGCGCGACCGAGCACGGCGCCAGGCACAGCGCCGGCACGTCGCCGATGTGGCAGCGGGTCAGCAGCGCGTGGCCGGCCACGGTGCCGTCGTCCGTGACCGCGACGACGGACAGTCCCTCGATCCAGGCCGGATCCGCGCGCAACGCGTCGACCAGGTCCGCCTCGGCCGGCGTCTCGAACGCGGCGGCCGTCACGGCCCGGATGACCTCGATGTCGGCAGCAGTCTCGGCCCGGGTCGTCCAGTCAGTCATGACGGGATTCTCCCCCGGTGGTCAATTCGTCAGGTCGCGCGCGGCCGACCCGATGGCCGGCGGAGCGGCTCCTCGCCGCGAGCACCCTCGGTCGTGAAGGGCTGGAGACGGCGGAGACCCGCGAACGGGGCGGCAGCAGGGCTCCGCGCTCACGGCGGTATGTTCAGTTTCTGATATCGTTCAGTCTTACTGAACAGAGCCCATAACCGAACAGGCTGCCTTATGCCCGTGACCGATGCGCCTACCGGCATCCTCGCCCTCGTCAGGGAGCGCTTGGCCGAACTCGGCATCACACTCACGGTCGAGCCGACTTCCAAGCCTGCCTCTGACAGCCAGACCGGCATGGCCGCCTCCCTCTCGTTCAAAGAGACAGAAGCCCGATACATCGTGACCGTCAAAGCACGGGCCACACTCACCTCGCTGGCCCGCGGCACATCCCCGCAGGCGACTCATCCGACGCTGGTCGTCACCGACAGGATCAGCCCTCGGAGTGCTACCGCGCTCCGCCAAGCCGGTGTCCAGTTCATCGATGGGCTGGGTAACGCCCACATCAGATTCGGCGACGTCCTCATCGAGGTCCACGGCCGGACCGGCGACGGTCCTCCGCACGGCACGGGCATCGGCCGGCAGCCGCGGCCTGCCAACATGTTCAGCCCTCGACGCGCTCAGGTGACCCTCGCGCTCCTCACATGGCCGGAGTTGGCAGGCGAGGGGGTCCGTCCGATCGCCCACGCTGCCGGCGTCTCGGTCGGCCAGGCGCACGAGGCCCTGGCCCAGCTCAGATCGGCTGGATTTCTCGCCTCGTCCTCGGGCGAACTGCACCGACTCGACGAGTTGCTGGATTTCTGGAGCGCCGCCTACCCTGCGGGCCTCGCCCGGCGGCTGGAACTGGCCCGATACCACGGCGACCTCTCGAAGCCCGTACAGCGAACCCACGCCGAGCAGCGTTTCTTCTTCAGTGGCGAATCCGCGAAGGGAGCCGACATCGCACGGCCGGCGACATTGACGATCTACGTCGACGCCCTCGATCCGCGGACACCCGTCATCAACAGGTGGAGCGCCAGCCCCGATCACGTGCCGAACGTGTTCGTCCGCCAGAAGTTCTGGCACGACCCACACCCGCAGGATGCCCCGAACGCCCCCTGGCCGCTCGTCTACGCCGACCTCATGGCGGCCGGAGATGCCCGTCTCATCGAAGTGGCCAAGACCTGGAGGGCTCGGAGTGCTCGATCCGACCAGATGTGACCCCGCGCTGCTCGAACTCGTCGACCGGGTGGTCGCCGAACTCGAATCCCGGCGCGCGCGACTGATTACGTCCGACGTGATGCTCGTCGGCGCGGGCTGCAGGGACATCCTGCACAGCGCACTGGGCCACGACTTCGCGCTTCGTGCCACCAGAGACATCGACCTCGGACTGGCGATCGCGAGCTGGACGACTTACGACCGGCTGACCTCGAACCTGAGACCGATCGATTCCACCGGGATCCGTTACACGATCGCGGACGTGCCGGTCGACCTGATCCCGTTCGGCGGCATCGAGATTCCGCCGGGCACCGCCACCCCTGCCTCTCGAAAGGAGCCCATCAACGTATGGGGCTTCAACGAGGCGTTCCGGGCCGCGCACTCGCTTCCGCTGCCTCACGCCGGCGCCATACGAATACCCACCATCGCGGGCTACACCGCGCTCAAACTGGAAGCATGGCTGGACCGGAGCGCCTTCGGTGACTACCGAGACGCCTCCGACATCGCCACAGCGATGTATTGGTACCTGCACTCGTCCGATATCGCGGACTTCCTCTACGAGACGCCCGCCGGTCAACTTCTTCTGCAGTCGGAAGAGCTGGACGAACGAGCTGCCGCTGCTCGCGCTCTCGGCCAGGACGTCATCAGCCTCATCGGCCCGGACCGTCACATCGAACTCGCTCACCGCTGGCCCAGCCCACGAGCCGATATCTTCTACAACCAGATGACCGTCGTCAACGCACCGGACTGGCCTTCCGATCCCCACCGCCGACAGCAGCTGGCCGAGGCATTCCAACGCGGCCTGAACATTTGATCCAGCGCAGTCGGTCTCGCCCGCAGCGAACGCTCCGGCCTGATCAACCGCGTGCTGTCCACGAAGGTGCTTCGCGACCTCCAGACCGGCCGTTGATGCGGAACGGGTGGCACAGACCGGTCCCGGTCCGCATCATCCGCGAACGGGGGACCAGGGACCGCCAAGCATCCGCCCCCGTCGCTCCGCGCTGATCAGCTTGCCCGTACGAGCTCAACCCACGCGCTGATCCACGCCACCTGTGCCCGGCGATCACCCTCGGCCCGGCCGCTCTCGCCGGAACGGCACGAGACCGATAATGAACCGCGCCGACCGTATCGAACGGCGGAGAACGACTCGCCCCGGTGACTATCCGCTCGCTATCCAAGGTGCGGCACGCCGTCTCCGGACAGGAAGTACATGATCCGGGTACGCATGGAGCGGTCCATGATCAGCGCCGGGATGTCCTCCGGCGGCGTCCAGCGAACCTCGCGTGACTCGTCGCTGGTCTTCGGTTGGCCGCCGACCGGGCGCGCGGTGAAGACCACGGAGAACTCCTGCCGAGCCTCGCCGTTGCCGGTGTAGAAGATGACGTGCTCCGGGTCCATATATTGCCCACGAGGCCGGTCACCTCGACGTGGATGCCGGTATCCTCCAGCGTCTCCCGCACCGTCGTGTTCGGCAGCGACTCCCCAGGTCCATCGCACCGCCCGGCACCGCCCAGTTGTCGTTGTCCGTACGATGTATCAGCAGAATTCGCCCCTGATCGTCGGTCACGACGACGTTGGCGGACGGGACGAGGCGGTTGGCTCGCGGCGCCGAAAGGTCGTCGTAGTAGCCGATGTGGCGTCCCACGTCGTCCCCTCAATCCATCGTGATCCTGAGCGCGAGTGTGGGTCCCGGCGTCTTCCGGCGGGATTCATCGGGCGTGAGTGTGGGACCCACCCCGGTGGTGAGTGCCTGGCCTTGTCGCCATGGTCGCCTAGCGGTCCGGCGCGTCGCATCGTTCGCCGAGGTCGAGTCGGCGACGCCCGCGGGCTCGTCCAGGCCGACCAACCCTGAGTTCCCTGACGCGACGCCGTAGCGGCATTAGACTCGCCGGCCATGGGACTGCTCATCTTCAGCCTCAACGTCACCCTGGACGGTTGCGTCGACCACCAGGAGGGGATCGCCGACGACGAGACACATGCCCTCTTCACCCGTCTCATGGACGAGAGCGGGGCGATGCTGTGGGGTCGCGTCACCTACGAGATGATGGAGAGCCACTGGCCGGCCGTCGCCCGCGGCGACGTGGAAGCGCCACCGGCCATGCGCGAGTGGGCGATCAAGCTGGAGACCAAACCCAAGTACGTGGTGTCATCGACGCGCACGGACTTCCCCTGGGCCAACAGCCACCACATCGCCGGCGATCTGCGCGCGGGTGTGCAGAAGCTCAAGGACGCGACCCCCGCCGGAGTCCTCCTCGGAAGCGGCAAGCTCGCCACCGAACTCGACAGGCTGAACCTGATCGACGAGTACAGACTGCTCATCCATCCCCGGATCGCCGGCCACGGCCCGACGCTCTACCAGGGCGGACTGCCCAGCACCCGCCACCTCGAGCTGATCTCGGCCACCCCGCTCCGCAACGGCGCCATCGCCACGCACTACCGCCGCGCCCACTAGACGGCTGTCCGGAAACGCGGGACCCTTCACGCTCGCCTCGATGGAAGGTGCCGGACTCGTCGAGGCGAGACGGGGCAAGGGATGGTTCGTCCGGAACTCTCGGCCGGACGGAGATCCGCCAGCCGCAAGGCAGAGACGATCGCGCATCTACTGGGCGACGACGGCGACACCCTGATCTGTGCTGCCTGGTTGCACGACATCGGCTACGCGCCCTCGCTGGTCGACAGCGGCTCGCACGCTCTCGACGGTGCCCGTTACCTCCGTGACGTGGCCGGTGCCGGTGCCGATGAGCGGATCTGCCGGCTGGTCGCGCATCACTCCTGCGCGGCGATCGAGGCGCGCAACCGCGGTGTCCACGAGCGACTTGAGACAGAGTTCCCCTACCTCGACGCGCCGGTCACGGACGCCCTCACCTACTGCGACATGACCACCAACCGGACGGTGAGCCCACCGAGGTCCATAAGCGCCTGGACGAGATCCTCGTTCGGTACGAGCCGGGCAGCACGGTTCACGACTCCATCGCGGAAGCCAGGCCGCGCATCATCCAGGCCGTCGAGAGCACGCTACGGCTGCACGACCGCTAGGCCTTCTGCGCGAGCGTTCCCTGCTCGTCCCGAGACCACCGGCGCCCGGAGCTGTCCAAGAACTCGATCTGCACCGGTTCTGGATCGACATAGCTACGCAGCCAGTCCGCCGGTGCCGGCCGCCGAATGGTCTGGCCCGGCGGCACCAGGCCGACGAACTCCACGTCGTTGCCCTCGGGAAGCGGCAGCTCCACGTCGTATATGGGCATGTCGCTGGCGTTATGGACATGGAACGCGAGTTCCCGCGCACCGTCCGCCTTCACGATCAGCTCAACCCACGCACTGATCTTCGCCGCCTGCGCACGGCGGTCGTCCTCCGCCCGGCCGGCCTCGCGCCGATGCTCTCGCCGGAACAGCACGAACCCGACGATGAACGCGCCGACCGTACCGATGGCGGAGAAGGCGTCGGCGCCGACGCCCAGCCACTCGCTATCCAAGGTGCGGCACCCCGTCTCCGGACAAGTAATGCATGATCCGGGTACGCATGGACCGGTCCATGGTGCCGCCCGGTGATCCACCGCTCCACGCTCTTCGGGTCCACTTCGAGGGCCTGCGCAAGATCCACGGGGTGTGATCCCGCGTTCGAGCAGAGCGCTGCGTAACCGATCGTTCGGCATCGTTTCCGCAGTACGACATCCCGGCCGGAGCCAACCCTGTTGGAGACATATTCGACACGTCCAGCTATGACTTCACTACGCCCCGTTCCCTTCACGCATTCTCATCTCGTCGATGCAGCCGCACCGACGAAACGCCGGTCCGCCGCTTCGGCCGCTGGTCGTCGTGGCCAGGAACGACAGCGGCGACATCACCCGTGTGGGTGATGCCGCCGCTACTACGGCTCTGAACCTCCGTGCCGCCCTTGCGGGCGGTGGTTCAAGTAACGCCGCTCTCGTGGAGGTGCTGTCCGCCTACTCCAACCACACCGCCAACCACGACCACCACACCGCGGGGCGTCCGGGGGCTCGGCCCCCGGAGCAGAATCCGAAACGGCCCCCCGGTTCGCGCTTTCCGCGAACAGGGGGGCCGCAGGCCGTGGAGGTGCCGGGAATCGAACCCGGGTCCTTCGGTGAATCTACAGGGCTTCTCCGAGCGCAGCTTGCTGTGCCTCTACTCGGCCCCTCCGATCACGCAAGCGAGTCGGTGTGACGGGCCCAGTCGCGATTAGTCTCACCGCACAAGCCTCACGACGGGGCTTGCTTGGCCAGCCTTCTAGATGATGCCGGTGACTAGGCCGAAGGCGTGCCTAGACCAGCAGAGCTGCTACTCGCCTCAGGCGGCGAGAGCGAGCTCAGAGCGCTTAGAGTTGGCGCTTATTACTTTCCAACGACCGATTAGTGAGACGACGTTGGCTTCCTCAGCTCGCTTCACCTGCGTCAGCATCCGAAGTCGAAACCAGTCACCCCCTCGTTGGGCGTCGCCGGGTGGACGACGCAACCCCACCAGATTAACGCGTTCCCGCGCGAACGTCACATGAGATACCCGCCGGCGCGTCAGAAGCCGGTGCAGGGGGTGTCGTTGATCGTGCAGGATGTGGGGTTGACCTGGGCCGGGGTGTTCTTGGTGGCCTGGAAACCGGCCTGGATCTCGCCGTTGGCGGCGAGCGGGCCGCCGTCGAGGACGAGCGTGGTGCCGGAGACGGAGGCGGTGGCGTTCCAGAAGCCGGTGACGGCGATCTCCACGTCGGCGGGATAGGTCAGCCGGACCTGCCAGCTCGTGTTCGTGCCGGTGCCGTTGCCGATGACCACGTTCGACACGAAGCCGTCGTTCCAGGTGCTGCCGAGCACGTACCGCGCGCCGAGCCCGGCGGCGCCCCGTGTCGGAGACGGCGGAGCGGGCGCGGTCGTCCGGGCCACTGCGGCCGGCGGGGAGGCGGTCGCCGAGGTGACCGCGGCGGAGGGGGACGGCGCCGGGGACGGTGACTCGTCCTCCAACGGGTCGGCCGTGATGACGCCCTCCGGCGGTCCGGACAGCGCCGCGGTCGGTATCACGATCAGCGACGGCCGCTCGTCGTCGGAGCGGCTGGTGAGTGCCCACACCGCGCTGCCGATGACGAGCGCGGCGATCACGCCGCCGGCGATGGCGAGCCGGGACCGGGTCGGCGAGATGCCGAAGAATCCGCTGGTGGCGACGCCCACGGTGTGCTTGCCGGGCACGGCTGGTCTTCCTCCCGCGTTCCGCCGGTCTCCCTCGCGCGTTCCGCCGAGTTCCCTCGCGTTCCGCCGAGTTCCCTCGCGTTCCGCCGAACTCCTCGCGCGTTCCGCGACGAACACGGCGATTCGGCGCACCGGACGACGAAGGCTACCCCGGCCGCCCTCGGTCAGTCCATGCCCTTGCCGCGCCGCCCGAGCGCCCGGTTGATCTCCTTGGCCGCGTCCCGCTTCGCCAGGTCCTGTCGCTTGTCGTAGTCGCGCTTACCCCGCGCGAGCCCGATCTCGACCTTGGCCCATCCGTCCGAGAAGTAGACCTGCAGCGGCACCATGGTCAGCCCGTCCTCGCGGACCTTCCCGGACAGCTTCAGGATCTCGCCGCGCTTGAGCAGCAGCTTCCGGATCCGCCGCGGCTCGTGGTTGGTCCACGTGCCCTGCGTGTACTCCGGGATGTGCATCGCGTGCAGGAAGATCTCACCGTTGCTGACCTGCGCGAACGCGTCGACCAGCGATGCCCGCCCGGCCCGCAGCGACTTGACCTCGGTCCCGGTCAGCGCCATCCCGGCCTCGACGGTGTCCAGAATCGTGTAGTCGTGGCGCGCCTTGCGGTTGGAGGCCACCACCTTGCGCCCCTTTTCGCGCGGCATCGTGCACCATTCCTTCAGAGTCGGATCCTTCAGAGTCGGATCCCTCATGGTCCGAACAACCTCGCAATGCTACAGCGCCACCGAACCCAACCCCCAACGACCAAAAACCGAAATTCGCTTTTCCCGCTTCCGGCGTGCCCACTTCCCCAGTGCTCCCGCGGGCACCGGTCGTCGCTGGCGCTCCTCCCTGCCGGTCTCGTCGCTGGTCACCCCGAACCGCAGCGCTCGTGATCGGGGAGAGGCGCGCACGGTGGGGTTTCGGGAGTGGGCTGGAAATGGCAGGGAGGAGCGCCAGCGACGACCGGTCTCCGGCGGGAGCGACGGAACGGGACCACGGCGTGACCGGGACCGCCTGCTCTTGATCTTGATTTTGGTCTTGGTCCTCGGAGTTCAGCAGAGGCAGCCGGGGAGCCAGTTGAGCGGCTGTTTCGGGGTGCCGTCGAGGCGGACCTCGAAGTGGAGGTGGTAGCCGGTGCTCGCGCCGGTGGTGCCGACGCGGCCGATCAGCTGGCCGCGGCGGACGTGCTGGCCACGGTGGACGAGGATGCGGGACTGGTGGCCGTAGCAGGTGGAGACGCCCTGGCCGGCGACGTCGCCGTGGGCGACGCAGGTGAAGTTGCCGTAGCCGTTGGCCCAGCCGGCGCGGATGACTTCGCCGTCGTCCGCGGCCCGGATGGGCTGGCCGCCGCCGGCGGCGAGGTCGACGCCGGAGTGGAGTTGCCAGACCTTGTAGTACGGGTCGAAGCGCCAGCCGTAGTCGCTGGACTTCCAGCCGCGGACCGGCATGAGCAGGCGGGCGCCGGCGCGCATCCGGGTGACGCCGCCGTTGGTGGCACCGCCGCCACGCGCGCGGCGGCGACGGCTGTTCTCCCAGGCGCGCACCTCGGCGGCGACCCGGGACTCGGCGCCCCGGGCGTCTCGATATCGGGCGAGGCTGGCCGAGCGTTCCTGCTGGGCCACGCCGAGCGCGGCGCGGCGCTGGTCGGTGAGGCTCTGGACGGCCGCGACCGCGTCGTCGGCGACGCGCTGAGCGGCCTGCGCGCCGGCGAGCTTGGCGGCCGCGTCCGCGGCGGCGGCATCCGCGGCCTCGCGGGCGGTAGTGGCCGTGTTCTGGGCGTCGCGGGCGGCACCGCGGGCGCTGACCACGCGGGTGAGCGCACCGCGCTGGGTGTCCAGGACGCGGTCGACGTAGCCGAGGCGGTCGGCGAACGTGGTCGGGTTGGCGTCGATGAGCACGTTGAGCGTGCCGATGTTACCGCCCTTGAAGCTGGCGGCGGCTAGGTCACCGAGCTTTTCGCGGGCGGCCTCGACGTCACGCTCGGCCCGTGCGAAGCGGCCGGTGGCGGCGTTCTGGGCGGCGCGGGCGGCGTCGGCCTTCCGCTCGGCGGTGTCCGCGGCGGCCTGGGCGGCGGCGACACGGCCGCGGGCCTGTTCGGCGCGGGCCTGGGCGGGCGGAAGTCCGGCGGTGGCGGCGGCGAGGCTGCGCGCGGCGGCCCGGGCCCGGTCGGTGGCGCCCTCCAGGATCGCGGCGGCCTTGGCGACCTCCCGTTCGATGCGGCGCTGGTCGTCCCGCGGGTCGGCCACGGCGGGCGCGGGCCCGGGTGCGATGAACGCCAGCGTCAGCAGGGCCACGAGCGCGCTGCGATAGGACTTCACGGACATATCCCCCGATTCTCCGTGCTCACCACCCTACCCGGGTGAGAACCGGCAGATCGGCAGAAACGCGAGTCGCCGCCCGCCCCGGACGGATCCGGGAGGGACGGCGATCGGCGGCGTGAGGTAACTAGACCCGCAGGTAGAACCGGAGCGTGGTCCACGCGGTGACGGCGCTGACCACCGCGCCGGCGCCCGCCATGAACGGCAGCATGAGCAGCACGTTGTCCCAGTTGAGCGGCGTGAGCAACTCAGTCAGGTCGCGCAGCGCGCCGTCGATGAGCAGGATCTTGCCGAGCACCAGCGCGCCGAAGCCGAGCAGCGCGCCGAGCACGCCGGCCGCGACGGCCTCCAGCACGAACGGCGCCTGGATGAACCAGTTGGACGCGCCGACCAGCTTCATGACCGCGACCTCGCGGCGCTTGCTGTACGCGGCTACCTGAATGGTGTTACCGACCAGCAGCAGCGCGGCAATCGCCATGATCGACGAGGCGACCAGGGACATGGTCTGGACCGAGTTGAGGATGCCGAACACCTTCTCCAGCAGCGCGCGCTGGTCGAGGATCTCGTCGACGCCCTCGGCGGAGGCGTACTTCGTCGCGAAGTCCTCGTACTGCTCGGGGTTGTTCAGCTTGACCCGGAACGACTCGGGCAGCTGCTCGGCGCTGACGGACTTCACGAGGTCGGGCGTGTCGCGCCACAGCGTCTGGAACTTCTCCAGCGCCTTCTCCTTGGTCTCCAGCTCGTACGACTGGACGAGACCGTCGGAGCTCAGCTGCGCGTCCAGGCTCTGCCTCTGCTCATCGTTGACGTCGGCCTTCAGGAACATCGCTACTTCGATGTTCGCGTAGTAGAAGTCCTTCATCTCGTTGGCCTGCAGGTACAGCAGCGCACTGGCGCCCAGCATGGTCAGCGAGACGGACATCGTGATGATCATGGCGATGGTCATCGTGACGTTGCGCCACAGTCCGACCAGCACTTCGGACAGGACATATTTCAGACGCATCGGTGAGGCTTCCTTCGTGAATCGTCTGCTGCCGGGTCAGGGATCAGGGAGGGACTCAGTCGGTTACCGACTGCTATCAGCCGTAAACACCGCGCGGCTGGTCACGGACGATCCGGCCGCTCTCGATCTCGATGACCCGTCGGCGCATCTGGTTCACGATGTTGGAGTCGTGAGTCACCATGACGACGGTGGTGCCGGTCCGGTTGATCCGGTCCAGCAGGCGCATGATCTCGATCGAGGTGTCCGGGTCCAGGTTTCCGGTGGGCTCGTCCGCCAGCAGGATCAGGGGGCGGTTGACGAAGGCACGGGCCACCGCGACACGCTGCTGCTCACCGCCGGAGAGCTCGTGCGGGTAACGGTGCTCCTTGCCACCGAGACCGACGAGTTCCAGCACCTCGGGCACGACCCGGCGGGCGACCGCCTTGGTCTTGCCGATCACCTCGAGCGCGAAGGCGACGTTCTCGTAGGCCGTCCGGTTGGGCAGAAGCCGGAAGTCCTGGAACACGCAGCCGATCGAGCGCCGGAAGTGCGGAATCTTCCACGAGCGCATGGAGGTGACGTCCTTGGAGTTGACGATCACCTTGCCCTTGTTCGGGGCGACCTCGTGCAGCAGCAGCTTGATGATCGTGGACTTGCCGGAGCCGGACGGGCCGATGAAGAAGACGAACTCGCCCTTTTCGATCCCGACCGACACATCGTCCAGCGACGGCCGGGACGCCTTCGGATACGTCTTGGTCACGTTCTCAAGCTGAATCACGGGAGCAGAGTCTACGCGGTGTAACGAAAACTCCAAGTCCAGAGCTCGCCCGATCTGCCCGCGATGACCCGATAAAGGATCCTCCGAACGGGTGACTTTCCCGGGTCGATCCGCGACACGCCGGGATGGTTACGCGGCGTCGCCACTCAACTGCTGCTGCTTACGCCACTTGATCCCGGCCTCGATGAACGCGTCCAGGTCGCCGTCGAAGACCGAGGTCGGATTGCCCGTCTCCTGCTCAGTTCGCAGATCCTTCACCATCTGATACGGGTGCAGCACGTACGACCGCATCTGATCGCCCCACGAGCCGGCCGCGTCGGTCTTCAGGCCCTGCATCTTGGCCTGCTCCTCCTGACGCTTGCGCTCCAGCAGGCGGGCCTGCAGCACGCGCAGCGCGGACGCCTTGTTCTGCAGCTGCGACTTCTCGTTCTGGCAGGTCACGACGATGCCGGTGGGAATGTGTGTGATTCGCACCGCAGAGTCCGTCGTGTTGACGCTCTGTCCACCCGGACCTGACGAACGGTAGACGTCGAACCGCATCTCGTTCTCCGGGATGTCGATGTGGTCGGTCTGCGCGACGACCGGCAGCACCTCCACACCGGCGAAACTCGTCTGCCGGCGGCCCTGGTTGTCGAACGGGCTGATCCGCACCAGACGGTGGGTGCCCGACTCGACGCTCAGCGTGCCGTACGCGTACGGCGCCTTGACCGTGAAGGTGGCGGACTTGAGGCCCGCCTCCTCCGCGTACGACGTCTCGTAGACCTCGGTGGGGTAGCCGTGCCGCTCCGCCCACCGCAGGTACATCCGCAGCAGCATCTCCGCGAAGTCGGCCGCGTCCACGCCACCGGCGCCGGCACGCACCGCGACGAGCGCCTCACGGGCGTCGTACTCACCGGAGAGCAGCGTGCGGACCTCGAGCTCGTCCACGGCCTTGGTCAGCGTCTCGATCTCGGTGCCCACGTCGCCGAGCGACGACGCGTCGTCCTCACCCTCGGAGAGCTCGAGGAGCACGAACGCGTCGTCGAGCCGCGAACGGAGCGACTCCAGCTTGTTGATCTCGCCGTTGATGTAGGAGAGCTTGGAGGTGACCTCCTGCGCGCGCGCCTGGTCGTCCCAGAGGTTCGGCTCACCGGCCTGCTCCTCCAGCTCCGCCTTCTCCCGGCGGAGCTTGTCGACGTCAAGGACGCCCTCGATGTTCCGCAGGGTGGCGTCGAGGTGCTTGAGCTGGTCGGAAAAGTCGGCTGCAGTCACAACACTCAAGAATACGGCGCCCCCGGCCGATCCGCGCCGAGCGGGCTGATCAGGCGCCCGGCGCCGTCTTCAGCCAGGTGAGCGCGGCCTTGTGATAGGCCACCGCGAACTCGAGCGCGGACGCGCCGAAGTTGTCCCCCGTCTTCTTCGCCTCCTTGGCCTGCTCACGCGCGGATGCCAGCGCGGCCGTGTGGTACTCGTTGGCACCGGCGACCAACGTGCTCATCTGACCCTCACTGTGCTGCTCCCCAAACGCGACGCGGAGCGCGATCGGGTTGCGAATGGCATCGCGCCCCGGCGAGTCGGTCAGCCAACGGCTGAACGCACGCTTTCCGGACGCGGTGATCGCGTAGGGCTGGCTCGAGCGGGGGCCCGGCTTACCCAGCCGGACATAACCCATCTCGGCGAGCGCCGGCAATTCTCGGTAAACCTGGCTTCGGGTCATCGACCAGAAGGGGCCAAGGCGGCGCTCCGCCTGACCCATGAGTTGCCCACCCGTCATCGGCCCCTCGTGGAGCAGCCCGAGGAGGGCAGCCGCGGTTGGGTTGATTCCTGTCTCGGCCATGCCCATTACGCTGCCACTTTGTAGCCCCCGCGTCCAGGATTTCGACTTATCCACGCCCGCGCGTCTCCACAGTGCACTGTCTTGCGCGGACTGTCCGGTGCGGACCGGCCACAAATAGTGATCATCTTCGGGAACTATTCGACCGGGAATGCCCTTTGTCCGGTTCGGCGACGGCAAAGGCTCTCACAAAACCCGGGGGTGCAATGCACCACTCCCGACTCAGCTTTGCAGACTGAGCCGCCCGAATGCCGGGAAACGGGGGTCACCACCCAAAGCAAAACAGGGGTCAGCGGCCGGCCACGGTGGAGGTCCCGGACGGTACCCGCGGCAGTGGCATACCGCTGGAGTCCCCTCCGGAGAGAAGCACCCCACTCACCACAGTGATCAACATAAGGAACGCGGCTCCCACACAAACCACGATCAGACGCCGGCGCCGCGAACGACCGTCCGAACGGATCTCCGCGCCCGCCATCACCCCGATCTCCGGCATGTGGAGCCTCCCCGCCGCCGCCCTCGGCCACGGCCCTCCCGCGCTGTACGCCGCGCCGAGCGCGAGCGCGGCCGGATGGTTCGGCGGCACCGAGACCGGGGCCGCGGACACCGGCGGCGCGGACGCCGGCACGACCGAGATCGGCGGCGCGGAGACCGGGCCCTGGAACTCCATCACCGGCAGCGCCACCATCCGCCCGCCGGACGCGGGGGACACCGGCGCCACCTCCAGCGGCACCCAGCGCACGCTGGCCTGCCCGCGACTGCGCCCGTCCGGCCGCGGCCACCAGGTCACGTCGCCCTCGGCCAGCGCCGGCAGCGGCGGCATCCCGGCCAGCGCGGACTCCACCCGGCGCAGCCGCACACCGATCGCGCGCGCGTCCGGCCGGCGCGCCGGGTCCGGCTCCAGGCAGTGCTCGATCACCGGCCACACCTGCGCGGGCAGCCCGGCCGGCGGCACCACCGTGCACTGCCGGTGCCGGGCCAGCACGGAGAGCGGCGAACCACCCTTGAACGGGCTCCGGCCGCAGAGCAGCTCGAACAGGACCACGCCCATCGCGTAGACGTCCGAAGCCGGGCTCGGTGAAGCGCCCTCCACCACCTCGGGCGAGACGTATTCGGGGGTGGCGTGCGTGGCGCGGGCCGCGTCCACCCGGCGCAGCCGCCGCGCCACGCCGAAGTCGACCAGCCGGACCGGGCCGCCGTCGGCCGGCACGATCAGGTTGCCCGGCTTCACGTCGCCGTGCACGATGCCGCGCTCATGCAGGTAAGCCAAGGAGTTCGCCAGTTGCGCCACCAGGTTCACCGCGACCGCGGGCGGCACCGGGCCGTCCCGGCGCAGCCGCCGGCGCAGGTCCTCGCCGTCGATCAGCTCCATCACGAAGACGTGCTGGCCGTCCTCCCGGCCGAACTCGATCGGCCGCACGATGCACGGGTGCGACAGCTCGGCGAGGATCTCCGCCTCGTCCACGAAGTTCCGCACCAGGTCGGGCTGAGACAGAGCCTCCGGGCGCAGCAGCTTGACCGCCACCGCCCGCCCGGTGCCCGTGTCCAGGCCGGACCAGACCGTGCCGATCGCCCCCCTGGCGATCTCGGCATCGATGCGGTAGCGGCCGTTCAGCAGACCTTCCATCGTGGTCCTCCTCCCGGGCCCCCCGCCCGGCTGCGGCTTCGATGCTACGGCGGCGAAACCGGATTCCGGACCCCTCCGGCCACGAACCGACACCAGACGGACACGTCCCACCAGCGCGAACACGAACTGATCATCGATAAACAACCATGTCGGGGGACATCGGATTGACCGGGTGGAGCCGATAGGGAACATTTGGCTGCCGTGGCGTCTCCACTCGTACGATGGCTCGCAGGTCGTAGCCCCGAACAGCTCGCCGGGATCCTGCTCCAGCGGCCGGACAGCGTCCACGCGACCTCCGGCACCCGGCCCGCCGCGCCACCGGCCGACCTGCCCGCGCTCGCGGAGCGCCTGCAGCGCCCCGGCGCGCTGCAGGCCGCACTGCACATCCAGCCGCAACCCAGCCACGAGCTGCTCGGACTGCTGGTGCACCTCGGCCGCCGGCATCGCCCGGTCCCCCGCGCCACGCTCGCCCACCACCTCGGGCTGCGCGCCGGCGACCCCGCGCTGACCGGCGCGCTCGACCGGCTCACCGGGGCCGCGCTCGTCTGGCCGGATCAGAACGACGCGCTGCACCTGCCGGGTGAGCTGGCCCGCTCGTTCCCGCAACCGCTCGGCCTCGGCGCGGACGCGGCCCGGCTCTACCGCGAGACCCCGGCCGAGCGACTGCGGCAGATCGCGGTCGCGCTCGGCCGGCCCGACCCGGGGCCGCGCCGCGACGACGCGTACGCCGCGGTCCGCGCCGCGCTCGCCGACGCGCCCATGGTCCGCGAGCTCGCCGACGGCGCCCCGCCGGAGACCCGCGACCTGCTGCACGCGATGGCGGCCGGGCTCCCGGTCGCCACGCCCGACCCGGCCCGGTCCGCCGCCCAGGACTGGGCCGTCAGCCGCGGCCTGCTCGCGTTCAGCGGCTGGCGGCTGGAGATGCCGGCCGAGGTCGCGACCGCGCTGCGCGGGCCCGGGTGGACGCCGCCGTTCACGCCGGAGCCGCCGCTGCCGGCGCCGGTGCCGGTCGCGGCCGACGCGGTCGCCCGGGAGTCCGCCGCGGCCGCGCACGCCGCGGTCCAGGCCGTCACCGCGCTGCTCGACGCGCTCGCCGGGACGCCCGCGGCCGCGCTCAGGAGCGGCGGCGTCGGCACCCGCGAACTCACCCGGCTCGGCAAGGCCGTCGGCGCGCCACCGGCCGAGGCCCGCTTCTGGCTGGTGCTGGCGCACGCGGCCGGCCTGGTCGAGGCGGTCCACGACCGCGCCGTCGGATACGGCATGGACCCGGTGCACTACGGGGTCACCGAGGCGCACCGGCGGTGGCAGCGACTCAGCCCGGCTCGCCGGCTGACCGCGCTGCTGCGCCACTGGCCGGCGCTCGCCCCGGCCGCGCTCGCCGCCCACCGCGGCGGCTTCGGACCGGCCGGCGCCGCGCTGACCCCGCACCCGGTCGACGCGGTCGCGCCCCGGCTCAAGGCCGGGCTGCTCGACCTGCTGGCCGGGCTGCCCGAGGGCGCCGGGCTGCCGGCACCGTTCGCGGCCGGTCCCGCGGTCGGGTGGCACCGCCCGCTCGACCGCCCTCTCATCGGTGACCGGGACGAACTGGTCGTGCGGTTGTGGGAGGAGGCGCGGCTGTGCGGCGTGATCGCGCACGGCACGCTCACTCCGCTCGGCCGGGCGCTGCTCCGCGCGGACGACGCCGGCCTCGACCGGATCGCCGGCGAGCTGCTGCCGGACGCGGTCACCACGGCGTTGTTCCAGAACGATCTGACCGTCGTCGTGCCCGGCATCCCGGCGGCCGACCTCGCGGCGCTGCTCGACGCGTGCGCTGACCGGGAATCCCGCGGCAACGCCGGCACCTGGCGGTTCACGGCCGGATCGGTCCGGCGCGCGCTCGACGACGGCCACCGGGCCGAGGACCTGCGGGCCGCGCTCGCCGCGGCCGGCACGCTGCCGCAGGCGCTCGACTACCTGATCACCGACGTGGCCAGGCGGCACGGGCACGTGCGGGTCCGGCCGGCCGGGTGCGTGCTGCACACCGACGACCCCGCGCTGGTCGCGGAGATCCTCTCCACCCGCGGGCTCGCCGCGCTCAACCTCACCGCGGTCGCGCCGACCGTGCTGGTCAGCCCGGCCGGGGTCGCGGAGACACTGGCGGTTCTGCGTGCGGCGGGATTCGCGCCGGCCGCTGAGGACGCGACCGGCGGGCCGTTGATCCGCCGGCCCGCGGTGACCGGCGACGAGGATCCGGAGCCGGAGCCGTGGATCGCGGCGCCGGTCCGGCAGGGGGCGCCGGCCCGGCAGGCGGCGCCGGAATTCACCCCGGACGACGCGTTACAGCTCGCGAAACTGCTCCTCACTGCCACGGACGGGGCCCCGGCCGACCCGGTCGAAGAGGCCCGGCTGCGGATCGCCGCGCTGCGACCGCGCAGCCGCCCGGCGGACGAGGAGATCGCGCTGCACGCGGAACGGCTCGGCACCGCGGACCGCGACACGCTCGCGGCCTGCGTCCGGGAACGCCGCTCGGTCTACATCGAGTACGTCAACGCGGGCGGCCGCCGCTACACCCGGCTGGTCGAGCCGGTCGCGGTCGACGGCGAGTTCCTGGTCGGCTGGGTGCCGCCGCTGCCCGAGGAGGTGTCGTTCGCGCTCGGCCGGATCGTGTCGGTCACGCCGGAATAGCGCGGAGGCAGGTCGAAGAGCCACACCATCTTCCCGCTTCCGGCGGGCCGGCTTCCGCATGCTCCCGCGGGCACCGGTCGTCGCTGGCGCTCCTCCCTGCACGATCCGTGGCCGCAAGAACGAAACCCGGACGCTCCGCGTCCTCAGGAGCCGTCCACGAATGCTCGCCGGCCCCGCCCCATGATCGGGGCGTCCCCGATGCTGCTCCAACAACATGGGGGATGCTCCGATCACGGGCGGGACGCCCGGCGGACGGTGTTGGACGCGGTGCCGGGGACGTCCGTGCGACAACGGACAGAAGGGGGCGAAAGGCGGCGGGTGAGGTCGGGGTCGCCGGGAGTGTCAGGTGGGACGCGTACCCTGAGGCCGCCGATTGGCAGCATGCGGCCCGCGGGGCCGGGCGAGGAAGACACGAGGATGACCGAGCAGCCACGCAACCCCACGACGCAGCCACGCAAACCCACGACCGCGGACGCGTCCGCGAGGCCGGAGAAGGCCGCGAAGCCGGAGAAGGCCGCGAAGCGCCGTGCTGGGAGCACTGCCGACGAGACCGCGGGCGGAGCGGACCGGGCGGGCGCGGAGAGTGTTCCGGCGAAGCGGCGCGCGTTCGCCGTACCGCTGGAATTGATCTTCGCGGTGGTGGCTCTCGGCTGGCTCGGCGTGATGCTGCGGTCGGCGCAGGTGTCGGTGTCGACCGCGGAGCAGGGTGCGCTGGCCGTCTACCTGGCGGCCTACTCGCTGCCCGGGCTGATCTCCGCGAGCCTGGTGGCGGGCGCCGCGACCGGTCTCACCGCGGTGACGATGATCGGGCCGGTGCGACGAGGCGGCGCGACCCTGCGGTTCGCCGTGGCGGCCGCGGGCGGGCTGCTGGTCGGCGCGATCGCCGCGCTGGTCGTGCTGAACAGCTACGGGCGGGGCGACGCGATCACGATCCTGGCCGCGACGTTCGCGGCCTCGGCGACGGCCGGTGGCGCGTTCGCCGGCATCCGGCACTCCGCGCTGGCCGGCGCGGTCGTCAACGCGTCGCTGGGCGTGTTCCTGACCGGCTTCGCGCTCAACCTGTTCCAGGACCCGCTGCTCGACCTGTTCGGGGCCGGCGACACCCAGTCCTCCCAGGCGAACGCGCTGAGCTGGTTCTCGCTCACATCGTCGCTGCTCAGCGCGCTGATCGCGGGCGTGATCGCCTACCTGACGCTGACCAGCCGCCAGGGCGACGACCGGCCGAAGTGGGTGGTCTACCTGGCCGGCGGCGCGGGCGCGGGCGTGGTGCTGCTGGTCTCCGAGGCGATCGCCCGGACCGGCGGCGGACGCCTGCTGGACCTCGCCGGTCAGCTCAGCGAGGCCGACCAGGCCGCGCAGGAGATCCTGGCCAACTCGCGCTTCAACAACGGACTGATCGTGTTGTTCATCGGCGCGATCACCGCCATGATCCTGCTCGGCCGCACGCTGAAGCCGATCGAGGACGACTGACCCCGCGGTCAGCTGATCCGGTCGAGCTCGGTCGCGTCGTACCACTCGAGTTCGTGGTCCTCGGCGCCGTCCACGGTGAACTGGGCGTCCTCGTCGCCGTCGATCGCGGCCGGGACCGCGTCCACCGCGGCGGTCACGTCGGCCACCGCGTCCATGGAGTCGACGTGCACCGCGGCGACCGCACCGAGCGGCAGCGGGCGGCCGAGCGTCATGATCGACGAACCCAGCTGGTCGTCGCCGCGGGTCAGCGCGGTGGCGGGCAGGTCGGCGGAGATCACCACGCGGCGGCGGGCGGCCTGCGGGTCGCGGTGCAGCAGGACGAGCGCGGACTGGGCGGCGCGGGTGAACGCCACGTACTCCAGCTCCTCCTCGTCGCCCTCCGCGTACCACTCGCGCAGGTGCGGGGTGACCGCGTGCACCGGATCGCCGGGCGCGCCGAGCTCGCCCTTCTCGCGCAGCCCGGCGAGCAGCGGAAGCGTGGCCGGCACATACACCCGGACGTTCTGATCTGGCACCGTCGTGGTCTCCCCGCATCCGTTCCGCGCCTGCGGGTCCCATTAGACCGCATTCGTCAGCAGGCGCAGGTCGCGCCCTTCGCGGGGGCGGTCAGCGGGTCCGGCTCGCGGGTGAGCGGGCCCGCCGGGGTGCTCACCGCGAAGCCCTCGCGGATCCAGTACTCGATGCCCCCGATCATCTCCCGCACCCGGTACCCTAGCTGCGCGAACGCGAGCGCGGCCCGGGTCGCGCCGTCACAGCCGGGCCCCCAGCAGTAGGCCACGACCGGCGTCGCGGGGTCGATCAGCGCGGGAGCGCGCGTGGCGATCTCGCGCCGGGGCAGGTGCAGTGCGCCGGGGATGTGCGCCTGGGTCCAGGCCTCGTCGGACCGGGAGTCGACGAGCACGAAGCCGGGCGCGCCGGACTCCAGTGCGACGTGCGTGTCCGAGACGTCGATCTGCATCTCGAGCCGGGCGGAGAAAAAAGCAACACCTTCGTTCCACATGCCTTCGACGGTACGGATATGAGCCCGCTTCCTGGAGAGACATCGCGCGGTATGCTCTCGATCCGGCCGGGGATCTGACGTTATAGTGCGCCCATGGCCGTTGTTTCCCCGGAGCTGGACGCCACCGACTGGCGGATCCTCGCTGAGCTGCAACGCGACGGCCGGTTGAGCTTCGCGGAGCTGGCCCGCACGGTCGCGATGTCGGCCAGCGCGGTCACCGAGCGGGTGCGCCGGCTGGAGGAGCTGGGCGTGATCTCCGGTTACCGCGCGGTGGTGACGCCGGAACGGGTCGGGCTGCACATCATGGCGTTCGTCCGGCTGCGCTACCCGACCGGCAACTACCGGCCGTTCCACGAGCTGGTCGCGCGCACCCCCGAGATCATGGAAGCTCATCACGTCACCGGCGAGGACTGTTTCGTGCTGAAGGTGCTGGCCGGGTCGATGCGGCACCTGGAGGAGATCACCGGGCGGATCAGCGCGCTGGGCGGCGTGACCACGAGCGTGGTCTACTCCAGCCATCTGTCGGCGCGCGCGGTGGCCGCGCCGTCGATGACGGACTGAGGGGGTGTCGCCGGTGGAGCCGAGGTTCCTGCTGCTGTCCGAGGTCGCCGCCGAGCTGAACGTCTCCGACTCGCAGGTCTACCACATGGTCCGCCGCGGCGAACTGCCCGCGATCAAGATCGGTGGCCGGGGCCAGTGGCGGGTGGAGCGCGCCCGGCTGGAGGAGTACATCGCGGCGAAGTACGCCGAGACCGCGGAGTGGGTGGCGCAGAACCCGCTGACCGAGCGCGACGAAGAGGCCTGACCAGCGGGTACGAGCGGTCACGCCGACGGATCACCCATCGAAGTCGATCATTGACAGGTGGTTTCGGCGTGCCGTTCAATGGAGGCTGTCGGAGGCAAACGAAGGCAAACGCAAGCATCCGGAGCATTCCTCATGGTCATGAGACTCGCCGACCCGCGCGGCATCCGGCCCGCCATCCGCGTCACCCGTGTCCCCGCGACCGACCCGCCGTTCGAGGACGAGCCGTTCGCCTGGTCCGACGCCGACCAGCTCACGCTCCCGTGGCGGCCCGGTCCGGCCGAGTCTGCGCCGGCCGCCAGCCTCGTGTCGCTGTCCGGCCTGGCCGCACTGGCCGGGCTGCGCACGCCACCACCGATCCCGGCCGAGGCGGTGGCCGGCGCGTCCACCGAGGCCCGTGGCGCGGCCCACCGGTTCCTCACCCGCTCGCTGGAGATCCTCAACGGCTACCGGCCGATCGGTCACCTGCGGGCCGCGTCCGCGCTGATGGCCGCCCCCACGATCCTGAGCAGCGCCGACACCGCGCTGCGCACGATCGCTCGCCTCCGCCGCGCCGCCGGCCTCCCACCCGCGGCCGGCCGCCGCCCGCTCGCCCCGGAGGGCCGCGTCAGTCCACGCCGCCTCCGCGTCTGCGAGCCGCGACCCGGCGTCGCCGAGGCCTCCGCCGTGCTCACCACGGCCGGCCGCACCTGGGCCCTCGCCTACCGCCTGGAGCTGCTCCACGGCCGCTGGCTCGCCACCGCCTTCACCGTCGTCTGACCGTCGCCGCCCATGACCGACCGGAGGCCGCCCGGCGCCGCATCACCCGAAACACCAGGCGTTGCGGCCCTCGGCCGGCCCATGAGCCGGTGGGCAAGGGTGCGTCTTTCCGCGATGTGCCCTTGACCGGTCAGGCGCCGAGGACTACTCGCGCGGTTTCGGAGGGATGGCCGGATCGCGGCGGGGCCGCGGGGGCCGCCTGCCGCAAAGCCTGATACGACGCCGGTTATGCGGGCTGCACGCTGGCGCGCCCCGGACGGCGCCGAACGCGCCTGCCTCGACTCCGTTGGGAATGCGCCCTAGGCTCGACTGGCGTCGAGATGTATCAGCGCCGGCTGAGATCCGCGCCGCTCAGCCGCGCCGGGGCAGTCCTGGCGCCGCTGCGGGCAGCGACAGGCCGAGCGTCCACGTCATCCTGGCAAGGGACAGGAGGGCCATGGCCGGACCGACCTTCGGCAGGCCGGAGCAGGAAGCGGCCTTCCGCGAGGCCTACGCCGAAGCGGTCAGCCAGTGGCCGGCGGGCACCGAGTCGCTGGACCTGCCGACGCCGTACGGACGGACGCACGTGCACGTGTGCGGCCCTCCCGCCGGGCCCCCGCTGGTCCTGCTGCACGGCGGCGGCGGCAGCTCCACCGTCTGGTTCGCACTGGCACGGGAACTCGCCGGACGGTTCCGGATCTACGCGCCGGACCGGGTCGCGGAGGCCGGCCTGTCCGAGTCCGCGACCGCGGCCCCCGACCCGCTCGCCTGGCTCGACTCCGTCCTGGACGGCCTCGGCCTGCACCGCACGCACCTGGCCGGTCACTCCTACGGCGGCTGGCAGGCCTTCACCTACGCGTTGAGCCGGCCGGAACGCGTCGATCACCTGGCGCTGCTGGACCCGTCGGACGTCTTCGCCCCGATGGCACCCGGCTACCTGCTCCGCGGCGTACCGACGCTGTTCCTGCGTTTCCCGCGTGTGCTCGATTCGCTGCTGACCTGGGAGACGCGGGGTCGCCCACTGGATCCGGCCACTCGCCGGCTCGCTCTCGCCGCCCAGGCCGGCCGGATGCCCAGCCCGGTCATGCCGCGCCGGCCCGCGGAACCGGAACGGCTCGCGGTGCCGACGCTCGTGCTGGTCGCCGCACGCAGCCGCTCCCACGACCCCGCACGGCTGCGCGCCCGGGCCGACCGTCTCCCCCGGGTCACCACGGCACTTCTGCCCGACGCCACCCACCACACCCTGCCGACCGAGGACGCCGGCCAGGTCGCCGCCGCACTCCGATCCTTCTTCCCGTAGCCGGCGGGGCCTTGCGTCCGTACCGTGGCGGTGCTTGTGCGCTGACCCGGGCCGGTAGCGACGGCGTGTCGCACCGGGCTCATTCCCGCTCGGCGGTCGAGGACCCCGAGGAGGGCCGAATTCCCCGGCTGTCGAAGACCTCCTTCGCGGCGAAGGTGGCGTTCAGTGCCCGCGGAAAACCGGCGTAGACGGCGGCGTGCAGCATCGCCTCGATGATCTCCTCCGGAATCAGACCGACGTTGAGCGAGGCACCCACGTGCACCTTGAACCTCGCATCCACGGAGGAGCACCGTGCGTCATCGGCGACTCGTCCACGCGGGAAACGGCGTGACCGGGCGGGAAACGGCGTGACCGGGCGGCCGGAGGGCTGAGGACAGAAAGAAGCCGGCTCGGCCGAGGAGGCCGAGCCGGCTGGTGAAGCGGTGTGGATCAGTCGTTGCCGGGCGCGCCGTGGCAGCGCTTGTACTTCTTGCCGGAACCGCAGGGGCAGGGCGCGTTGCGGGACGGGCCGTTGGAGGCGGCGGGCTGGCCGCTGCCGGTCACCGGGGCGCGGCGGGCGGCCTCGCGCGGCGACGGGGAGCCACCGGCCGGGCTGTCCCCGCCGAGCGCCGGTGCCTGACGCTGCATCTCGACCGCGCCGGAGCCGGCCGCACCGTCGATGGTCGGCGCGGAGTACTGCAGGGGCTGGCGCTGGGTGCGCCCGCCGCCGAGGCCCTTGGCGCGGACCTCGACCTGCGTCTCCGGCTCGGCCTCGGCCGGCGCGGCGGGGGCGGCGGTGCCGCCACCGACGCGGGGCAGCGCCTGCGCGTTGCTGACGTCGACCGTCGGGGTCTCCTCGACCTGGACCTCCAGGTTGAAGAGGAAGCCGACCGCCTCCTCCTTGATGCCCTCCATCATCTGCTGGAACATGTCGAAGCCCTCGCGCTGATATTCCACCAGCGGGTCACGCTGGGCGTAGGCGCGGAGCCCGACACCCTCCTGCAGGTAGTCCATCTCGTAGAGGTGCTCGCGCCACTTGCGGTCGATGACCGCGAGCAGCACCTGACGCTCCAGTTCGCGCAGAGCCTCCGGCCCGAGCTCCTGCTCACGGCGGTCGTAGGCGTCGTGGATGTCTTCCTTCATCTGGGTGAGGAGGAAGTCGGGGTCGATGTGGTTGACCTCGCCGCCGGCCTCCTCGGCCAGGTCCTCGATGGTCCGGCCGACCGGGTAGAGCTGCTTCAGGCTGGTCCAGAGCTGCTCGAGGTCCCAGTCCTCGCCGTAACCGGCACTCGTCGCACCCTGCACGTACGCCGTGATGGTGTCGTCGAGCATGTGGCGGACCTGGTCGTGCAGGTCCTCACCGTTGAGCACTCGCCTGCGCTCGGCGTAGACCACCTGGCGCTGCTTGTTCATGACCTCGTCGTACTTGAGGACGTTCTTGCGGATCTCCGCGTTCTGGCCCTCGATCTGGGTCTGCGCGCTCTTGATCTGGCGGCTGACCATCTTCGACTCGATCGGCACGTCCTCGGGGATGTTGAGCCGGTCCATGACCGCCTCGACCGCACCGGCCCGGAAGCGGCGCATCAGGTCGTCCTGCAGCGACAGGTAGAACCGGGACTCGCCCGGGTCGCCCTGGCGGCCGGAACGACCGCGCAGCTGGTTGTCGATGCGGCGGGAGTCGTGGCGCTCGGTGCCGAGCACGTAGAGCCCGCCGGCCGCGATGACCTCATCGGCCTCGGCGTCGCACTCCTGCTTCCAGCGCGGGAGGATCTCCTCCAGCGTCTTCTCGTACTCGTCGGCGTGTTCGACCGGGTCGAGGCCGCGCTGCCGGAGCTCGGCGGTCGCGAGGTGCTCGGGGTTGCCACCGAGCAGGATGTCGGTGCCTCGGCCGGCCATGTTGGTGGCGACCGTGACGCCGCCCCGCCGGCCGGCCTGCGCGATGATCTCCGCCTCCTGGGCGTGGAACTTCGCGTTCAGCACGTGGTGCGGGATGCCGCGCTTGCGCAGCAGCGTCGAGAGGATCTCGGAGTTCTCCACGGAGACCGTGCCGACCAGGACCGGCTGGCCGTTCTGGTGGCGCTCGGCGATGTCCTCCACGACCGCGTGGAACTTCGCCTTCTCGGTCTTGTAGATGACGTCCGGGTGGTCCTCGCGGATCATCGGGCGGTTCGTCGGGATGGTGACCACACCGACGTTGTAGACCTTGTTGAACTCCGCGGCCTCGGTCTGCGCCGTACCGGTCATGCCGGAGAGCTTGTTGTAGAGGCGGAAGAAGTTCTGCAGGGTGACCGTGGCGAGCGTCTGGTTCTCCTGCTTGATCTCGACGCCCTCCTTCGCCTCGATCGCCTGGTGCATGCCCTCGTTGTAGCGGCGACCGTGCAGGACGCGACCGGTGAACTCGTCGACGATCAGGACCTCACCGTCGTTGACGATGTAGTCCTTGTCCTTCTTGTAGAGCTCCTTGGCCTTGATCGCGTTGTTGAGGTAACCGACCAGAGGCGTGTTCACCGACTCGTAGAGGTTGTCGATGCCGAGCTGGTCCTCGACCCGGGCGACGCCGCGCTCGGTGATCGCGACCGTGCGCTTGGCCTCGTCGACCTCGTAGTCGCCCTCGCCGTCCTTGCCGCGCTGGAGGCGCTTGATGACGCGCGCGAACTCGCCGTACCACCGGGCGGAGTGCTCGGCCGGGCCGGAGATGATCAGCGGGGTCCGGGCCTCGTCGATGAGGATCGAGTCGACCTCGTCCACGATCGCGAAGTTGTGGCCGCGCTGCACCAGTTCGGCCGCCGACCACGCCATGTTGTCGCGCAGGTAGTCGAAGCCGAACTCGTTGTTCGTCCCGTAGGTGATGTCGCACTCGTACGCCGCGCGGTGTTCGGCGGCCGGCCGGTTCGGCAGGACCACGCCGACGGTGAGGCCGAGGAACCGGTGGATCCGGCCCATGGTCTCGGCGTCGCGCTGCGCGAGGTAGTCGTTCGTGGTGATGATGTGCACGCCGTCCCCGGACAACGCGTTCAGGTAGGCCGGCATCACACAGGTCAGGGTCTTGCCCTCACCGGTGCGCATCTCGGCGATGTTGCCGAAGTGCAGCGCGGCGCCGCCCATCAGCTGGACGTCATAAGGCCGCTGGCCGAGCACGCGTTTCGCGGCCTCACGGACCGTGGCGAACGCCTCGGGGAGCAGGTCGTCGAGCGACTCGCCCTCGGCCAGCCGCTCACGGTATTGCTCGGTCAGGTCGCGCAGCTCGTCATCCGTGAGGTCAGTGTATTGATCCTCGATCGAATTGACGGCGTCCGCGATGGCCTTGAGCCGCCGCACCATCCGGCCTTCACCGGCGCGGAGGACTCTTTCCAGAATCGACACGGGTCAACGCTCCCTACACAGTCTGCCGAACCATCGTAGGGCGCGGAGCGGCAGAAGCGACTACCGCGGCTCCCGATAGTCGCCCGAATCAGACAAAAAACACCTGTGAGTTCGCTGAGGGCAGATTATCGGCCGCGTCCCGTACCCGGGAAAGGAGGTTGGGGATCTCGGACCCATGGGTGAGGATGACCGCATGAAGCCCGTGGAGATCATTTCTGGCGGCTTGCGACTGCGCGCCTGGGAGCCGGCCGACGTGGACGCGCTCCACCGTGAGGCCTCGCACCCCGAGGTGCAGCGCTGGCTGGCTCTGCCCACCGACCCGGCCGTGACCGCGGAATTCGTGCTGCACCGGGCGCCCGCGCAACGCGACGCCAGCCTCGGGTTGCACCTCGGGGTCTTCGGCGCTACGGACGGCGGCCTGCTGGGATCGGTGGCCCTGACCAAGATCGACCAGCAGCGGGGGTACGCCGAACTGGGCTTCTGGGTCGCGGCCGGTGCGCGCGGCGGCCGGATCGCCGAGCGCGCCGGCCGCGCGCTGCTGGAGTGGGGTTTCGCCGAGCTCGGGCTCGGTCTCGTCGGCTGGCGCGCCCGGGTCGGCAACCACGCGTCCCGGGTCACCGCGCTGCGCCTCGGCTTCACCATGGAGGGCACCGGCCGGGCCGTGCGCACCGCGCCGGACGGCACCCGCTCGGACCGGTGGACCGCGTCACTGCTGCCCGGCGACCTGATCGAGTCCGGCCGGCCGGACTCCCCCGCGATCGCGCTCGCGGCCCGGCGCGCCCGCGTCTTCGGCAACCCACGCCCGGTGCTGACCGGCCCCGGCGGCGTGCGGCTGCGGCCGGCCGAGGAGCGGGATCTGGCCGCGATCGTCGAGACCTGCCTCGACTCTGAGACGCTGCGCTGGACCACGGTGCCGGAGAACTACACGCTGGCCGACGCGGCCGGGTTCTCGCTCGGCTACCAGCCGGCGCAGTGGATGGCCGGGACCGCCGCGATGTTCGTCTTCGCCGGGCCGGACGACGCCTACGCCGGGAACATGGATCTACGGATGACCACGCCGGATGACCCGCTCTTCGCGGACGTCGGCTTCTCCGCCGCGCCCGGCGCCCGGGGTCGTGGGTACACCACGGCCGCACTGCGTACCGTCTGCGAGTGGGGGTTCGAGACGCTGGGGCTGGAACGCATCGAGTGGCTCGCGCACGTCGGCAACGCGGCCTCCCGCCGGGTGGCGGAGAAGGCGGGCTTCACCGTCGAGGGCGTGCGCCGGTCGGCGCTCCCGCACCGCGGTGAGCGCCGCGACGTGTGGGCGGCCGGCCTGGTCCCCGCCGATCTCGACCGGACAGCGAGGTGAGCACGATGGACCGGACGACCGTCGAGGATCAGGGGGTCCGGCTGCGCCCGCTGCGCCGCTCCGACGCCCCCGACGTGGTCGCGGCCTGCTCCGACCCGCTGACCCAGCGGTTCCTGCCGCTGCTGCCCCGGCCGTACACGGAGGCGGACGCGCTCTGGTGGATCGAGGAGGGCGCGGAGGCGGAGTGGCGGCAGGGCGGCGGCGTCTGGGCGGTCGCCGACCCGGCCACCGACCGGCTGGCCGGCACGATCGGCCTGCACCGGGTGGTCCGGGAGCGGGCACAGGCCGAGGTCGGCTACTGGGTCGCGCCGTGGGCCCGTGGCCGGGGCATCGCGACCGCCGCGACCGTGGCGCTGAGCGCGCACGCGTTCGCGCACGGCTTCGCCCGGCTGGAGCTGCTCAGCGAGCTGGAGAACGTCGCCAGTCAGCGCGTCGCGCTCGCGGCCGGGTTCCAGCGCGAGGCGGTGCGCCGCGGCGTCGCACCGGACCGGGACGGTTCCCGGACCGACCTGGTGGCGTTCGCCCGGCTCGCCGGCGACCCGGCCGGACCGGTCGCGCGGTGGCTGCCGGACCTGCCCGGCGGCGAGCTGAGCGACGGCGTGGTCACGCTGCGGCCGCTGCGGCCCGGCGACGAGGACTTCCTGCACACGCTGCTCAACCAGCCGGACGTGGTCGCGACCAGCGTGCCGGCGGTCGCGCCGGACCGGCGGGAGATCGCGCTCCGGTGCGCCCGATCGCAGGCGCACTGGCTGGCCGGCGACCGCGCCGACCTGGTCATCGTGGACACCGCGACCGGCCGGCCGGCCGGCGACATCGGGCTCTACTACCAGGAGCGCAACACCGGGCAGGCGATGATCGGGTACGCGATGCTGCCGGAGTGGCGCGGCCGCGGTTTCCCCACCCGGGCCGTGCAGCTGGTGGCGCTCTGGGCGTTCGCGGAGACGTCGATCGCGCGGCTGGTCGCCGGCACCAACCCACAGAACGCGGGCTCGCAGCGCGTGCTGGAGAAGGCGGGCTTCCAGCGGGAGGGCTACCACCGCTCGCGACTGCCCGCCGCGGACGGCCGCCGCGTCGACGACGTGCTGTTCGCCATGGTCGCCTCCGACCTGCTCAGCCGCACCGCAGCCCCCGAGCGCTGACCACCCGCCGCCCCACCTGGTGATCGAGGCGTCATTCACGTCGTTGGAACGACGTGAATGACGCCTCGATCATGGACCTTGTGCGTGCGCGGACACGAGAGAGGCGCCCGGTGGTGGATTCGCGGAAGCGTCAGGCCTCGAGTGAGAGGACGCCGTAGTCGTAGCCGCGGCGCCGGTAGACGACGCTCGGGCGGCCGGTCTCCTTGTCCATGAAGAGATAGAAGTCGTGGCCGACGAGTTCCATCTGGAACAGCGCGTCGTCCACGCTCATCGGGATCGAGGAGTGCTCCTTCTCGCGGACGACGTGCCAGGGCTGATCGTCGTCGATCTCGGGCTCGGACTCCCGCTCCTTGACCAGGGTGGCGGGCCCGCCGCCCAGCGGGGCGAAGCCCTCGGCCGGAAGCCCGGCGGTCGCGGCCGCGACCGAGACCGGGGTGCGGCGGCCGCGGTGCACGCGGCGGCGATCGGCGGACCGGCGGAGCCGGGCTTCGAGCTTGGCGATGGCGCTGTCCAGGGCGCTGTAGAAGTCGGCGGCACATGCCTCGGCGCGAATCACCGGGCCGCGGGAGACGACCGTGATCTCGACTCGCTGGCAGTGATCGGATTGGCGCGGATTGCGCTCGTGAAACAGCTCGACGTCGACGCGGATGAGTTTCTGGTCGTAGCGCTCGATCTTTTCGAGCTTCTCGGCGACGTGCACCCGGTAGTGGTCCGGCACCTCAACGTTCCGACCCTTGACGACAATGTCCACGCGTGACCTCCCATGATCGATTCTGAGAGACCACCGGAGATCCGGCGGCCACAGATCTGGGCTTGAACTGGTCTGACGAGGCGGAGAACGGTCCGGCGCGGTCACCTGCATGACGGCGGCGCGCTGGGGAATCTCGACCGGCCTCCGAAAACGCGGCGTAGCCTCCTCTCGGCGGGCGGTCCGGCCTGCGCGGCCGACCGCGGTGCTGACCTGCCCGGCCAGCGGGGCACGGAAAATCGCCCCAGCGGCGGTAGATCTTGGGGTCATACCCCCGCTATACAAACGCTAACCCGTGTTCCGGCTTGCGTCACGCTCCGTTCCCAAGACCGTGTCGAGAAGATTCGCGCATCCGGCACGTTCGGGGGACAAAGGCGTGCGCCTCAACGTTGCGGCGAGCACGGCGGCGCCGGTCACCGCCACGCCGGCCGCCCGCAACCGCTCCGCGATCACCGCGAGCGTCGCCCCGGTGGTCACGATGTCGTCGATCAGGATTGTCGGCCCGGGCGTGTCGCGCAGCCGGGCCGCCGCCCGTGCGCGGAGCCCGAACTTGGCCGTCGCCTCGGCCAGCCGCCCGGCCGCGGAGAGTTCCGTCGAGTCCGCGCGGGACCGGGCGGTCAGCGGGCGGGCCACCGTGGTGCGCACGCCCGCCGCACGCAGCCGGGACGCGGCCCAGCCGGCCAGCGCGGCCAGGTGGTCGCCCTGCCGCTCCCGGACGGCCCGCGGCGTGGACGGGACCGGCACCAGTACCACGGCCGGGCCGGGCGCGGCCGCGGCCACCACGTCGCCGAGCAGCATGCCCAGCGGGCGGGCCAGGGACCGCCGGCCGCGTTCCTTGTAGTCGAGCAGGGCGGCGCGCAGCACGCCCGCATACGGCCCGAGCGCGGCGCACGGCGGGAAGCCGGACGGCGCCGGGTCGGGGCGGGTGGCGAACGGCCGGAGCCCGCGCAGCGCGGCCGCGCACTCGGCGCAGACCGCGCGGCGCAGTGCCCGGCCGGTGGCGCCGCAGCCCGCGCAGGCGGACGGCAGCACCAGATCGGTCAGCGTGGCCCAGAGTCCGGCGCGCATTCCCGGAAGGATAGGGCTTGATCACGCACCGTAGGGGGCGCGTCTCACTCCAGGAAGAACGGGGCGCTGATCTTGTTGTCCACCGCATCCGCGGGCGGCTGCGACAGCTGCCTCGTCTCGATCTGGAGCGAGGTGGACAGCAGGTTGTAGGCGAGGTTGTTCGCGACGTAGGCCGCCTGGCTGCCGCCGCTGTTCGGCCGGGCCGGGTTCACCGGGTACGCCGCGAGGTAGGTGACCTGCGCGGAGCCGAGGCCGGTCGCCCGGTCCTGCTCGTCCACGCCGTCCACGGTGACCTCGACGACCGCGCTCTGCGACCCGTTCTGGCCGGCCACCATCAGCAGATCCTCGCCCGCGAAGTCCACGGCCGTGATGGCGGTCAGCGACGTGGGCACCTCGCGTATGACGGTGCCGGCCTTGACGCCGGCGTCCGCGCGGATCAGCGCGGTGACGAACACCCGGCCGCCGGAGACCAGCGCGATCCGCTGGCCGTCGTACGACACCGCCATGGCCGTGATCCCCGGGCCCGGCTGACTGCTCAGCGCGACCGGCGTCAGTCGCGCCTCCTGGGTGCCGAACTGCTGCAGCCGCCCGTTCACCACGATCAGGCCGATCAGGCTCTCCGGCCGCTGGTCCGCGGTCGCGCCCGGCGTCCAGAGCCAGACCGGGCGGCCGGCCGCGGCGTCGCCGAGCGGGATCCGCAGCAGCTTGGTCGGGGCCTCGGCGTTGATGACCAGCTCCCGGCCCTCGCCGTTGCCCCGATCGCGCACCCAGGCGCCGACCGTGCGCTGACCGAACCGGGAGAACGACGCGACGCTGACGCCGGTGTTCGTCTCCGGTGTGACCAGCGGCGTGTCGCCGGTCGGGACCGGGGCCTGGGTCTGCGTGCCGCCCATCCGCGTGATCCGGCCGTCGTAGATCGCGAACCGGCTCGGGTCGTCGATCAGCTCCGACGACGGGTTCGCGCCCAGCACGCGGGCGTCGGCGGCGAACGTGGCCCGCGCCTGGCCCTCGACCTTCACCTGGACGCCGTCGCCGGCGTAGTCGCGCAGCGTCCAGTGCAGCTGGGCGCCGAGCTGCCAGATCGCGTCGTCGTCCAGCGCGCCGGCCTCGGCGCTCAGGTTCACCTCCAGCGGGTCGCCGTCCGCCGCCTTCGGCACGTTGCCCTTCGGCTTGACGTTCGCCGGGAGCCCGTCGGCCGCCTGACCGACCAGCGCGGACGGGCCGACGCCGAGCCACTCCAGCAGCTCGGTGGGGCGGCGCTCGACGGAGACGCTCAGCGACAGCCAGCGCAGGTCCGGTACGAGCGCGGTCCGCTCCTTGTTCCAGAAGTAGACCGGCGCTCTGGTGTACCGGTTCTCCAGCTCCGTGTCCGGGAGCAGCAGCAGCGGCGGCGCGTCGAGCACCCAGTAGCCGGTCTGCCCCGCGATCTGGCTGACCGTGAACGTGTACTCGGTCTCCTCGTTGTTCGGCGGCTCCACCGAGCCGTTCGCGGTCAGCACGCCGAGGTGCTGCACCTTGATCACGACCGTCGTGTACGACTCCAGCGCGGTGGTCACGATCGGCTCCGTCAGCCGAACGATGTTGATCTCGCTGGACGGCTTCCAGCCCGGCTGCCGGGCCGGCGAGAGGAACGACCGCGCGCGGTCCACCGCCTTCTCCTGGTCGCCGGCCGACGCGGCCAGCATGGAGGTCACGGCGAGCTGGGCCGAGGTCGTGGTGCCGTTCGACCGGTCGATCGGCATGATCGGGTCGACGCCGCCCGGGGCGTCCGGCGACGGCTTCTCGCCGTGCACCTGCACGTCGGTCTCTCCGGGGATGCCGCAGCCGGTCAGCCCGGCCGTCAGCAGCAGCACCGCAGCCGCGGTGGCTGTGACCCTTCTCACGACTGCACCTCCTCGGTGACCCGGCGCAGCTCGCTCACGGCCAGCGGTGACTCGGTCGCGCGCGGCGGCAGATCGTCCGGGACCAGGCGCAGCGGCGCCGCGGTGAGCCGGTCACCGGCGCGGCTCGGCAGGGTCAGGCGGAACTGGGCGCCCGCGCCGGGCGCGCCCCACGCCTCCAGCCAGCCGCCGTGCAGGCGCGCGTCCTCCACGCTGATCGACAGGCCGAGACCGGTGCCGCCGGTCTGCCGGGCCCGGGACGGGTCGGCGCGCCAGAACCGGTTGAAGACCAGCTTCTCCTCGCCCGGCTTCAGGCCCACGCCGTGGTCGCGGACCGTGATCGACACGGCGGACTCGTCCGCGCGCATGCGCACCCGGACCGGTTTGCCCTCGCCGTGCTCGATCGCGTTGCCGACCAGGTTCCGCAGGATCCGCTCGACGCGGCGCGGGTCGACCTCCGCGACGATCGGCGTCTCCGGGAACTCGACATCCAGCGGTACGCCGACGCGCTCGGCCAGCCCGGCCAGGCGCTCGGTCACCCGTTCCACGATCGGGACCAGGTCGGTCGGCTCGGAGTCGAGCATCGCGAACCCGGCGTCGAACCGGCTGATCTCCAGCAGGTCGGTGAGCAGGTTCTCGAAGCGGTCCAGCTCGTTCTGCAGCAGCTCGGCGCTGCGCGCGACCGCCGGGTCGAACTCGTCGCGCTCCGCGAAGATCAGGTCGGCGGCCATCCGCACCGTGGTCAGTGGCGTCCGCAGCTCGTGCGAGACGTCCGAGGTGAAGCGGCGCTGGAGCCGGGACATCTCCTCCAGCCGGACGATCTGCCGCTGCAGGTTCGCCGCCATCTGGTTGAACGACGCGCCGAGCAGCGCCAGGTCGTCCTCGCCGTTGACCGCCATCCGCTGATCGAGCAGGCCGGCCGAGAGGCGCTGCGCGGTGCGGGCCGCGACCCGGACCGGCGCCACCACCAGGCGGGTGACCAGCGCGGTCAGGATGACCAGCAGCACCACCAGCGCGGCGCCGGTGACCAGCACGGTCGTGCGGATCTCGTTGGCCGCCTGGTCCTCCGCGGTCAGCGGCACCACGTAGTACAGCTCGACCTGGCCGAAGCCGGTGAGCACCGGCGTGCCGTAGACGAGGTACTTCTGCGGCTCGCCGCCGTTCAGCGACGCGGTCCGGATCTGCGACGACGGGCCCTCGGTCGCGACGCTGGTCTCCAGCTCGCGGGTGATCACCTGGGAGACGTCGTCGACCTGCGGCGCGGTGACCGGTTGCAGGCCGGACACCCCGTACGCCCGGAGCGACCAGATCCGGCCGCTGACCTGGCTGGTCTCGCCGCCGACCAGGTAACCGACCGTGCTCAGCATCGTGCTCTGCAACTCCGGGTCGAACGCCTGGTTGTGCACGCCGAGCTGCGAGTCGGCCCAGATCTCGCCCGCGTTGAGCTGCGCCTCCGCGTTCGCGGTGGCCTGGTCGAGCAGGATCGTGCTGGCCCGGTTGGCCACCACGAACGCGAACACGCCGACCAGCACGCTGGACGCGATGAGCGTGATGGCGACCATGCGCAGCTGCAGCGAGCGGCGCCAGGCCTGACGGACGACGGCCGCGACCCGGCCGGCCCGCCAGGCGAGCGCGTGCCACCAGCCGCCGACGACCCGGCCGGGACCGGAGTCGCGCAGCCGGACCAGGGCAGCACCCAGCGCGGCGACCGCGCGGGAGGCGGCGAGTCGTCGGATCAGCGTCATCGGAGAGCTACGGGTCACAACGCCGTACAGGCTAGCCGTTCCCCGCCTTGTAGCCCACGCCGCGGACGGTCAAGATGATCTCCGGTCGCTCCGGGTCCGGTTCGATCTTGGCGCGCAGGCGCTGGACGTGCACGTTGACCAGCCGCGTGTCCGCCGCGTGCCGGTAACCCCACACCTGCTCCAGCAGCACCTCGCGGGTGAAGACCTGGCGCGGCTTGCGGGCCAGCGCCACCAGCAGGTCGAACTCCAGCGGCGTGAGCTTGACCTCCTCGCCGTCGCGGCTGACCGTGTGCGCGGGCACGTCGATCGTGATCTGGTTCGTCGGCGGGCCGATCGTCAGCAGCTCCGGCGCCGCGTCCTCGCCCCGGCGCAGCCGCGCCCGCATGCGGGCGACCAGCTCCTTCGGCTTGAACGGCTTCACCACGTAGTCGTCGGCGCCGGACTCCAGGCCGAGGACCACGTCGACGGTGTCGCTCTTCGCGGTCAGCATCACGATCGGCAGACCGGACTCGGAGCGGATCGACCGGCACACGTCGATCCCGCTCATACCGGGCAGCATCAGGTCGAGCAGGACGATGTCCGGCCTGCTCTCGCGGAACGCGGCGAGTGCGCGCTCACCGTCGGACACGAACGACGGCAGAAATCCCTCGCTGCGCAGCACGATGCCGAGCATCTCCGCCAACGCTGGATCATCGTCGACCACCAGGACCCGGGCTCTCATGGCGTCCAATATCGCACTTCCTCGCCCGGAACCGCGTGACGCCCGCCGACGGTCCTTGCCAACCGTCCGTACCGAATCGGGTGATCTTAGGATCTTCCGGGCGGTTTTTCCGTGACCTGGGCACCCGGCGGCCGGGTGTGTGCGGGCGTGCCAGGATTGCCCCAGCAATCCCCGTCCCAGGGAGCCCTCGGTTTGGATCACGCCGGCCCGTCCGCCGCGCTTCCGCTGCGTCCCCTCACCGTCGGTGAGCTGCTGGACGCCGCGGTCGGCGTGCTGCGCGACAACGCGCGCGCCCTGCTGCCTGCCGGCCTGCTGCTGGCCGCCGCGGAGCAGATCGCGCTCGCCCCGGTCCGGATCTGGGCCAACGCGCACCCGCCCACGTACGTACCCCAGTGGGAAGATCTTGATCGGTTCTGGGTCCTGCTGGTGGTCGGCGCGGCCACCGAGGCGATCGCGATCCTGCTGCTCGGCGGGTTCGCCGCGCGGGCAGCGTCGGCCGCGCTGCTCGGCACGCGACTGCCCGCCCGCCGGGTGCTCACCCCGCGCGGACTCCGGCTCGGCCCGATCGTGGGAGTCGCCGCGCTCGTCGGCGTGCTCACGCTCTTCGCCGGGTCCACGGTCGCGGTCTGGCCCATCGTCTACGGGCTGACCGGCCTGATCATCCCGGTGCTGCTGGTGGACCGGGTGCCGGCCGGGCGCGCGATCGCGCGCGGGGTGTCGATCGCGACCCGGCACAGCGCGCGCGGGGTCTGGGTCCGGCTGCTGGGCGCGGCCGGCTGGCTGGCCATGCGCATCGCGCTCGCGATCTCCGGCGTCTACACCATGGACCTGCTCGGGCTCACCCACCCGGCCTGGGCCGCGCCGCTCGGCTTCGTCGTCTGGACGCTGGCGAACACGATCGCCTACCCCACGCTCGCCTGCCTCGACGCGGTCGTCTACCTGGAGACCCGCATGCGGACCGAAGGGCTGGACATCCGGCTCGCCCGGGCCCGCACGCACGGGCCGGTCACCCCGGCCTCGCTCGCACAGGGGGCGCTGCCGTGAGCGGGCGCGCGACCACCCGGCGGCACCGGCGCATCGCCGGGAGCCCGGCATGAGTTTCAGCCGGTGGTGGACCGAGACGGTGGGGACGATCGACGACGCGATCGGCGCCGGCACCGCCATGCTGATCCTGCTGATCACCGCGTTCGTGGTCGCGATCCTCTGGTACGCGTACCCGGCCTGGGTGCCGCGCCGCCTCCCCCGCCCGCGCCTGCCCCGATGGCGGTGGAAGCGCCGCCGGCGCACGCCGCGCCCGGCCCCGGCCGACGCGGTCGAGACCGTGGAGATCGACACGCTGCCGACCATGCCGTCCCGCTCGCTGACCACGCTCGCCGACCGGTATGCCGCCGAGGGCCGATACGCCGAGGCGGTCCGGGAACGGCACCGCGCGATGGTCCGCGAGCTGGTCGAGCAGCACGTCATCGAGCACCACCCGGAGTGGACCGTCACCGAGCTGGCCGGTGCCGCCGCGCGCGCCCGGCCCGCGCTCGACGGGCCGCTGCGCACCGCCGGGACGATCTTCTCCGACATCTGGTACGGCCAGCGCCCGGCCGAGCCCGGCCACGACCGGCGCATGCGGGACCTCTCCACCGAGCTCGGCGCGGCGCTGAAGGATGGCGACCGGTGAAACGCCGCTACCGGATCATCATCCCGGTCACGATCGCGCTGCTCCTGCTGCTGACCACCGGCGTCACCTACGCGATCGAGGAGCCGGACCCGTCCGCGGAGGACTACCTGTCCCCGGCCGTCACGTCCGCGGTCGGCGGCAGCGCGCTGGACCGGGCCCTGCGCGGCTCCGGCGTCGACGTGAAGCACCTGACCCGGACCTCGGACGCGCTGGTCGAGGCGTACCGCGGCAACGCCACGCTGTTCATCCCGGCGCCCGAGGCGATCCACCCGGAATACCTGCGCATGCTCGACCTCCTGCCGCCCACCACCCGGATCGTGCTGGTCGCGCCCGCCGGCCCGGCACTGCGCGCGGCCGGGCTCGGCATCACCGCGCAGAGCCGGCGGTGGACCACCAAGGCGGTCCCGCCGGACGCGGAGCAGCCGGCGCCGTGCCGCATCGACGAGGCCCGCGACGCCGGGACCGCGGCCGCGCTCCGCCAGCGCTACGCCGGCAGCGGCCCGGCCTGCTACGGCCACGGCCTGATCCGCGCGCACGACCTCGCGGCCGAGACGTACGTGATCGGCGCCGGCGACCCGTTCCGTAACGACCGGATCCGCGAGCACGGCAACGAACGGCTCGCGGTCGGGCTGCTCGGCGCGCGCGGGCGGATGATCTGGCTGGACCGGCACCGGCTGGAGCCGCCGCCGCTCTACGCCTCGTCCCGGCCGGAGGGCCCGGAGGCGCCACCGTCGCTCTACCCCGACGTCCCGGACGACAGCTCCACTACCGGCCCCTACGACCGGCCCGGCCCGACCGGCAGCCCCCGGCCGGGCGGCGGACAGGGCGACGACGACCCCGAGTCGCCGGGCGGGGATCAGCGCGCGGACGGACCGTCCCCGCCGGACAGCAACCCGGTGCTGGACGCGTTCCCGCCCTGGTTCTGGGCCATGCTGGTGCTGCTCGCCGCGGCCGCCCTGGCCACCGCGCTGTGGCGGGCCCGCCGCCTCGGCCCGCCGGTCGTGGAGCCGCTGCCGGTCCAGGTCCGCGCGCACGAGACCGTGCTCGGCCGGGGCCGCCTCTACCGGCGGGCGCGCGCGGCGCCGCACAGCGCGGAGATACTCCGCGAGGCCGCCCGGCAGCGGCTCACCCACCGGCTGCGGCTCACCGCGGACGCCGACCTGAGCGCCGCCGTCGCCGCGCACCTGCGGTCGGACGAACTCCAGGTGCGCCGCGTGCTGTACGACTTCCAGGTGACCGACGACAGTGAGCTGGTCTGGCTGGCCCGCGCGCTGCACGAGCTGACCACCGCCGTGACACACGAAGGAGACGACCGGTGACCCAGAACGCGCTCGCGGTGGCGACCACCGACGACGCCCGGGAGCCGCTGCACCGGCTGCGCGCCGAGGTGGCCAAGGCGGTGGTCGGCCAGGACTCCGTGGTCACCGGCGTGCTCATCGCGCTGCTGTGCCGCGGTCATGTCCTCCTCGAAGGCGTGCCCGGCGTGGCGAAGACGCTGCTCATCCGTACCGTGGCGGCGGCTCTCGACCTGGACGCGAAGCGTCTGCAGTTCACGCCGGACCTGATGCCCGGCGACGTGACCGGCTCGCTCGTCTACGACCCGCACACCGCGAAGTTCGAGTTCCGCAACGGGCCGGTCTTCACGAACCTGCTGCTCGCCGACGAGATCAACCGGACGCCGCCGAAGACCCAGTCCGCGCTGCTGGAGGTCATGGAGGAGCGGCAGGTCTCGGTCGAGGGCACACCGCGCCCACTGCCGGACGTGTTCATCGTGGCCGCCACCCAGAACCCGGTCGAGTACGAGGGCACCTACCCCCTGCCGGAGGCACAGCTCGACCGGTTCCTGCTGAAGCTGACCGTGCCGCTGCCCAGCCGCGACGAGGAGCTGGGCGTGCTGCGCGCGCACCACGCCGGCTTCGACCCGCGTGACCTCGCCGCCGCCGGCGTCCAGCGGGTCGCCACGGTCGCCGACCTGAACGCCGGGCGTGCCGCCGTCGCCCGGGTCGCGGTCGCGGACCCGGTGCTGGCCTACATGGTCGACATCTGCCGCGCCACCCGCGTCTCGCCCGCGTTCGAGCTGGGCGCGTCCCCGCGCGGCGCCACCGCGCTGCTGAACACGTCGAAGGCGTGGGGCTGGCTGGCCGGCCGGGACTACGTCACGCCGGACGACGTCAAGTCGGTCGCGCGCGCCACGCTCCGGCACCGCGTCCGGCTGCGCCCCGAGGCCGAGCTGGAGGGCGTGACCACGGACGCGGTGCTGGAGTCGGTGCTCGCGTCCGTCCCGGCACCACGATGATCACGTGGCGTGCCGCGCTGCTGCTGGCCGCCGGCGCCCTCAGCATGCCGCTCTGGCCGTGGCCGTGGATCGGCCTCGCCGTCGTGCTCACGGCCGTGGCCGCGCTGGCCGCGCTCGACTTCCGGGCCGCGGCGGCGCTCCGGCACGTCACGCTCACCCGTTCCGGTCAGCGGGCGGTCCGGCTCGGCGACTCGGCCGTCGTTCAACTGCACATTCACAACCAGGGGGTACGCACGCTGCGCGCCGAGATCCGCGACGACTGGGTGCCGTCGGCCGGGGCGCAACGCGGTGTGCACCGGCTGGAGGTCGAGCCGGGCGAGACCGCGGTCGTGGAGAACCGGCTGCGGCCCACCCGGCGCGGCGACCGGCCCGCGGTGCGCGTCACCGTGCGCTCGCACGGGCCGTTGCGGCTCGCGTTCCGGCAGCTCGCGGGCCGTCCGGTGACGCCGGAGTGGACGCTGCGCACGCTGCCGCGGTTCGAGTCGCGGCGGTTCCTCGCGGAGAAGGTGTCCCGGCTGCGGATCCTGGACGGGTCCACGGTGACCCGCGGCCGCGGGCAGGGCACGGAGTTCGACGCGCTGCGCGAGTACGTGGTCGGCGACGACGTCCGCTCGATCGACTGGCGGGCCAGCGCGCGCCGCTCCGACGTGCTGGTCCGCACGTGGCGCCCCGAGAGGGACCGCCGGGTGCTGTGCGTGATCGACACCGGCCGGACGTCGGCGGCCCGCGTCGACCGCACGGCCGCGCCGGGGGGACGGCGCTCGTGGCTGGCCGGGGCTTCGGGGCTTTCCGAGCCTTCCGGCGGTGTCTCGCCGTTCGGCGCGTCTCCGTCCGGTGTCTCGCCGTTCGGCGCGTCTCCGTCCGGTGTCTCGCCGTTCGGCGTGTCTCCCGCCGGTGAAGGGCACGCCGGCGCGGCGCCTTCCGGCGCGGCGCCTTCCGGCGCGGCTTCTTTCGGCGCGGATCCCTTCGCGGTTACTCCCCCGGCGGATGCGCGGGTGCCGCAGCACGGGGAGCCTCGGCTGGATGCGGCGATCGACGCCGCGCTGCTGCTGGCCGTGCTCGCCGCCCGGGCCGGTGACCGGGTGGATCTGCTGGCCGTGGACACCGCGGTGCGTGCCGCCGTCTCCGGTGCCGGACGCGAAGCGCTGCTGCCCCGGCTGGTGGACGCGGTCGCTCCGTTGCAGCCGGCGCTGGTCGAGACCGACTTCGAACTGGTCGTCGGCGAGATCCTGCGACGCGAACGAAAGCGGGCGCTGGTCGTACTGTTCACCACGCTGGAACCGGGTCCGCTCGGCGAAGGGCTGCTCCCGGTGCTGCCGCGCCTGGCCGCGCGCCACAAGGTCATCCTCGCGTCCGTGCACGATCCCGCGCTGGCCGCACTCACCGCCCGCCCGCCGGACACTCCCGAGCAGGCCTATGCCGCGGCCGCCGCCCACCAGGCGTACGCCGAGCGCAACCGAGTCCGCGCCGCGCTCACCCGCCACGGCGTCGACGTGGTCGACGCTCCGCTGGACGAGTTCGCCTCCCGCGTCAGCGACGCTTACCTCACCCTCAAGGCAGCCGGCCGCCTGTAACCGGCGCCTGCCTTGCTGAGGTCTCGATGCGCCTTGCTGAGCTTTCGGAGTCGAGGTGCGAGCGACGCTGGTGGTCCGGGCGCTGCGCGCCCGAAATTTCACGCTATAGGGGTTCGCCGCTGCGGAGCACCGCTCGCCCTGACGCCGAAGGTTCAGTGAGCGGCCCGGATGCCTTGGCCCGGGTTGCGCCTCGCGCCTGAGGTTCTGGCATCGACCGGTGTTCCGGCATCATGGAGGCTTATCAGCGCAGCGAACCGGCACCGCGTTGCCGCAGGCCACGCGGTCTGACGAGGGCGGCGCCGAATAAGCCTCATGGAGGGCTATTCAGCACGCTGCCCCCGGCAGCGCTAGCCTGCGGCGACACGGCGTTAGGTCGCCGCGCTGAATAAGCCTCCATGAGGCTTATTCAGCGGGCTGAGCCGACGCCGCGTCGCTGCAGGCCAGCGCTGCCGGCGCGCTACGCGCCGAATAATCCTCATGGTCTCGACGTCGAAAGCCATCCGGGCGGGCGATCCACGCCCGAGATCAGTCATTTGCTGCCTCAGCGCGCGAGGCATTCTTAACCCTGGCACCGAAGGATCAGTGATGCACCACCTTGCCTAGCGCTCCTTACCCAGGCACCGAGGTATGCAGTAAGGCACCCCGGCAGGCCCCTTTCAAAATATCGGGCGCACCGCGCCCGACATCTGGCCTTATTGAGGAAATTAGCGCAGTTGAGGCTTATTTAGCGCCGCCCTTGTCAGGCCGCCCGGACTGCGGCAACGCAGTGCTGGCTCGCCGCGCTTAATAAACCTCCTGGTCCTGTCTCGGGTTTGCCGCCGGCGCGCGCCTCGGGCTCCGGGGAAGGGTTTCCCGAGTGGCCGGGTTGCGTCGGCCCGACTGCTTCGCATGGGTGGGTTTCGTGGCGTCGGTATGCGTGTTTTGCACTCCGACCTCTAACTACGGCGGACAGAACCACGAGGAATTCGATCGCGAATCGACTAGTGATACATGAAGCACCTTATGGAGAGCTCATAAGGTGCTTCATGTATCACTAGTCATGATCCAGCACGAGATCTAGTCGCTTTAATATGATATTTCGGGCGGCGGGTACCCCTGTTCCGTGATCAAGTCCACGGGCTGGTCGCAATGTTCCACCTTTCGGAAGACCATCCGCATCGCGAGAATTGCGCCCAACATTCGGGACCGACGATGGACGATCGTGTGCAAGGAGAACGCTTGCACGTCGATCGGGCGCGAGACAGCCCGCGGAGTGCGCAACCGTTGCCGGATCGCCAGACCGGCGGCTCGTGGGCCCGCCGGAGCGCGAGACCGATGCCGGACCGCGGAACCGACGGCGGAGCCCGCGACCAGCGGCACAGCCCCCAACCAGCAGCGCAGCCCCCAACCAGCAGCGCAGCCCCCAACCAGCAGCGCAGCCCCCAACCAGCGGCGCAGCCCCCAACCAGCGGGGGAACGTGGGCGGGCTAGTGGGTTGTCGGCTCTGGGCGGGAGCCGAGGACGAGGACGTAGCCGAGGAAGGCGAGCCACGCCATGGCGCCGATGCCGATGCGGAACGCGGTGGGCATGGGAGCGGGGGTGACCAGGGCCTCGATCAGCGCGGAGACCGCGAACAGGCCGATCAGTCCGACGGCCGCGACCATGCCCTCGCGTGCGGTCTCGGCCAGGGCGCGGCCGCGGGTGCGGTCGGGACCGGGCGCGATCCAGGCCCAGCCGATGCGCAGGCCGGCGCCCGCGGCGACGAAGATGCCGGTGAGTTCGAGCAGGCCGTGCGGGGTGATCAGGCCGAAGAACTGGTCGGCACTGCCGTGGTCGATCATGACGCCGCCGACCACGCCGATGTTGAGCGCGTTCTGCCAGAGGAGCCAGATCACCGGGACGATGAGTACGCCGGAGGCCAGGCACTGCGCGGCCAGCCACGCGTTGTGGGTCCAGAGGTGGAACGCGAACGAGCCCGGCATGAACTCGGTGTAGTAGCCGGCGAACTCGCTCTCCACCAGGCTGCGCGCCCGCTCCTCGCCGATGAACGCGGCGGCGCTCTCCGGATTGGTGGAGACCCAGAACATGAGGAACGCGGTGAGCGCGCTGAACGACACGGCCACGCCGGACCACCACGGCCAGGCGCGGTAGACGGCCCGCGGGAAGCCGTGCGTGAGGAACCGGCCGGCGTCGGCGAGGCGCAGGCGCCGGCCGCCGGTGATCGCGGCGCGCGCGGTCAGCACCAGCCGGGACAGCCGGGCGACCAGGATCGGGTCGGGTGAGCGGCTGCGGACCACGGACAGGTGCGTGGTGGCGCGCTGGTAGAGCGCGAGCAGCTCGTCGACCTCGGGCGGGGTCAGCCGGCGGCCACGGGAGAGCTGCTCCAGCCGGCGCCACTCGCCGTCGTGCTCCGCCACGTACGCATCAAGATCCACTAGTCCCCCTGCCCACGGCCGTCCGGCATAGTGTTTCACTGTGCGCGTGGCGGACGGGAATGCGGCGGCCGGCGGCCTGATCTCCGGCGAGGCGGTCGAGGTCGAGATCCGGGTGGCCCGGCCGGGGTCGCGGGTGCTCGCGCTCGCGGTCGACATCGTGGTGCAGATCGGGCTCGCGCTGACCATCACGACCGTGCTGGTGCTGGTGCTGGGCATCGCCGGCCTGCTCAACCGGGTGGACGAGGCCGTGATGAGCGCGCTGACCATCATCGTGACCGCGCTGGTGCTGGTCGGCTACCCGACGGTGGCGGAGACGCTGTCCGGCGGGCGGACCGCCGGCAAGTCACTGGTCGGCATCCGGGTGGTCCGCGACGACGGCGGCCCGATCCAGCTGCGGCACGCGTTCACCCGCGCGCTGGTCGGCGTGGCGCTGGAGTGGCCGGGTCTGGTGCTGCCGCTGGTCACCTGGGTCGCCAGCCTGTTCACGATGCTGACCAACCCGCTCGGCAAGCGGCTCGGCGACCTCGCGGCCGGCACCATCGTCATCCACGACCGCGCCGCGACCAGCTGGGGCTGGGTGCCGGGCATGCCGCCCGCGCTGGCCGGCTGGGCGCTCACGCTGGATCTGACCGGGCTCGGCGACGACCTGGCGCTCGCGGTCCGGCACTTCCTGTCCCGGGGCAGCGCGCTCGTCGAGCCGGACCGCAGCCGTCTCGGGCGCGCGCTCGCGACCGAGGTCGCGTCCGTCACCGCGCCGCCACCGCCGCCCGGCGTCCCGGACTGGGCCTTCCTGGCCGCGGTCCTGGCCGAGCGGCACCGCCGCGCCACGCACCGGCTGGCCCGCAACCGGTCGGTCTCGGCCGCGCTCTGGCCGAGCCTGCCGCAGCCCGGCTTCCGCCCGCTGCCCCCGGTCCCGCCGGACGCGCGCGCGGCGTGGCCCAGCCAGACCTGGCCGCGTCCGCCGTGGCAGGTCGAGCATCAGCTCCCGGACTGGACCGGCATGACCCCGCCGCCGATGGCCAGCACGCTGCGCGCGGCGTCACCGCCGGAGAACGAATAGGACCCCCAGCGGATACGTCCGCCGGGGGTGTTTCCGCGTACCGTTACCGGGCCATACGACCGCCGGAGACGACACCGATCAGGTGCGTCCAGGCATCGTGGCCGACCGTGAGCATCGGGCCGTCCGGGTCCTTGGAGTCCCGCACGTGCACCGACTCGGGCATCGCGGCGACCTCGACACAGGCGCCGTTGGAGGAACTTCGACTGCTCTTGCGCCATGGCAGGGCATGGCTGTGGGACGCGGCAAGCATCCGCGCCACCATCCTCTCTGAAAGGGTTCGGGGGTTATATCTCGCCCGCTGCCGCCCGGATGAACTCGATCGACTTCTCCGGCGGCAACGCGACGTCACGCAGGCCTTCGAAGCTGGTCGCGTATCCGTCCACTTCCTCGGGTTGTTCGCGGAAGGTTCCGCCGGTCCGAGAATCGGCGTAGACGAGTCGCTGCCCACCGGCGAAGTCCATGATGCAGAACGATCCGGCGAGCCCGGAGTGTGCGCCGGCGTCGAAGGGAACCACCAGAATGGTGACGTTCGGCCGGTCGGCGACCTCGACCAGGCGACCCAGTTGACGTCGCTGGACCTCGCGGCCACCCACGCGGCGGCGCAGCACGGCCTCGTCGAGCACCCAGAGGAGGTCGGGTGCGGGCTGCCGGCCGATCACGGCCTGCCGGGCCAGCCGCACCGCGGCGCGCTGCTCTATCTCGTCGTCCCGGGCCGGGCGTCCGTCGGGGCGCAGGCCGTCGGTCCGGAAGATCTCCCGCGCGTACTCGTCGGTCTGCAGCAGGCCGGGCACGAGCAGCGCCTCGTACGCGCGGAGCCGGACCACCTCGGCCTCGAAGCCGATGTAGGTCTCGTACGCGTCCGGGAGCACGTCGCCGTACGCCTCCCACCAGGCGCGCTGGCGGGACTGGACCGCGACCGCGTGGATCCGGCGGCGATCGTCGTCGGGGACGTCGTAGGTGTCGAGGAGCGCGTCGAGGTCGCGGTTGCGGATGCCGGTGTGCGCGGTCTCGATGCGGCTGAGCTTGCTCTCCGACCAGCCGAGCGAGCGCGCCACGTCGGCCACGGTGCGGCGGGTGGCCTCGCGGAGGCGTCGTAGCTCAGCACCGAGCTGCCGTCGTAGGGTGGTGGGGCTGGGCTTAACGGCCATCGGCAATACGTTACTGCAAGATCCGATTAGGACAGTGCAGGCCACGGCGGTGTCGAGTGCAACAAGCCAGCATCAATCTGCACTTGCATCCGCGGTCTGCAAGTGGCCTAATGAGCACTAAGTCAGGGCGCCATCGGCGGCAACCGGCGGCTCCCCGCATGCTCACCGAGGGATCGACGCTCAGGAGGGGTGGGTTCCGGCGGCGGCAAACGCCGGTCCTCCGCCCCTCCTGTTGTGCGTGCGTGAACAACACCGCTGCGACCTGCGATACGGGCGCGGTAGTAGGAGAGATCAGGGGCGCCCCACCGTGGCCGGGCGCCCCTGATCTTCATCCGCCGGAGATCAGTAGCGGTAGTGGTCCGACTTGTACGGGCCCTCGACCGGCACGTTGAGGTACGACGCCTGCTCCTTGGTCAGCTCGGTCAGCTTCACGCCGAGCGCGTCCAGGTGCAGGCGGGCGACCTTCTCGTCCAGGTGCTTCGGCAGCACGTAGACGCCGATCGGGTACTCCTCGAGCTTCGTGAACAGCTCGATCTGCGCGATCGTCTGGTTCGCGAACGAGTTCGACATGACGAACGACGGGTGACCGGTCGCGTTGCCGAGGTTCAGCAGACGACCCTCGGACAGCACGATGATCGAGTGGCCGTCGCCGAACTTGAACTCGTCGACCTGCGGCTTGATGTTGATCCGCTCGACGTCCGCGCGCCGGTAGAGCCCGGCCATGTCGATCTCGTTGTCGAAGTGACCGATGTTGCCGACGATCGCGTTGTGCTTCATCCGCGCCATGTGGTCGGCGGTGATGACGTTGAAGCAGCCGGTCGCGGTGACGAAGATGTCCGCGGTCTCGACCACGTCGTCGATCGTGGCGACCTGGTAGCCGTCCATCGCGGCCTGCAGCGCGCAGATCGGGTCGATCTCGGTGACGATGACGCGGGCACCCTGGCCGCGCAGCGAGTCCGCGCAGCCCTTGCCGACGTCGCCGTAGCCGAAGACCACGGCCACCTTGCCGCCGATGAGCACGTCGGTGGCGCGGTTGATGCCGTCGATCAGGGAGTGGCGGCAGCCGTACTTGTTGTCGAACTTGCTCTTGGTGACCGAGTCGTTGACGTTGATCGCCGGGAAGAGCAGCTGCCCCTCCTTCTGCATCTCGTAGAGGCGGTGCACACCGGTGGTGGTCTCCTCGGTGACGCCCTTGATGCCGGCGGCGATGTTCGTCCAGCGCTGCGCGTCCTCGGCGAGCGACCTGTGCAGCGTCGCGAGGATGACCGCGTACTCCTCGGAGTCGGCGGTGTCGACGGCCGGGACCGCGCCCAGCTTCTCGAACTCGGCGCCCTTGTGCACCAGGAGCGTGGCGTCACCGCCGTCGTCCAGGATCATGTTCGGGCCCTTGCCGTCCGGCCAGAGCAGGATCTGCTCGGTGCACCACCAGTACTCCTCCAGGGTCTCGCCCTTCCAGGCGTAGACCGGCACGCCGGACGGCGCCTCGGGGGTGCCGTTCGGGCCGACCACGATCGCGGCGGCGGCGTGGTCCTGGGTGGAGAAGATGTTGCAGGACGCCCAGCGGACCTCGGCGCCGAGCGCGGTCAGCGTCTCGATCAGCACGGCGGTCTGGATCGTCATGTGCAGCGAACCGGTCACCCGCGCGCCACGCAGGGGCTGCGCGTCGGCATACTCGCGGCGGATCGACATCAGGCCGGGCATCTCGTGCTCGGCGAGCTGGATCTCCTTGCGCCCGAAGGCGGCGAGCGACAGGTCGGCCACCTTGTAGTCGCCCTCAGCGACGGTCTGGGGGCGGACGGGAAGGGTGCTGGTCATGAAAGCTCCTGTCGATACGTCACCGATGACCGACCCACTACCTTACGCGTTGCCGGTTGTGACCGAGGAATCGCGCTGGTCAACGGGGGTCCGGACATGCGCACGGGGCGGTCGGTGACGTGAGTCCCGACCGCCCCGTGCATCCCCCCGGTTTGGCATGTCCGCGTGGCCACCCCGTGGCCTTGCGTAGTTATAGCCTCACACTCAGCAACCAGCCTGTCAACCAAAAACCATAAAAATCAGGATTCGCACGGGTACGCAAATGGCGCACACGATCCGGGACAGCATGATCCAGGCGTCCCCCATGCCGTTCCAGCGACATGGGGGACGCCTGGATCACAGGTCTACGAGCGGCGGCGCGGGCACCGGGTCTACGAGCGGCGGCGCGGGCACCGGGTCTACGAGCGGCGGCGCGGGCACTCCCGTCAGAGGCGAACGGCCAGGTCAGAGGCCTACGGCCGCCACGAACGCCCGGCCGGAGCCGGAGAGGCGCAGCGCGCCCGCGTCCGCGCCGGAGAACGCGGCGGTGCCGGGTGCGATCTCCACCACGGTCTGTCCGTCGTCCACCCGAACCGGCCCGTCCACGGCCAGCACCACGCGCGGCCCCGGCACGTCCAGCGTGACCGTGCGCGCGCCCGGCGCGATCTCGTGGAGCAGGAAGTCCGGCACCGGCACCGGCCAGGCCCGCACGCCGCCGGCCAGGTCCGCGGCCGGGTGCAGCGGCTCGGCCAGCACCTCGAAGCGCAGCACGCCGAGCAGTTCGTCCACGTCCACCTGCTTCGGCGTCAGCCCGCCGCGCAGAACGTTGTCGCTGGCCGCCATGATCTCGACGCCGGTGCCGTTGAGGTACGCGTGCAGGTTCCCGGCCGGCATCCAGATCGCCTGCCCCGGCTCCAGCCGCACGTGGTTGAGCAGCAGCGCCACCAGCACGCCGGTGTCCTCGGGGTAGAACCGGGCCAGCTCGGCCACCAGCGGCGCGGTCCCGGCCGCCACCGCGGCCTTCACCAGGCCGGCCCGCTCCTCGGCCGGCCAGGTCAGCAGCGCGCGTACGGCCTCACGCAGCCCGTCCAGCCCGGTCCGCAGGCTCGCCACCGCCGGCGCCAGCTCCGCGATGCCGAGCGCCTCCAGCGTGTCCGCCGAGACGGCCGGGTCGGCGAAGCCGCAGAGCGCGTCGAACGGCGTCAGCGCGACCAGCAGCTCCGGCTTGTGGTTCGCGTCGACGTAGCCGCCGTGCCCCTCGGCGAAGCGCGCTTTCGCATGCTCGAGCGTCGGGTGCGCCTGCAGCGACAGCGGCGCGCCGGCCGCGAGGATCTTCATGAGGTACGGCAGGCGCGCGCCGAACCGCTCCACCACGGCCGCACCGAGCAGCCGCTCCGGCTCCGCCGCCAGCAGCGCGTCCAGGCCGGTGCCGTCGATCCGCGACGGGTCGGCCGGGTGCGCGCCGATCCACAGCTCCGCCTCCGGCCCGGCCGCGGGCGTGGGGCGGCCCTGGATCTCGGCGATCGCGGAGCGCGAACCCCACGCGTACGGTCGGATGACGCTGGTCAGAGCCTGCATGTCAGTTCAGTTCCCCGTGAGTGTCTCGGAAGCCAGCTGGGTGCCGTCGTAGCCGGACTTCGGCGCTGTCGCCGCCTCCGCGCTGAACACGTCCGGCTCCAGGTAGATGACGCGGGCGATCGGCACGGCCGCCCGGATGCGCGCCTCCGCCTCGTTGATGGACCGGGCCACGTCCGCCGCGGTCTCGGTCGCGTCGACCGCGAACTTCGCGGCGACCAGCAGCTCCTCCGGGCCGAGGTGCATGGTCCGCATGTGAATGATCCGCTGCACCGCCGGGGCGTCCAGCAGCGCTCGCTCGATCGCGGCCTGGTCCTGCGCGGACGCGCCCTCGCCGAGCAGCAGACTCTTGGTCTCGACCGCCAGGATCACCGCGATGCCGACCAGCAGCACGCCGATCGCGCCGGTGCCGAGCGCGTCCCACACACCGTGCCCGGTGATCAGCGTGAGCCCGACGCCGAGGAGCGCGAGCACCAGGCCGATCAGCGCGCCGAAGTCCTCCAGCAGCACGACCGGCAGCTCCGGCGCCTTGGCCCGGCGGATGAACTGCTTCCACGACGCGTCGCCGCGGGTGTGGTTGGACTCCTTGATCGCGGTGCGGAACGAGAAGCTCTCCATGCCGATCGCGGCGACCAGCACCACGACCGGGACCCAGTGCCAGGACGTGATGGCGCCGTGGTTCGGGTCGGTGTGCGCCTCGTGCCACTTGTGGTACGCCTCGTAGAGCGCGAACAGGCCGCCCAGCGAGAACAGCACGATCGAGACGATGAACGCGTAGATGTAGCGCTCCCGCCCGTAGCCGAACGGGTGATCGGGCGTCGCGGCCCGGCGGGACCGACGCCCGCCGAGCAGCAACAGCGCCTGATTGCCCGAGTCCGCGACCGAGTGGATCGACTCGGCCAGCATCGACGAGGACTGTGTCAGCAGGAACGCGACGAACTTCGTCACCGCGATACCCAGGTTCGCGGCCAGCGCCGCGATGATCGCCTTACCGCCCTCGCCGGCGCTCATCGGTCAGGACATCCCTTCGGTGCGGATGGGGTTGGCCAGTTCCTTCATCTCGGAGACCGCGGGCACCGCCATCGGGTCGAGCCCGTGCGCCAGCGCGAGATAGATCGAGGCGAAGTCCGGCACCGCGATCAGCGAGGCGAGACGCTCCAGCGCGGAGCCGCCCTCCGCGGTCACCACGTCGCAGCGCACGCCGCGCCGCTCCGCGAGTGTCTGCACCGCGTCCGCCCGGCGCTCCTCGACCGCGACCGGCTCGTCGTTGGCCTCCTGCGGGTCGAGGCCGCCGTCGCGCAGCAGCACGATCCGCAGCCGGGTCGGGTCGGCCTCGTCCTCCGGGTCGGCGAAGATGTCCCGCGCGGACTCGACCAGGCCGCCGAAGACGCCGTCGAGCAGGCCGACGCGGCCGCGGCCGGCCTCGCCGAGCGCACCGGCGACCACGGGGTACCGCGCGTTGGCGGAGAGCGTGTCGGCGAATCGGCGCGCGGCCACGGTGGCCAGCGGCGACGATCCCCAGACGATCGGCACCGAACCGGCCAGGCCGAGCGCCAGCGACTTCGCCGGGTTGACGAACGACTCCAGGCCGGGACGGCAGCGGTCCGCGTCCGTGTCCAGCCGGGTCGCGGTCTCCGCCAGGTCAGCCTCGTTGATCTTCACCAGGTCGAGCTGCCGCGCGGCCAGCAGCACCGGGACGGCCAGCGACCACAGGCTGGCGCGGGCCGGTGCGCGGCGCGGCACGCCGATGAACGGCGCGCGGGCCGACTCCGCGATCGACTGCAGCCGGGAGTCCGGCGCGCCGATCGCGACCAGCCGGGCACCGCGCCGGGCGGCGGCCTCGGCGGCGGCCAGCGCCTCCGGGCTGCGGCCGGACGCGGAGACCGCGATCACCACGTCGGCCGCGCCGACCCAGCCGGGCACGCCCGGGCTGCGGTGCGCCAGCACCGGCGCGGGGCAACGCGGGCCGGCGACGGTGCGGAGGATGTCCGCGGTGAGCACCGCGGTGCCGGCACCGGCGATCACGACCGCGCGTGGCCGGCCCTCCTCGGACAGCGCGTTGAGGTTCGCCTCCGCGGCGAGCTGCGCGGACTCACGGACCTGGGCGCCCGCGGACGCGGTGGCCCGGAGCATGCCGCCCGGGTCCTGCGTGGCCATCAGCTCCTCGTCGTCGAGAATGCTCTCGTCGGCGACGCGCCGGCCCTGAATCCCCGCGGTGCCGTCCACCGGGTTGCCCATCAGCGGTCTTCCTCCTGGTCCGTGTGGTGCGAACCCGCCGGAGCCGTTCGTGCCTCGTCCAGCAGCATCACCGGGATGTCGTCCTCGATCCGGAACGCACGCCCGCACTCGGGGCAGTTCAGCGTGGCCGTGGCCGGGTCGTGGACCAGCGGCGCACGGTGCCTGTCCGGACAGGTGATGATCTCCAGCAGCTGCGGATCAAGGGCCACGAACGGCTCCTTTCGAGGGTCCTGCCGGGGGAGTTCCCCGCGACCCCAGAAGCCTAACCGCGAACGATCGCGAGAACGTCGTCGCGCAGCCGCGCCATGCGCTCCGCGGTCGGCGCCTCCACGTTGAGTCGCAGCAACGGCTCCGTGTTGGACGGGCGCAGGTTGATCCACGCGCCGTCGGAGAACGTGATGGTCAGGCCGTCCAGCTCGTCCGTCGGGTGGCCGGCGAACGCGGCGCGCACCTCCGCGGTCTTCGCGGCCGCGTCCGAGACCGTGGAGTTGATCTCACCGGACGCGGCGTACCGCTCGTAGGCGGCGCCCAGCTCGGAGAGCGGCCGGTCCTGCTCGCCCAGCGCGGCCAGCACGTGCATCGCGGCCAGCATGCCGGTGTCCGCGCCCCAGAAGTCCCGGAAGTAGTAGTGCGCGGAGTGCTCGCCGCCGAAGACCGCGTCGGTCTTCGCCATCTCGGCCTTGATGAACGAGTGGCCCACCCGGGTGCGCATCGGCTTGCCGCCGTGCTCGGTGACGATCTCCGGCACCGCGGTCGACGTGATCAGGTTGTGGATGATGATGCTGCCCGGGTGCTTGGCCAGCTCGCGCACCGCGACCAGCGCGGTGATCGCGGACGGCGAGACCGGCGCGCCCTTCTCGTCGATGACGAAGCAGCGGTCCGCGTCGCCGTCGAAGGCCAGGCCGAGGTCCGCGCCGTGCTCGACCACCGCGGCCTGCAGGTCGACCAGGTTCGCCGGCTCCAGCGGGTTCGCCTCGTGGTTCGGGAACGTGCCGTCCAGCTCGAAGTAGAGCGGGACGATCGACAGCGGCAGGCCGGCCAGCACGGTGTCGCCGAGCACGGCCGGGACGGTGTGGCCGCCCATGCCGTTGCCCGCGTCCACGACCACCTTGAGCGGGCGGATGCCGGACAGGTCGACCAGCGAGCGCAGGTGCGCCGCGTAGTCGGCCAGCAGGTCACGGCGCTCCACCGGCACCTCGCCGACCGGGGTCAGGCCCTCGTCGAGCAGCTGCTGCGCGCGGTCGCGGATCTGCGACAGGCCGCTGTCCTGGCCGATCGGCTTCGCACCGGCCTTGCACATCTTGATCCCGTTGTACTGCGCCGGGTTGTGGCTGGCGGTGAACATCGCACCGGGCAGGCTGAGCACGCCGGACGCGTAGTAGAGCAGGTCGGTCGAGCCGAGACCCGCGTGCACCACCTGGGCGCCGGCCGCGATCGCGCCGGCCGCGAACGACTCGGCCAGCGCCGGGCCGGACTCGCGCATGTCGTGCGCGATCACGATGCGCTCGGCGTCGTCGCCGAGCTCACGCAGCGTCTCCACGAACGCCTGGCCCAGCGCGCACGCGGCCGCGGTGTCGAACTCGTCCGGGACCGTACCGCGCACGTCGTACGCCTTCACGATCCGTGACAGCTCAGCCAACTCAACGCTCCTCACGCCTCGTCCTACGCCTGTGTAGCCGACCGGGGAAGCGTATCGGAGGCACGTTCACCGGACGTGACGAGGCGGGTGGCCGGCACGCTGCGGCTCGGCCACGGTCGCATGACGAGAAGATGCGAGCCGGAACTACTCCGTCACTCTGGGCAACTTCGTGGTCGGGTCCGGCGGCGTGGTCCGCGCCCGGTTCGCGTTCGGGCCGGACGGCACGCCCGGGTAGCGCTGCGTGGGCAGGTCGACCGGCGGCCGGACACCCGGCGGAGGCTGCGCGGGGAGCATCTGGGTGGCGCCCTCGGCCGCGCCGCTCCAGCCGCCGGCACGCGGGGCACCGCCACGTGGACCGGCACCGTAGACGCCGCCGCCACCGCCACCACCGCCGCGCGGCCCCGGTGCACCGGGGCCGCCCGCGAACGCACCGCCCTCGTCCTCGGCCCGGCTGCGCCGGACCAGCAGCACGATCAGCGCCACACCGACGCCGACCATGACCACGCCGATCGCGATCGGCACGCCGAGCCCGCCGAACAGGCTGTCGTCCGACTTCAGCGACACCGGGCCGGCCGGATCCGGCGGCAGGGACTCGAACGTGGGCGCCGCGGCCGCCTCGGTCTCCTTCTCCTCCTCCGGGGAGGAACTCGGGGACGGGCTCTTCGACGGGCTCCTGGACGGCGTCGGGCTGGGTGCCGCCTCGCCGCCGCGGATCTGCGCCTCGTCGTCGCCGTCGGCCAGGCGGTTGTCGTTCTCGTCGAGCATGAAGCCCTCGAACCGGACGTCGCCGTTCGGCGCGTTCGGCCCGAACGCGACGCGGAACCGCACGGTCTGCTGCCGGTTGCGGCGCTCGCACATCTCGGCCTCGGCCGGCTGCACCAGCTGCGTGACGTAGTCGCCGTCGCCCTGCGCGCTCAGCTGCACCTGCACGGTCTGGCCGCCGGAGTTGACCGCGACCACGACCTGGTCCGCGCTCAGGTCGTCGGCGCGGATGCGCAGCTGCGCGCGGGCCCGGATGCAGCCGTCGTCCTCCCGCCGCAGCCGGATGTCGACGTTCTGCGGGCCGTCGCCCGCCGTGAACGAGCTGGGGGCACTCACCGCGACCTCGTCAGCGTAAGCCGGTGCCGCACCCAGCGTGACGGCGCCGAGCAGCCCGGCCACGATCGCCATCAGGGCATGCGCCACCCATCGCCGTTCAAGCATGTCTGGGAGGCTACCTGCCGCACCCGAGATCGCCGAAGCCGTCGTTCGGTCGATAGGCAAACCCTTTTAAGACCAATTCAGCGGGTACGTCCGGCGAGCGCGGCCCGGCACGCGTGGTCCGCGGCCCGGGTCGTCTCCGGCAGGCGGAACCGTGGCGCGAGCGCCAGGACCTGCGCGGTCGCGCCGGCCACGGAGATGCGGTGGCCGGGCGAGACGAAGACCGGCCGCACCCGGTCCTGGGTGCGCAGCACGGTGCCGACCGTCACCCCATCGAGGGTGATCGGGCTCGCATCGCCGCGCCGCTCCCCCGGCATCGACCACTCACCGGTCAGGTGCGTCTTGCCGACGCCCAGTGCGGGCAGGCCGGTGAGCACGCCCAGGTGGCAGGCCAGGCCGAAGCGGCGCGGGTGGGCGAGGCCGTGACCGTCACAGACCAGCAGGTCGGGCCGGGTGGTCAGGCGGTCGAGCGCGTCCAGCAGCGCGGGGATCTCGCGGAACGCGAACAGGCCCGGCACGTACGGAAACGCGGGCCGGCCGATCGTCACCGCCTCGTCGACCGGCGCGAGCGTGGCCGCGTCCAGCACCACCACGGCCGCGACCAGCCGCTCGTCGCCGTCGGCATAGGCGACGTCCAGGCCGGCCACGGTGCGCGGCGGCGCCGGGGAGTCCGTCAGGTCGACCCGTGCGCGGAGGCGGTCCTGCTCGGCCTCGGCCTCGGCGACGGTGGTGGGCCAGGCATCGGACACGTTTCGCGGGCCTCCCGGTTCTCCGGTGTCCCGACGGTGGTGTCCCGCGTGAGTGCGGGCGCGGGCGGGCCGGGTGGCCACCGTACCGCCGAGGTGGTGTGAATGGTTTTCAGAGGTCGATGCCGGTGAGCACCAGGACGCGGGGTTCGGTGTAGTCCTCCATCGCGAAGCGAACGCCCTCGCGGCCCACGCCACTGCCCTTCACGCCGCCGTAGGGCATCTGGTCGGCGCGGTAGGACGGCACGTCGCCGATGATCACGCCGCCGACCTGCAGCGTCCGGTGGGCGGCGAACGCGGTCCGCAGATCGTGGGTGAACACGCCGGCCTGGAGGCCGTAGGCGGAGTCGTTGACGGCGGCGAAGGCCTCGTCGTCGCCCGCCACCCGCTGCACGGCCAGAACCGGGCCGAACACCTCCTCGGTCAGCACCTTCGCGCCGGCCGGGACGTTCACCAGAACCGTCGGCGGGTACGTGGAACCGTCGCGCTCGCCGCCGGCCAGCGCCTCGGCACCGGCCTCGATCGCCTCGCCCACCCACGCCTCGACCCGCTTCGCCGCGTCCTCGCTGATCAGCGGCCCGACGTCGGTTGCCTCGTCGTTCGGGTCGCCGGTCCTGAGCGCCGCGGTCCGGTCCACCAGTCTCGCCACGAAACGGTCGTAGACGTCGGCGTGCACGAAGACGCGCTGCACCGCGATGCAGCTCTGCCCGGCCTGGTAGTTGGAGAACGTGGCGATGCGCGTGGCCGCGTGGTCGAGGTCGGCGTCGCCGGCGTAGTCCGCGCAGATCACGGCCGCGGCGTTGCCGCCCAGCTCCAACGTCACGTGCTTGCGCGGCACCGAGTCCTGGATCAGGCCGCCCACCGGCCCGGATCCCGTGAACGAGATCACCGGCAGCCGCGGGTCCCTGACCAGCTCCGCGGTGCGGTCGTTCGGCAGCGGCAGCACGGAGAACGCGCCCTCCGGCAGGTCCGTCTCGGCCAGCAGCTCGCCCAGCAGCAGCGCGGACAGCGGCGTGGCCGGCGCCGGCTTGAGCACGATCGGCACGCCCGCCGCGATCGCCGGCGCGACCTTGTGCGCCACCAGGTTCAGCGGGAAGTTGAACGGGGAGATGCCGAGCACGGCACCGCGCGGCACCCGCCGGACCAGCGCCATCCGCCCCTCGCCGGCCGGGTCGGTGTCCAGCCGCTGCATCTCGCCGGCGAAGCGGCGCGCCTCCTCCGCGGCCCAGCGGAACACCGAGACCGCACGGCCGGCCTCGGCCCGCGCCCACTTCAGCGGCTTGCCGTTCTCCGCGGTGATCAGGCGGGCCACCTCGTCCGCGCGCTCCGTCAGCCGCCGCGAGACGTGGTCGAGCGCGGCGGCCCGGACATGCGCGGGCGTCTCCGTGACCGTCGCCCCGTCCAGTGCCTCGTCGACCTGCGCGGGAGTGGCGAAACTGGTGCGGCCGACCACGGTGCCGTCGTAGGGGTGCCGCACGATCACCTCGTCGTCGCCGTGCACGGGACGGCCGGCGACGTAGAACGGGATCATGTCCATAGCGCGGATCCTTTCCCTCCGCATCGAAGCCTAGCCCCGTGCGTTTCCGGTGGCGGAAAACCTTGCTTGCCACGTTTTTCGTGGCGAGGATGGCTGAGGAGTGACGGATACGGCGTTCCTACGGAGATGACATGCAGGTTCTTCGCAACTTCATCAACGGTGAGTACGCCGATCCGGGCGACGGCCGCCGGTCCGACCTGATCGACCCGACCACCGGCGAGGTCTTCGCGCAGGCGCCGGTCTCCGGCGAGCGCGACGTCGACGCCGCCATGTCCGCCGCCGCCACCGCGTTCGAGACCTGGCGGGACACCACACCGGCCGAGCGGCAGCGCGCACTGCTGAGGATCGCGGACGCGGTCGAGTCCCGCGCGGCCGAGCTCGTCGACGCGGAGGTCCGCAACACCGGCAAGCCCCGGCAGCTGACCACCGACGAGGAGGTGCCGCCCTCGGCCGACCAGCTGCGCTTCTTCGCCGGCGCGGCCCGCATGCTGGAGGGCAGGTCCGCCGGCAACTACCTGGCCGGCCACGAGTCGTACGTGCGGCGCGAGCCGATCGGCGTCTGTGCGCAGGTCACGCCGTGGAACTACCCGCTGATGATGGCCATCTGGAAGATCGCGCCCGCGCTCGCGGCCGGCAACACCGTGGTGCTCAAGCCGTCCGACACCACGCCGGTCTCCACGCTGCTGCTCGCCGAGATCGCCGCCGAGTTCCTGCCACCCGGCGTGTTCAACGTGGTCGCCGGCGACCGGGACACCGGCCGCGCGCTGGTCTCGCACCGCACGCCGCGATTCGTCTCCATCACCGGCTCCACCCGGGCCGGCCGGGAGGTCCTCGCGTCGGCCGCGCCCGACCTCAAGCGCACCCACCTGGAACTCGGCGGCAAGGCGCCGGTCGTGCTCTTCGACGACGCCGACGTGGCCGCGGCGGCCGCGGCGATCGCGAGCGGCGGCTACTTCAACGCCGGCCAGGACTGCACGGCCGCGACCCGGGTCCTCGCCGGGCCGGGCGTCCACGCCGACCTGGTCGCGGCGCTGACCGCGGAGGCGCGAGCCACTCGCACCGGGCTGCCGGACGACCCCGGCGTGGCGTACGGGCCGCTCAACAACGCCGCGCAGCTGGAGCGGGTCACCGGTTTCCTGTCCCGGCTCCCCGATCATGCGACCGTCGAGACCGGCGGCGCACGGGTCGGCGACCGGGGCTACTTCTACGCGCCGACCGTGATCTCCGGCGTCCGGCAGGACGACGAACTGATCCAGGACGAGGTCTTCGGGCCGGTCATCACCGTGCAGCGGTTCACCGACGAGGACGAGGCGGTGCGCTGGGCCAACGGCGTCGACTACGGCCTGGCCGCGTCGGTCTGGACCCGCGACCACGGCCGCGCCATGCGGATGACCCGCCGCCTCGACTTCGGGTGCGTCTGGGTGAACACGCACATCCCGTTCGTGTCCGAGATGCCGCACGGCGGCTTCAAACACAGCGGGTACGGCAAGGATCTGTCGCTGTACTCGCTGGAGGACTACACCCGGGTGAAGCACGTCATGCACAACATCGAGGTCTGATGTCCGGCCGCACCGGTGCTCGCTCAGTCCGCCAGCGTCGGATCAGCCGCAGGATCCCCTTGCCGCAGCAGCTCCGTCTCGAACATGACATAGGTGCGACGCCGCAGCCCTTCGACGAGAAGCCGTTCCCGCCCGGTCAGCCGCCGATTCTCCGCCTCAGCAGTCTCCTCGACAGCCCGAATGGTGTCGTAGAGCGCGAAAACCGGCCCATCACCACGCAGGTAGCGACCACGAACCCACTCGACCTCCTGCACGAACTCCGTTCGTGACAGCATCTGCACATCTTGCGTCGTGCCGAACAGGATGTCGTCCGCGATGTCGTTACGCGGTTCCCACCCGCCGGAATCCGCTGAGATCCTCCAGATGGCGGCGCCACCATTTGACGCATCGACCATCTTTCCCGGGAACCGGTAATAGCTGAAATAGTAAGGAAGCGCCAGGCCAGGCGGGTCGTAGGATTCAGGCATTCGACCCCCTCGTCGATTGCAACGCCTCCCAAAAGTAGCGCTGCTGAGCTCGAAGAAGGCCGTCATAGAGAGCCTTCTCCCTGGCGTTCATGTTACGGCCGCCATCCCGGGCACTGCTCTCCAGACCACGTCGGACCTCATATAACGAATGCTCCCAGACCGCCACGTCATCAACGGCCTTGAGGTGCAGACGCAACTCTCCTATGTGCCCACTCGTGGTCCGCACATTCAGTCGCAGATCTCGATATCCGCTCTTCTCCGCCACTTCAATCCGATCGTCGAACGTCACGACGTCCAAGCGGGGATCCTCCTCGATCATGCGCAACGCTCGATAGGCGTCGGCCATAGCGGAAAATCTGACGTATACGCCTGCGAGGTCAAGCACGAGCGAAGCATCTCCGCCCTTCTTCGCCATCTTGTCGAGCACTCGCTGCCGGCTCTTCGGCTCACGGCGAGCGTGAAACTCGCCATCGCACCTGGCCGCGATCTCTCCCGCGGCGCGGCTCAGCTCGATCTGCGCTGCCGGGGACTGAGCAAACAGTTGATCGACATAACCTTCGACATATGCTTGATCATGCCTTCGGCGCACGTCGAACCCGGGCTGCGCGGCACGCTGACTGCGAGTCTTGAGAACATCACTGATCTCTCTGTTCTCTCCGGTCACGGCGAAGTGCGGCGGGGCTGAGGGCTCCACGGGCGGTAGGCCGGCGGTGGATCTTTCCTCTACCTCGGTGAGGACCTCGCCGAGGACGTCGATGGCCTGCTGGTGGTGGGCGAGGTTGTGGAGGGTGAGGGGGCGGGACAGCAGGCTGGTGCGCAGTTCCGGGGAGGACTGGATGATCTGCACCAGTTCCGGGTGGGCGATCAGCTGGCCGACCAGGTGTTCTGCCAGCAGCGGATGTCCCGGCTCGGGGCTGTCCCACGCCGTCTCGAGCGTCGCCTGGACGTCCGGGCTGGACAGCAGCGCCGAGGCGTCGCGCACCTCGGTGGGCGACAGGCGTGGTGCCAGCCGGGCCAGCGAGGCCGGGTCCAGATGCGCGGCGAGTTGCGCGGGCGTGACGCCCGCGGTCAGCGCCGCGTTCAGGTCGGCTGCCGTGTCGATCACTGCCCTCGGCGTACCCGCGAAGGCTCTCTGCGCCGCCAGGCGTGCCTCTCGCACCGTCTCGGCGGACGGTTGCCGCGGGATCACGGTGATCTCGGAGGTGTGCATTCCGAACTCGGCGGGGCTGATCAGACCCGGCGTGCCGGTCCGCTGCGCCGGCGGCACCGGATCGGCGAACGCGGCATTTCCGGCGGAGACGACACCGGGGCCGGGCGACGGCCGGGCACCACCGGTATCCGCCGGCTCCTCTTTCGCCGGCGACGCCGGCCGGGCGGTACCGGTGGTCTCCGCGGCCGGCCCCGCTCCCGCACTGATCGCGTTCGTCGAGGCACCTCCGGGCGAGTCCGCCGAACCATCATCGAGCGAGTCCGCCGAACGCCCATCGGATGGAGCCGTCGAACGCCCATCAAGCGGGGCCGCCGGACGTCCACCGGACGTGAACGGCGTCGGCCCACCGGACGTGAACGGCGTCGGCTCACCGGACGAGGCTGCTGCGGCCTGGCCGGGCGTGGGCGATGGTGGCCCGCCGGACGATGACGGCACGGGCCGGTCCTCCGCCGGACGGGTGGGGAACACCGGTTCCTCGATGCCGAATGACGCGGAGCCGAGTACGCCGGGTGCCGGCACGCCGGGCTGCACGATCGGATCCCTGGCCGGCCGGAACGGGGTCGAGCCGGGTTTCCCGCCGCCTTTCGGCGATCCACGTCCGCCACGCGAGCCAGCGCCGGCACCCGGGCCGATGCCGCCGACCGGCGGTGCGACGAAGATCCCCGGCGCCGCGCCCTCGGCTCCCGACGAGGCGGCTGCCGGCACGGCCGGGGCCGAGCCGCTCGTCTCCGCGAGTTCCGGGCCGGCCGGCGGGCCCGATGTGGCTTCGGCGTTGCCGCTCAGCCCGCTCGGTCCCCCGGACGACTCGCCGATGGCCTGCGCGACGGCCGCCGCACCGCCCGCCTCGAGCGCGGGTTCGATCCCGCTACCGGTCCCCAGCGGCCCGGAAGCGGTGACGGTCTCGGGGGTGTGCCCGGCCGCGGTCGCCGGCCGCTGCTCGGGGCCGCCGGTCCAGCCTCCCACGGCGCTCGACGCGTCCACCGCCGAGGCCCGGCTGATTCCGTCGGTCACCGGCGACCCGTCCGGTCCGCCGGACTTCGCCGGGTTCGTGTCGCCGGTCGGCGCCACACCACCCGAGAGCGGGCCCGCTTCGGGAACCGATCTGCCCGCCGGCACCGGAGTCGCCCGGTCAACAGCGGTTTCCGGCTCCGGTTGCTCGCCGGACCGTTGGGTCCACCTGTCGACCGCCCCGGAGGCGGGTACGTCACCGGCCGGTGTCAGCGCCTGCGCGAGACCGCCCGCCGGAGTCCGGTCGAGACCATCGGGCCGGACAACGCTCGTTCGTGGATCGGCGGCTTCGCCGGCCGGCGTTTGCCCGACCCCACCGGCAAGCGGGCCGGTCATCACGGGATGCTGATTCGGGCTCACCGGAGGGTGACTCGGGCTCACCGGGGACTGGACTGAGCCGGCCGGAGGCTGGCCCGGGCTGCTGCCCGGTGGAGTCGCGGATGTGCGGTCCGGGGCGGCCGCCCAGCCGTCGACGGTGCGCGCGGCGGCATCGCTCGCCAACGACGGACCGGCGCCCAATCCGGCCGCGAGGGGACCGGTGTCGGACGTCGCGCCGGCCCGATGGCTGAGCGCGTCCGTCCAGCCGACGGTCGCACGCGCAGCTTCGTTCACCAGGGCCGGGCCGAGCCCGCTGCCGGCCGACAGCGGCCCCGCGGTCGAGGGATGGCCGGTACCCGGCGCGGGCATCGCCGGGAGGCCGGTATCCGGCGCGGGCGTTGCCGGGAGGACCGGGGGCGGGGTGAGCCCGTCCGACCAGCGGCCGATGGTGGCCGGCGCGGCTGCGGTGTCGGCCTGCGCCATGACAGGGCCGGAACCGCTGCCGGCCGCGATGGGGCCGGAGGGAACCGCGGCCCTGCCGATGGCGCCTGTGCTTCCGGCCGGCGGCGGAGCACCAACAGGGCCGGCAGGTGCGATCGTGTTCGTGGCCGCCGGGACGGGTGATGGCGTCTCGACGTCCGTACCGCCACTGGCGGAGGTGTCGGCGGGTGCGTCCCGATGCGCGCGCGGCGGATCGCCGGGAGCATCGTCGTCGACCGCGGCCAACGCGGTCCCGCGAGCATCGCCGCCGACCGGGCCCAACGGGGTCGCGGAGGCCAGCCCGGTCGCGGAGGCCAGCCCGGTCGCCGAGGCCGGTCCGCTGTCGAAGGCGGGCCCGGTCGCGAATCCCGGTCCTGGCACGGATTCCGCGGTCAGCGGCTCATCGCCGCCCGGCCGGATATCCGGTCCCCGGGAATCGGTCGTTCCCGCGGCACCGGCGAGCGGTGTTTCGGCAGCCGATCCACCACCGTCGGCAACGACATCCGCCGCGATACTCGTGGCCGCGTCCACAGCCCTGACGCTGCCGTCCGCAGAATCGTCACCCCCGGAGATCGCCGATCCGGCGGACCCGGCACCCGGATGCAGGGCGTCGTTGATCGCATCGTGTGCGCCGAGATCCGGCACCGGCACGCCACGAACGCCGGCATCCGGCACGCCCGGAGCCCCGGCGTTCGGCACGCCCGGAGCGCCAGCATCCAGCACGCCACGAACGGCGGCATCCGGCACGCCGCGAACGCCGGCATCCGGCGACAGCGCCGCCTCGAAAGCCGCCGCGACTCCCCGCGCCGATTCGGGAGTCGCCGCCGTGATGCCGTCGAGCTTCGCGGCCAGGTCCGCGTTGAGGGTGCCGGTCGCGCCGGAGGATGCCCCCGACGAAGCGCCGGACGTGGCCGCCATCGCGAGCTCGGTCAACCCCAGGTCCCCGCCCGCGGCCACCGCCGCCGCCGTCTCCCCCAGCACCTCCGCCGCGGACCCGCGCACGACGTCGTCCCCCGTACCCCCGGCGGCCCGGATCCCGGCGGCGGACGCGGCCGCGCCGGCCGCGAATCCGGCCGCCGCCGATGTCCGGAGCGAGCCCGGGTCGATCCCGTCCCGATGTCCGGCCGCGATCTGGTGTCCCTGCACGCCGGCATCGGCCGTGACCTCACCGGCCGCCTCGGACACGCCGTCGTGCAGCGCGCGGCGGGCCAGTGAGGGCGTCGGCCTGATCCCCTTGCTCGCCATCGTGGTGACCAGGCGGCGGAAGATGCGCTGAACCGCCATCCGGCTGACCGTCAGGGCCGCGGCCGCGGCGGGGGCGGCGGCGCCCAGCGTGAGCGCGACCGCGACGGTGAGCGAGATCAGCTCGATGACGAGGAGCGTGACCTCGATCCACACCTCGATCTTCGCGGCCTCGATGTCGCAGCCGCACTCCTCGACCATCTTCCCGACCTCGTCGGTCGCGGCCAGCAGCTCGTCCACGGCGGCCTGGTCGCCGGCCGCGAGCGCGGCCCAGGCGGCACGGAACGCGTCGGCGGCCGGGCCGGTGTAGGAGGCCTAGAACGAGCCGGCCGCGTCGGACGCGTTCTCCAGCGGGACGGTGAGGAGGCCGGCGACGCCGTACCACTCCTCGGCCAGGTCCCAGACGGCCTTCTCGTCGCCTTCCGGCCATTCGACGCCGATGACCCATTCGAGGCCTTCGTGGATCCAGCCGGGGGCGTCGGGCCAGAGCAGGCCGAGCGGGTGCGGAACGGGGCTCGTCAATGCCGTCACGAATCCCCCCGATCGCCCCGCGGCCACGAGCCACCCATTCAAGCAGCCCAGCGCCACCCCGACCAGCGACGCAACGTTCGCGCAACGTCGGCGTGACTAGCGTGCGGGCCACGACACCGAGGAGGCCGGCACATGTCTCGATACGCAGCGCCCGGACAGGACGGCGCGATCGTCTCCTACGAGAACCGGTACGACCACTGGATCGGCGGCGAGTACGTCGCGCCGGCCAAGGGCGGCTACTTCGACAACCCCAGCCCGGTCAACGGGCAGCCGTTCACCGAGATCGCCCGCGGCACCGCGGACGACGTGGAACGGGCGCTGGACGCGGCGCACGGTGCGGCGCCCGGCTGGGGCCGCACGTCGGTCGCGGAGCGGGCGAACGTCCTGAACCGGATCGCGGACCGGATGGAGGAGAACCTGGAGCGGCTCGCGGTCGCGGAGAGCTGGGAGAACGGCAAGCCGGTACGGGAGACCCTGGCCGCGGACATGCCGCTGGCGATCGACCACTTCCGGTACTTCGCCGGTGCGATCCGCGCGCAGGAGGGCGGGCTCGCGGAGCTGGACGAGGACACCGTGGCGTACCACTTCCACGAGCCGCTCGGCGTGGTCGGCCAGATCATCCCGTGGAACTTCCCGATCCTGATGGCGGTCTGGAAGCTGGCGCCCGCGCTCGCGGCCGGCAACACGGTGGTGCTGAAGCCGGCCGAGCAGACGCCGGCCTCGATCCACCTGCTGATGAGCCTGATCGCGGACCTGCTCCCGCCGGGCGTGGTCAACATCGTCAACGGCTTCGGCGTGGAGGCGGGCAAGCCGCTGGCCAGTAGCGCGCGGGTGGCGAAGGTCGCGTTCACCGGCGAGACCACCACCGGGCGGCTGATCATGCAGTACGCCTCGGAGAACATCAAGCCGGTCACGCTGGAGCTGGGCGGCAAGAGCCCGAACCTGTTCTTCGACGACGTGTCCACGAACAACGACGACTTCTTCGACAAGGCGCTCGAGGGCTTCACCATGTTCGCGCTGAACCAGGGTGAGGTGTGCACCTGCCCGTCGCGCGCGCTGATCCAGGCCGGCCACTACTCGGACTTCCTGGCCGCGGCCGTCGACCGGACGAACGCCATCAAGCAGGGTCACCCGCTCGACACCGAGACGATGGTGGGCGCGCAGGCGTCCAACGACCAGCTGGAGAAGATCCTGTCCTACCTGGACATCGGCCAGCGGGAGGGCGCGAAGCTGCTCACCGGCGGCGAGCGCGCGGACCTGGGCGGCGAGCTGGCCGGCGGGTACTACGTACAGCCGACGATCTTCCAGGGCGACAACGCGATGCGGATCTTCCAGGAGGAGATCTTCGGTCCGGTCGTCTCGGTCGCGTCGTTCACCGACTTCGCGGACGGCATCAAGATCGCCAACGACACGCTCTACGGCCTCGGCGCCGGCGTCTGGACCCGCGACCTGAACACCGCCTACCGCGCGGGCCGGGCGATCCAGGCCGGGCGCGTGTGGACCAATTGCTACCACGCCTACCCGGCGCACGCGGCGTTCGGCGGCTACAAGCAGTCCGGCATCGGCCGGGAGAACCACCGGATGATGCTCGACCACTACCAGCAGACCAAGAACCTGCTGGTCAACTACTCCCCCAAGGCCGTCGGGCTCTTCTAGGAGGGCGTCATGGTGTCCAGGGTCGACGTCACACCGGCCGCGGCGAACCTGATCAGGTCGCTGCGCGGCACGCACGGGCCGCTGATGTTCCACCAGTCCGGCGGCTGCTGCGACGGCAGCGCACCGATGTGCTTCCCCGAGGGCGAGTTCCGCACCGGCAGCTCCGACGTGCTGCTGGAGGAGATCGTCATCGACGGCGTCGCCGAACCGGTCACGTTCTGGATGTCGTCGTCCCAGTTCGCGCTCTGGCGGCACACCCACCTGACCGTCGACGTCGTCCCCGGCCGCGGCAGCGGCTTCTCCCTCGAAGCCCCCGAGGGCGTCCGCTTCCTGATCCGCTCCCGCCTCCTCACCGACGACGAACTCGCCGCCCTGGGCGATTGACCCCCGGGAGACCCTGACGCCGGAAGGTCAGCAAACCGATCAAGAACGTGATCTTCCCACTTCCGGCGTGCCCACTTCCGCATGCTCCCGCGGGCACCGGTCGTCGCTGGCGCTCCTCCCTGCCGGTTCACCGACGGCCCGGCCAACCCCAACTCGACACCACCGACACCACCGACACCTGAGATCGAGGCGTCCCCCATGCCGCTAGAACGGCATGGGGGACGCCTCGATCTCGGTGGGGGCGCCGAGCGTGGGTTTCGAGCAGCTCTCCAGCCCATACGTCGTTGACCAGCATATCCAGGCGTCCCTGCTCCGCCTCGATCCGACAGCCACACCGGGTCCGGCAGGTAAATCGCCGGCGACGACCGATCCCCCGGTGCCGCTTACCGAACGTTCGGCGTCAGTCTCGATGCGCCGGCCAACCGGGCGCTCCGCGCCCGGAATGTCGCTGTATCCCGCCCCGCAGGCTGCGCCCAGCCCAGCGCTACGCCACCCCCTGCCCTGAGTGATCAATCAGTGGAGCGAAAGATAGGTCAACTAACGAAGTCGATCTATCTTTTGCTCCACTGATTGATCACTCAGGCGCGGCCGTCGCCCCCCGAGGTCGTATGGAGGGTGACGAGACGGAAGCACGCCCTTCTTGGGCGTGAAGTGCCCGTGGCGCCCGTCGAGGCCGCCGGATCGGCGGGGGTGCCGCGGACTTCGCGCGCTGGCGAAGGCGCGGGTCGCCGCACACCGCCCGGGCCGGCCGCGGCAGATCAGGCCTGGCGAACGCCTCGCGAAAGAACAGGTCAAGTCCATGACCGAAGAGCTGAGTGGCAGTGGACCGGTGCCCGCGGGAGCACTCGGAAGGTGACCACGCCGGAAGCGGGTAAATCGAAGGTCTTCAGCTCTTCCAGGTGTTCTTGATCAGTTCGTCGTTGGTCTCGTCCGTGGTGGTGACCCGCCGGACCGCGAGGGTCGCGGACTCGCCGAGGCCCTCCACCTGCGTGCCGGCGTTCTCCGCCGCGGTGAGCAGCCGGGACTCGATCTCGCGGTAGCGCGACTCGAACGCCGCGCCGATCTCGTCGGTGCCCCACGGCGGGTCGGCGGACAGGTCGTGGATGCGGGTCGCGGCGGATCGGCTCCGGGCGCGGAGGTCGGCACCGGCGTCGGTGAGGTCGTGCGCAGCCTGCGCGGCGCGCGCCGAGTCCAGGTGGAGATCGCTCATGCCAGGTCCTCGCCCCGGTGCAGCAGCGAGCCGAGGTCGCCGTCGCGCAGATAGGACATCGCGGCGGAGCCCGGTGGCAACACCTCGCCGGCCAGTGCCTGGACGGCCTCGGCGGCCTGCGCGGCGGCGTCGGCGACCAGGCGGGTGATCTCGTCGGCGAGCTCGTGCGGCTGGTAGGCGCGGTAGGCCCGCGCCTCGATCTCCAGCGACGTCAGTTGGCCCCCGGGCCCGACGGTCGCCCGGATCAGCTCCTTGTCATCCACGGCGGAGACGGACAACTCGGACAGGCGGGTCCGCAGCTCACCGATGCCGTCACGGAGGCGTTCGTACTGGCCGTAGACGTCCGCGAAACGGGCCTTGAGCGCCGCGTTCGCATCGCGGTCGACGTGCTGGGCCACCGGATCCCCTCCCCCTGGTAGGCGTCGCCGACAGTACCGGCCCGCGCCAACCGGCCGGCCCACGGTTGGCAGCACGGGGTGACCTGGGTCACGATAGGCGATAATCCGATGCCCGACACAGGGGATGCCCGACACAGGGAAGGACGCCGATGTCCAACCCGTGGCTCGCCCTCCGGCCCGGCGCCGACCCGGCCGAGCGCATCGGCCAGATCCGCCGCGCGCACGACGCGTTCATCAGCGAAGGCACGACGACGCAGGTCCGCAGCGTCGTCGCCGAGTCCTGGCACCGGTCGGCCGTCGCGTCCGTCGATCCGGACACCACCGCGCCCACCGAGCTGACCGACGACGAGCTCGACGGCTACCGCGCCGCACATCCGCTGGCCCGCGTGCTGCCGCTCTTCCGGGATCTCCTCGGCGGCGTCGCGGACGACGGCGAGCACCTGATGGCGGTCTGCGACGCGCACGGCCGACTGCTCTGGGTGGAGGGGCACACCGCGGTGCTGCGGAGGGCCGCCGCGATGAACTTCGTGCCCGGCGCGCGCTGGGACGAGACGCACGCGGGCACGAACGCGCCCGGCACCGCGCTCGCGGTCGACCACTCCGTGCAGATCTTCGCGACCGAGCACTTCAGCCGCCCGGTCCAGCGCTGGACGTGCGCGGCCGCGCCGATCCACGACCCGGCGTCCGGGCGGCTGCTCGGCGCGGTCGACCTGACCGGCGGCGACCATCTGGCCAACCCGCACAGCCTGGCGCTGGTCACCGCGACCGCCCGGGCCGCGGAGGCGCTGCTGGCGACGCCCGCGCGGGATCGGGCGGCGGTCTCGGCGCTGGGCCGTGACGAGGCCGCGCTGACCGTCGACGGGCGCCGCATCCGGCTGGGACGGCGTCACAGCGAGCTGCTGGCCCTGTTGCTGTGCCACCCGGAGGGCCGCACCGGCGAGCAGCTGGCCCTGGACCTCTACGGCGAGGACCGTCAGGCGCCGGTCACGGTGCGCGCGGAGCTGTCCCGGCTGCGCCGCACGCTCGGTCCCGCGCTGGTCGGTTCCCGCCCCTACCGTGTCGAGCCCGGCGTGACCGCGGACTTCCTGGTCGTGCCCCGGCTGCTGGACGCGGGCCTGGTCGGCGAGGCGCTGGACGCCTACGCCGGCCCGCTGCTGCCCGGCTCGGACGCGCCCGGTGTGGTCCGGCTGCGCCGCGCGCTCGACGACCGCCTGCGCGCCGCGGTCTTCGGCTCCGGCGACCCGGCGCTGCTGGACACCTGGGTGCGCACCGAGTGGGGCGCCGACGACCTCCAGGCCTGGGAGGCGCTCACCTCCGCCCTCCCGCTCTCCTCACCCCGCCGCACCCTCGCCGCCGCCCGCGTTCGCGCGCTGACCCGCGAGTACGGCCTGTAGGCGCTTGGCCGGCCGGCGGCCTCCGGCTGCCGTGACGGCCCACCTCAGCGGCGCCGGCGGCAGAGACGGGCCGCCCACCCCAGCGGCGCCGGCGGCAGAGACGGGCCGCTCAGCCCAGCAGGAGGGAGAGGGCGAGGGTGGTCATCACGGTGGCGATGAGGGCGTCGACGACGCGCCAGGCGGCGGGGCGGGCGAAGAGCGGGGCGAGGCGGACCGCGCCGAAGCCGAGCGCGGTGAACCAGACCGCGCTGGCGGCGGCCGCGCCGGTGCCGAAGAGCCACTGGTTCGGGTCCTGGTGTGCGATCGCGCCGAGCAGCACGACCGTGTCCAGGTAGACGTGCGGGTTGAGGAACGTGAACGCGAGGCAGGCGAGCAGCGTGGCGCGGAGCGTGGCCGGCGGCCGGTCGGCCGGGGTGAGCGTGCCGGGGCGCAGTGCACGGCGCGCGGCCAGCACGGCATAGCCGAGCAGGAACGCGGCGCCGGCCCAGCGCACGGCCGTGAGCGCGGCCGGTGCCTCGGCGAGCAGCGCGCCCAGCCCCGCGATCCCGGCCGTGATCAGCACGGCGTCGGAGATCGCGCACACCGCGACGACCGCTAGCACGTGCTCGCGGCGCAGGCCCTGGCGCAGCACGAACGCGTTCTGGGCGCCGATCGCGACGATCAGCGTGAGCGAGAAGCCGAACCCGGCCAGGACGGATGCCATGCCCGGAACGCTAGGACGCCGGCGACCTGCACTCCAGCTAAAGATTCTGCAGCACCATTAGAATCGCTTAATGGCGCTCGATCCGGTGAAGCTCGACTCCGTAACGGCCGGCCCCGTGACGCTCGACTCAGTGCAGCTCGCGACGTTCCACGCGGTGATCGCGCAGGGCAGCTTCGACGCGGCGGCGCGGGCGCTGCACGTCACGCCGTCCGCGGTGAGCCAGCGGATCAAGGCGCTGGAGCAGGTGGTCGGCCAGGTGCTGGTGCGGCGCGCGCGGCCGTGCGAGCCGACCGCGGCCGGTGCCTCCCTGGTCCGGCTCGGCGGGCAGATCGCGCTGCTGGAGCGGGAGGCGCTGGACGCGGCGCGCGGCGCGCTGACCGGCCGGGCGCGGGTGGCGGTCGTGGTGAACGCGGACTCGCTGGCCTCCTGGTTCCTGCCGGCGCTCACGGACGTACCCGATGCGGTCTTCGATCTGCACACGGACGACGAGGGGCACACGGCCGGCCTGCTGCGCGACGGGACCGTGATGGCCGCGGTGACCACGGAGCACACGCCGGTGCAGGGCTGCCGGGTGCAGCCGCTCGGCGTGATGCGGTACCTGCCGGTCGCCGCGCCCGCGGTGCACGCGGCCCGGTTCGCCGGGCGGGAGCTGGCGGATGCGCTGCCGGACGCGCCGATGGTCCGCTTCAACCGCAAGGACGTGCTGCAACACCGGTTCGTCCGGGAGGTGACCGGCCGCGACCTGGATCCGCCGGCCCACTGCGTCCCGGCGTCGTCCGCGTTCGACGCGGCGGTCCGGCTCGGTCTCGGCTGGGGCCTGCTGCCGGAGCGGATGGCGGCCGAGGACGTGGCGACCGGCCGTCTGATCCACCTGGCGCCGGGCCGGCACATGGACGTGCCGCTCTACTGGCAGTACTGGCGGCTGGAGTCGGCCGTCCTCGACGCGCTGACCACGGCGGTCCGGGCCGCCGCCGCGAAGGCACTGCGCTGACCACGGCGGGTCGGTCCGCCGCCGCGAAGGCACTGCGCTGACCACGGCGGGTCGGTCCGCCGCCGCGAAGGCACTGCGCTGACGAGAATCGCGGCTGATCTTCGCGAAACGGATCTTCCAGCATAAGAGCGGTCAGGGTCGCATCCGGGGTTATCCCGGATGAACCAGACCCTCACCGTCTGAGACGGTCGAGGTGCACATCGGTGACTCCGCCCTGATGCGACGGGGCGACCAACGGACGGAGGCACAACCTCGTGCGACATCGCAACCTGCTGATCGGCACCACGCTCGCCGCGCTCCTGCTCACCAGCGCATGCGCGGCCACGTCCGACGACGCCGGCGACAGCGCCGCGGCACCCGCCACGAGCAGCGGTCACGGCCACGACTACAAGCCGCCACCGGCCGCGGCACCGCTGCGCGACGGCGAGCGCTTCCAGGAGCTGACCATGGCGCGGCCGTACACGCCGCAGGCTCCGGAGGGCGCCACCGACGAGTACCGCTGCTTCATGATCGATCCGGGACTGACCGAGGCCGCGTTCCTGACCGGCAGCCAGTTCCTGCCGCAGAACCACGAGATCGTGCACCACGCGATCTTCTTCCGGATGGAGCCCGGCCAGGTCGCGGAGGCGGAGAAGCTGGACGCGACCGAGGCCGGCGACGGCTGGCGCTGCTTCGGCAACGCGGGCGTCGGCGACTCGGCCTGGGTCGCGCACTGGGCGCCGGGCGCGGACGAGGTGCTGCTGGACGACACGCTCGGCTACCCGATGCCGCCCGGCAGCCGCCTGGTCATGCAGGTGCACTACAACCTGCTGGCCGCGAAGACCGCGGCGAGCGGCACCGACCAGTCGGCCATCCGGCTGCGGCTGTCCGGCGCGAACCTGACGCCGCTGAACACCGCGCTGCTGACCGCGCCGATCGAGCTGCCGTGCGCGCCGGGCGAGTCCGGCCCACTGTGCGACCGGGCGGCCGCGGTCGCGGACGTGACCAAGCGGTTCGGCGCCGAGGCCGGTGGCGTGGTCGAGCGGCTCAACGCGGGGTGCAACGGCGGTCGCGCACCCCAGGTTGGCACCTCGCAGAGCTGCACGATCCCGGTTCAACGGCCGATGACCGTGCACGCGGTCGCCGGTCACATGCACCTGCTGGGCCGCGCGATCTCGGTCGAGCTGAACCCGGGCACGCCGCAGGCCAGGAAGTTGCTGGACATCCCGGCGTACGACTTCGACGACCAGGCGATCCGCCCGCTGGACGCGCCGGTCCAGGTCAAGCCGGGCGACTCGCTCAAGGTCAGCTGCACGCACGACGCCGGGCTCCGCCGCCAACTGCCGGCACTTCAGGAGCTGCCCCCGCGGTACGTCGTGTGGGGCGAGGGCACCAGCGACGAGATGTGCCTCGGCATCCTGGTCGTCTCCGCCGCCGCCTAGCACGTGATCCAGGCGTCGTTCACGTCGTTCCAAGGACATGAAATGACGCCTGGATCACCGAGCGGGGGCGCGGAGGCGGGCGAGGAAGGCGTCCAGGACCGCGGGCATGTCGACCGCGTCCCGGTCGAGCAGCCACTGGATCTGGAGGCCGTCCATCAGCGCGATCATCGACACCGTGGCCGCCGCCACGTCCAGGTCGGCCGGCACGTCCCCGTCCGCCTTGGCCGCGTGCATCGCCTCGGCCAGCAGCCCGCGGATCCGCCGGTAACGGCCGGCGAAGAACGCGTGCGCCGGGTGGTCCTCCGCGACCGCCTCACCGGAGAGCGTGGCGTAGAGCTGCACCAGGCCCGGGACCGTGGCGTTGTGCCGCACCAGGTCCGCGACCGCCTGGATGAACGCCCAGCCGCGCTCGCCGTCGAGCCGGTTCAGGTCCGCGCCGTCCCGCTCGTCGAGCACCTCGGCGAGCAGCTGTTCCTTGGACGAGAAGTGGTGCAGCAGCCCGGCCTGGGTGAGCCCGACACCGTCCGCGATCTCCTTCAGCGAGCCGCCGCGGTAACCGGACTCGGCGAAGACCACGACCGCGTACCGCAGGATCTCGGCCCGTTTCGCCCGTCCCTTGGTGTAGCTGCCGCGGACGCGCCGCGCGTTCGACTCGGTCACGGAGACCGAGGGTAGTGGGCACGGTAGACGAACATCGCACTAAACCATTCTTAGGAGACCCTGAAAGATCTTGACTCCGGTGCGCGCGCCGACCAGCTTCGAGAGGCGAGATCCCCTCGAAGTCAGGAGAAAAGGTGCGTTCAGGAGCCTCACGCGTACGGCTGGGACTGCTCACGGCGGCCGCGGTGGTCACCGCCGGCGGCGGGCTGGTGGTCACCGGCAACGCGCTGGCCGAGACCGGCACCGCGACGACCGCGGCGGCCTGCGGACGGTTCTTCGACGATTTCAGCTACGCCTCGACCGGCGACGCCGCGTTCGCCGGCCAGGGCTGGCGCGTCCGTGACTACGCGGGCGGCCCCGGCGTCTCGGGCGCGGCCTGGTCCGCCTCGAACGTCTCGTTCACCGATGTGGACGGTCAGCGCGTCGCACAGCTGCGCGGCGCCACGGACGGCACCGTGGCCGGCACCACGCAGGCCGAGTTCTACCAGGCCGAGAAGCGGTTCCTGGAGGGCACCTACGCGGCGCGGATCAAGCTGTCCGACACGCCGGTCAGCGGCCCGGACGGCGACCACGTCAACCAGACGTTCTTCGCGATGGGCCCGGTGCAGCGCTTCGACTACGACCCGCTCTACTCGGAGCTGGACTTCACCGAGTACCTGCCCAACGGCGGCTGGGGCACGGATGGTCCGACCAACTACCAGACCAGCTACAACGGGTTCCGGGCCGATCCGTGGGACCCGTACAACGCCAGTGACGCGCAGGACGGCAGCCTGGCCGGCTGGCACACGATCGTGGGTCAGGCCGTGGACGGGCGCGTGACGTACTTCGTCGACGGCGTCGAGGTCGCCGAGCACACCGTGGACTACAAGGACGGCTCGCGCTCGGTCTTCCCGCGCGTGGAGATGGGCCTCAACTTCAACCTGTGGTTCATCGACCTGGCCGGGCACTCCGGCGGCCGGTCGACGTACCAGGAGCACGTGGACTGGGTCTACTACGCGGACGAGGAGGCGGTCTCCCCGGCCGAACTGGACGCGCGCACCGCGGCCTACCGCACCGCCGGCACCGCGCGCGAGGACACGCTCGGCTGCTGACCTGCCGAGGGGGCGGCGCCGTGACCTATCCGGCGTCGCTCCCGAAGGCCAGGTGCGTGGTGATCCGGTACCGGTCGCCGCGGTAGATCGAGCGGGCGAACTCCACCACCCGGCCGGACGTGTCCCGGGTGGTGCGCTCGAAGAGCAGGGCAGGGGCATGCAACGGTACGCCGAGCAGCCGCGACTCCTCCGCATCCGTCACCGTGGGCTCCGTGGTCTGCACCGCGTCCGCGACCACCACCTCGTACCGCATGCGCAGCAGTTGGTAGAGCGACCCGGTCTCGACGTCCGCCGGCACCAGGCCGGGGACCAGCTCGGCCGGGATGCGGATGCGCTCGATCGCCATCGGAGCGCCGTCGACCACACGTACCCGCTGGATGTATCGCAGTGATTCGCCGGGCGAGCGCTCCATCCGGCGGCCGAGGCGCGCGCCGGCCGGCTCGATCCGGAAGTCGATGACCTCGCTGCGCCAGTCACCCTCGGCCGGCGGCACGGTGAAGTTGCCCGCGCTGGCCGGGGCGAGCTCCTGGGAGATCTTCCGGGGCGGCGTGAACGTGCCCCGCCCGTGACTGCGGACCAGCAGCCCGTCCCTGGTCAGGTCCTCGATCGCGGCGCGCAGCGTGGGCCGGGAGACGCCGAACCGCTCGCTGAGGTGCCGTTCGGACGGCATCATGTCGCCGGGTTCGCGGCCGTCGATCAACTCGCGGAGCAGTTCCCGGATCTCGGCCCGCTTCATGATCGGGACTATACCAACCCGCCGTGCCAATCTTTCCCACTGGTAAACCTATTCCCGGCGCAAAACCGACTGAACCGCCCGTCAAGCGAACCCTATAAATCTGTAAGGACTCTTGACTTTAACCAGTGGTTGGACCAGCGTTCTCCCCAACGCGAGACACCCTCACCCCTGGGGAGCACATCGTGATGACCACCCTGACCCGCCGCCGCGCGCTCGGCGCCGCGCTCGCGGCCACCGTGCTCGCGGCCACCGCGGCCTGTGGCGGCGCCGCGGCCGAGGACGGCCCGATCACGCTCGACGTCTGGCTGATGAAGGACTCCGCGCCGGACGCGGTGCTCCAGCAGATCAACGCGGAGTTCCAGGACGCGCACCCGGGCGTCACGGTCGCGGTGCAGATCCTGGAGTGGGACGGCCGCGACGTGAAGTGGAAGACCGCGCTGGCCGGTGACACGCCGCCGGACGTGCTGGAGATGGGCAACACGGACGTGCTGGCCTACGCGGCCTCCGGCGCGCTGACCGACCTGACCGGCCGCGAGTTCGAGAACCAGGCGACCTGGCTGCAAGGGCTGCGCGAGGCCGGCAGCTACGAGGAGAGGCTCTACGGCGTCCCGTACTACGGCGGCGACCGCGTGATCATCTACCGCAAGGACCTGTGGGCGAAGGCCGGGCTGAGCGCGGAGCCCACCACGCTCGCGGAACTGCGGACCGCCGGAGAGAAGCTGCAGACCGCGAACGGCGGTGATTTCTCCGGCCTCTACTTCCCCGGCCGCTACCAGTACGCGGCACTGCCGTTCCTCTACGACACCGGCGGCGTGATCGCGGTCCGGGACGGTGACCGCTGGACCGGCGCGCTCTCCACCCCGCAGGCGCAGGCCGGCCTCACCAACTGGGCCGATCTGGTCAAGGCCGTGTCGAGGGCGCCGGCCGACGCGGACGAGACGAACCTGGCGGAGGTGCTGGCCGAGGGCCGCACCGGCATGATCATCGGCCAGGCCTGGATGGTCGGCGCGATCGGCAGGGAGCACCCGGAGCTGGCCGATCAGCTGGCCGCGTTCCCGGTGCCGGGCACGGCCGGGCCGATGCCGGTCTTCCTCGGCGGCTCCAACCTGGCGTCCGCGGCCGCGAGCCCGCACCAGGACCTGGCGTACGACTGGATCAGGCTGATGACCGGCACGAAGTACCAGACGCTGCTGGCGCAGAACGGCCTGCTGCCGAACTCGGCGAGCCTGGCCGGGGTGGTCACCGGCATCACGAAGATCCAGATGGACGCGGCCGCGAAGAGCTGGTTCACGCCCACCTCCACCAAGTGGTCCGACGTGGACAACGCGCAGGTGCTGATGGACATGCTGCAGTCGATCGCGGCCGGCGACGCCACCGTGGCCGAGGCCACGAGAAGGGCCGACGAGCAGATCAACCAGATGCTGAACGCGGCCTGACGTGAGCACCGTCCTGGCCCCGGCGCCACCGGTCGCCGACGCACCGGCCGCCCCCAGAAAGCGCGTCATAACCCCATACATCCTGCTGATCCCCGCCACCGTCGCGGTGTTCGTGACGCTGGTCTACCCGGTCGGGCGCATGATCGCGCTCAGCTTCCAGCGCGGGAACCTCGGCGACCTGATCGCCCGCCGCTCGGTGTGGGTGGGCCTGGACAACTACCGGTCCGTGCTCACCGACCCGGTGTTCTGGACCGTGCTTCCCCGTACCGTCGGATTCGCAGTGGTCTGTGTGGTCCTGACCCTGACCATCGCCACCGGCTGCGCGCTGTTGCTGCAACACGCGAGCCGTTGGGCCCGGCTGCTGCTCTCGGCCGGCATGGTGATCGCCTGGGCCACGCCCGTGCTGATCGGCGCCGTGGTCTTCAAGTGGCTCTTCGACGCCGAGTTCGGCGTGGTCAACTGGCTGCTCACCGAGTCCGGGCTGTGCGACTGCCGGCACCGGTCCTGGCTCGGCGACCAGTGGTCCGCGTTCGCCGTGCTGGTCTCGATCGTGGTCTGGGGCGCGGTCCCGTTCGCCGCACTCTCGATCTACGCCGGGCTGCTGACCGTGCCGCCGGAGCTGGGCGAGGCCGCACGGGTGGACGGCGCGGGCGCGCACCGGATCTTCTGGCGCATCACGTTCCCGCTGCTGCGCCCGATCTACGCGATCCTGACCGTGCTCTCCGTCATCTGGGACACGAAGGTCTTCCCACAGGTCTGGCTGACCACCAAGGGCGGGCCGTACCAGGGCACCGTGATGCTGGGCGTGTACATCTACCAGAAGGGCATCGTCGGCTCGCAGTTCGGCGTCGCGTCCACGGTCGCGGTGCTGATGACGATCATGCTGGTCGGGCTCTCCTGGATCTACATCCGGGCGATGCGGCAGGAGGCCCGATGAGGCGCCGCGCGCTGGTGAACGGCGCCTGCGTGATCATCGCGGTGCTCTTCGTCTTCCCGGTCTACTGGATGGCGTCGACCGCGCTCAAGCCGGACGCGGACATCGTCAGCTACCCGCCGGTGCTGCTGCCGTGGCCCATCGAGCTCGGCCACTTCGGACGGGTGCTCGGCGACGGCGAGTTCTGGGCCGCGCTGCGCGCCTCGCTCACCGTCACCGTGACCGTGGTGACGGCCGGGACGCTGGTCGCGCTGATGGCCGCGGTCGCGCTGGCCCGGTTCACGTTCCGCGGCCGGACCGGGTTCGTGCTCGGGCTGATCATCGTGCAGATGATCCCGGCTGAGGCGCTGTTCATCCCGTTCTACCTGATGCTCCGCGAGACCCGCCTGCTCGGGCAGCTGGCCGGGCTGATGCTGGTCTACCTGTCGATCACGGTGCCGTTCACCGCGTGGATGCTGCGCGGGTTCGTCGCGTCGATTCCGGCCGACCTGGAGGAGGCCGCGGCGATGGACGGCGCGAGCCGCTGGCAGACGTTCTGGCGGGTGCTGTTCCCGCTGGTCGCGCCGGGACTGCTGGCCACCTCGATCTTCTCGTTCATCACCGCCTGGACCGAGTTCACCTACGCGTACGTGCTGATCAACGACCCGAGGAACTACCCGCTGCCGGTCTACATCCAGTCGTTCATCGGCCGCGACGACGTCGACTACGGGCCGCAGATGGCGGTCGCCTTCCTGTTCACGCTCCCGGTCGTCGTCTTCTTCCTGTTCGTTCAGCGTCGCGCCGTGGCCGGCATGAGCGCCGGCGCGGTCAAGGGCTGACCCCGGCTACCGCCCACCCCTGATCCGAAGGAGCGAAACATGACAACCCCCGCACGGGTACGCGTCGGCGCACTCGCCGCCGCGGCCCTGGTCACGACCGCCGGCGGCCTGATAGCCGCCAGCAACGCGGCCGCCTCCACCGATGTCACCGCCTCGGCCGCCTGTGGAGTCCTGTTCGACGACTTCAACTACACGTCCCCGTCGGACAGCGCGTTCACCGGGCACGGCTGGACCGCGCGCGACAACCCGGGCGGGCCCGGCGTGCCCGGCGCCACCTGGTCCGCGGCCAACATCACGTTCCCGACCGTGGACGGGCAGAAGGTCGCGCAGTTGCAGGCCGCCACGGACGGGACCGCGGCCGGGACCACGCACGCGGAGTTCCTGCAGACCGAGCGGCGGTTCTTCGAGGGCACCTACGCGGCGCGGATCAAGTTCTCCGACGCGCCGGTCAGCGGCCCGGACGGCGACCACATCAACGAGACGTTCTTCGCGATCGGGCCGGGGCAGCGCTTCGACTACGACCCGCTCTACTCCGAACTGGACTTCTCCGAATATCTGCCGAACGGCGGCTGGGGCGTCACCGGGTCGATCAACTACCAGACCAGCTGGAACGGGTACCGCGAGGACCCCTGGGACCCGTACAACGCGCACTCCCAGCAGACCGGCAGCCTGGCCGGCTGGCACACCGTGATGGGCCAGGTGGCGAACGGGCACGTGCGGTACTTCATCGACGGCGTGCAGGTCGGCGACCACACGGTGTCGGAGAAGGACCCGGCGTGGAGCGTCTACCCGCGCGCGGCCATGTCGATCAACTTCAACCTGTGGTTCATCGACCTGGCCGCGCACACCGGCGGGCGGGCCACGTACCAGGAGCACGTGGACTGGGTCTACTACGCGAAGAACGAGTCGGTGTCACCGGCCGACCTGACCGCGCGCACCGCGGCGTACCGCAGCTCCGGCCGGGTGCACGAGGATACCCTGGTGGGCGGCGGCTGCCCCACCGGACCGACCCCCACGGCCACCTCCTCCCCCAGGCCGCCGACCACGCCGCCGCCGGCCACGCCGCCGCCGGCCTCATGCGCCGGTGCGAGCCCGTGGGCCTGGGGCACCGTCTATCCGGCCGGTGACCGGGCCACCCACAACGGCCACCTGTGGCAGGCGAACTGGTGGACGCAGGGCTCCGAGCCCGGCCTGACCGCGCAGTGGCGCGACCTCGGCACCTGCTGATCCTGTTCGGCGACGCCGTCCTTCTGCTTTGGTGGAGGGGCGGCGTCACACACTCCTGGGAGGACCCTCCATGCTGATCCCCCGTCCCGTCTCGATCTCGGACAGCGCCGGGTCGTTCGCGCTCACGCCCGCGACCTCGGTGCACGCGCCGGACGCGCCCGAGGTCGCGGCGCTGCTGCGCGAGCTGCTCACACCGGTCACCGGCCTGCCGCTGCCGGACGCGACCGCGCCCGGCCCGGACACCGTGGTGCTGCGCGTCGACCCGGGCGCGGACGATCTCGGCGCGGAGGGCTACCGGCTCGACGTGGCCCGCACCGGCGTGACCGCGGTCGCGGCAGGGCCGGCCGGGCTGCGCTGGGCCGTGCACGCGCTCCGCCAACTGCTGCCGGTGGACGCCTTCGCGCGGGACCGCCGCGACACCACCTGGACCGTGGCGCCCGTCTCCATCGTGGACACGCCGCGCTATCCGTGGCGCGGGCTCCTGCTGGACGTGGGCCGATGGCACAAGCCGGTCGCCTGGCTGCGCACGGTCGTCGACCTGCTCGCCATGCACCGGATGAACGTGCTGCACCTGCACCTGACGGACGACCAGGGCTGGCGCTTCGAGGTGCGCAAGCACCCCCGGCTGACGTCGGTCGGCGCGTTCCGCCGCGCGTCCCCGGCCGGCCACGAGACCGAGAACCGCTCCGACGGTACGCCGCACGGCGGCTTCTACACGCAGGACGAGCTGCGGGATCTCGTGGCCTATGCCGGCCGGCGCGGCGTCACGATCGTCCCGGAGATCGATCTGCCCGGCCACATGCAGGCCGCGATCGCCGCGTACCCCCGACTCGGCAACGACCCGACCGACCCGCCCGAGGTGTGGACCCGTTTCGGCGTCAGCCACCGCGTGCTCAACGTCGAGGACGAGACCGTGGCGTTCGTCGAGGACGTGCTGGACGAGCTGATGGACGTCTTCCCGAGCCCGTGGATCCACCTCGGCGGCGACGAGGTCCCGCTGGACGAGTGGCGGGCCTCGCCCACGGCCGCCCGCCGGATCGCGGCCGAGGGCCTGACCGGGCCCGGCGACCTGCTCGGCTGGTGGATCCGCCGGGCAGCCGCACACGTGGCCCGGGCCGGCCGCCGCCCGGTGCTCTGGGACGAGCTGGTCGGGCAGGACGCGCCCGCGGACGCGATCGTGATGGCCTGGCGCGGCCACGACCGGATCGGGGCCGGGCTGCGCGACGGGCACGACGTGGTCGCCACCCCGCACGAGCACCTCTACCTGAACTATCCGGCGTCGGACGCGCCCGGCGAACCGCTCTCCATCCGCGACGGCTACGGCCCCGGGCACGGCCCGACCACGCTGGAGCAGGTCTACGCCTACCGCCCGGAGCCCGGCGACGATCTGCCGTCCCGGGTGGTCGGCGTGCAGGCCAACATGTGGTGCGAGTACGCCCCGACGCCGGAACGCGCGGAGTACGACCTGCTCCCCCGCCTGGCCGCGGTCGCCGAGGTGGCCTGGGGCGCCGGCTCCGACGTGGCCGCGTTCCGCACCCGCCTCGCCACCCACGTCCGCCGCTTCGACGCGGCCGGCCTCCACCATCGGCCGCTGGAGCAATAATCCGGCACAGGAAGGTATGCCATTCAAGGATTACTCGGCGGTTTTGGTCCTATTTAGCTAGGGCAGAAAGAGGCCATCTGGCTCACCGCCGAGAGGAGAACCGTGCCCACCTCGCCACTCCGCGCGTCACTGCTGGCCGCGGCACTGCCCGTGGTCCTCGCGCTCGCGGCCTGCTCACCACCGGCCGAATCGGCGCCGGCCGGGCCACCGGCCGAGCTGCAGCGCTTCTACGACCAGAAGCTCGCCTTCGGGTCCTGCGACGGATACGCCACCTCCGACGCCGACCGGGAGCTGTTCGCCGGCAACCCGGCGTTCCAGTGCGCCCGCCTGGAAGTGCCGCTGAACTACGACGAACCGGACGGCGACACCGCAAAGATCGCGATGCTGCGCGTCCCCGCCCGCGGCGAGTCGCTCGGGCCGCTGGTGCTGCACGCCGGCGGCCCCGGCGTGCCCGGCATGAACTTCGCCGCCACCACCGCGGCGGCGCTGGCCACCAGCCCGGTCACCGAGCGCTTCGACCTGATCGGATTCGACACCCGCGGGGTCGGCGCCACCACGCCGGCCGCCTCCTGCTTCACCGAGGAGGACTACGCGGACCCGAACGCCGCGTTCGAGTTCATCGTCACGGACAAGAAGGCGACGGCGGAGGACACCCGGAAGATCGCCGAGAAGTGCACCACCCGGTCCGGCGGCGCGAAGAACCTGGGCGCGCTCTCCTCCCGCGACACGGCCCGCGACATGGACATCATGCGTGCCGCGCTCGGCCAGGAGAAACTCAACTTCTTCGGCCACAGCTACGGCACCCGGATCGGCGCGCTCTACGCCCGCGAATTCCCGCGGAACGTGCGCGCCATGGTCGTCGACAGCGCGGTCGACCCGCACCTGGCGTTCGCCGACCGGCGGGTGGCCAGCTTCGCCGCGTTCCAGAAGGCGTTCGACGCGATGGCCGCGGACTGCGCCGCCAAGCCGGACTGCGGCCTCGGCCAGGACCCGGCCGCCGCCACGCGCGTCTACCAGGAGGCGGTCCAGCCGCTGGCCACCACGCCGCTCACCGGGTCGGACGGCCGGAAGCTGTCGTTCCGGATGGTCGTCGACTTCACCATCAGCGCGCTCTACGACCCGATCGCCTGGCCGTTCGTGACCGGCGGCATCGGCGACGTCCGGAAGGGCAACGCGGACACGATGCTCGCCATCATCGACCGGCTCAACAGCGGATCCGGCGCCACCGACAACTACCTGGCCGCCTCCGTCACCATCAACTGCATGGACGAGGAGCGGCTCACCCCGGAACAGGCGGTCGAGATGCGCGCGCGCCTGTGGCAGACCGCCCCGTTCCTCGACTCGGGCCAGGGCACCGACGGCGCCCGCGACACCTGCGAGGCCTGGCCGGTCCCCGCGAAGCCCGCACACCCGTTCCCGGAGCGGATCGAAGGCCTCCCGCCCACGCTGACCATCTCCATCACCAACGACACCACCACCCCGCACTCCGGCGGCATCAGCCTCGCCAAGACCCTCGGCGGCAGCCTCCTCACCGCCGACGGCTGGGGTCACACCATCGCCGCCTCCGGCAAGAACCCCTGCATCAACGCCGCCTTCGCCGACTACCTGATCAACCTCCGCACCCCCGCCGAGGGCGCCACCTGCAAACTCGAACCCACCACCGCCAAGTAGCACCCGCCCCTCCAGGGCCGCCGCAGCCTTGAAGCCGCGGCGGCCCACCCCGCCGCAACCCCAGCCCCAGCAGCACCAGCGCCAGTCGCCGCAACCCCACGCGCCGCAACCCAGCCACGGCAGCGCCGCGCCAGCCGCCGCAACCCCAGCCACGGCAGCGCCAGCCACCGCAGCACCAGCGACCGCAGCACCAGCCACCGCAACGCCAGCCACCGCAGCACCAGCCACGGCAGCACCCGTCGCCGCAACGCCAGCCACGGCAGCACCAGTCGCGGCAACGCCAGCCACGGCAGCGCCAGTCGCGACCGGCGCCGGTCGCAGCGGCGCTTCCCATCTCCTCGCCCGCACACCCCGCCCTGCCCGCTCCTGCTCACCACCGCGCGAGATCCACATTCAAGACCGCTGCGACGCCGGCGAGCAGCGATGCGGCGAGCAGCGATGCGGCGATGCGGCGATGCGGCGATGCGGCGAGCCTCAACCCACGGCGACCGGCATCATGTGCTGGAATCGGGCATTTGCCGCGTTATAGGGGCCGGACTCGAGAGCGTTCGGCCAGCAGCCAAACAGCCAGTCGGACGCTCCGCGCCCAAATTTCGCGGTATAGAGGCCAGCGTGTGCGAAGTGCCGCCGCCCTTCACGCCGTACCTCCGCGGCGGCCCAGCTCGCACACGTCCCGCACCCGATGCCGGAGAACCAGAAGCGTCACTAGGTCCTGAATCGATCATGGGAAACCATTAGTGATACGTGGAGCACCTTTTGAGGGCCTCATACGGTGCACCACGTATCACTAACCGATAGCGAGGACAACGGCCGGGTGACTTTAAGGCGATATTCCGGACGCCGGGGCTTCAGCGCGCGCGGCGATTCCACATTCTGGCGGCATTTCTCGCCAGGCGGAAGATCAACCGGCTATCGGGACTGATCTTCCGCGATGCGGGACCGAATTCCACACCATGAGGCTTATTCAGCGCGGCGAGCCAACGCCGCGTTGCCGCAGGCCGGGCCGCCTGACGAAGGCGACGCTGAATAAGCCTCTATGAGGCTTATTCAGCGCAGCGAACCGGCACCGCGTTGCCGCAGGCCGCGCGGTCCGACGAGGGCGGCGCTGAATAAGCCTCTATGGTCCCGTTCCGAGCCTATGAGGGTTATTCAGCGCGCCGCGCCCCGACGACGCTGGCCTGCGGCAACGCGGCGTGAGGTCGCCGCGCTGAATAAGCCTCTATGGTCCTATTCCGAGTCGGCGCATCGTGCGCAACCACAGGTCTGGCCGGCCCTCGTGGTCGTCGGCGCGGGCGCGGGAGCGGCGGGTCAGTGCGATGCCGAGGGTGCGGGCCGGTTCGGGCGGCCAGGGCTTCGGCTTGCGGCGGACCGTGGCCAGCGAGGTCAGGTCGGTGCGGTGGCCGGTGAGCAGGTCGAGGCTGACGCGGGCGGCGAAGCGGGTGGCGGAGACGCCGAGGCCGGTGAAGCCGGCGGCGTAGGCGAGCTTGCCACCGTAGGCCGTGCCGTGGAACGCGAAGAGGCGCGTGCTCGTGTCGACCGCCCCGCCCCACTTGTGGCTGAAGCGCACGTCTGCGAGCTGCGGGAACGTGCCGGCGAAGTGGCGGGCGAGCGTCTCGAACGAGGCCGGGCGCTGTGCGAGTGCGGGGGCCATTCGGCCGCCGGCGTGGAAGACCGGGTCGTAGCCGCCGAACAGGATCCGCCGGTCTGCGGTCATCCGGTAGTAGTGAAACCGGTTACCCAGGTCGGACACGCCCTGCCGGCGGCGCCAGCCGACGGAGGCGAGCTGCGCGCCGGTGAGCGGCTCGGTCATCAGCGCGTAGTCGTAGACCGGTGCCACGAAGTGTCGCAGGCGGCGCAGCAGCGGCGGGAACGCGTTCGTGGCCAGGATCGCCTTCCCCGCGCGGAGCCGGCCGTGCGCGGTGGTGAGCCGCACCGCGGTGCCCTCGTCGGCGAGCGCGGTGACCCGGGTGTGTTCGTAGATCTGAACGCCGAGTTCGAGACAGACGCGGCGCAGGCCCCAGGCGAGGCGGGCCGGGTCGACCAGCGCGGTGCCGCGGCGGTCCCAGGCGGCGTAGAGGTAGGTCGGCGAGTCGATCTCGGCACGGATCGCGGCGGAGTCGAGCAGGCGCACGTTCCGGCCGTACGCCATGGCCAGCACCGCGCTCTCGGCCAGTTGCGCCACCTGGTACGCCTCGGTCGCCACCTTCAGCTCGCCGGAGCGGACGAAGTCGCAGTCGATGCCGTGCCGCGCGACGAACGACTCGATCGCGTCCAGGTTCTCCGTGCCGAGCCGTTCCAGCGTGACCAGGTCGTCCGGGAAGCGGGCGTGCCCGTTGGCGAGCCCGCCGGTCAGGCTCGTCGCACAGAACCCGCCGTTGCGGCCGGACGCGGCCCATCCGCAGGTGCCGGCCTCCAGCACGGCCACGGAGAGCGACGGGTCGTCCTGCTTGGCCAGCACCGCGGCCCACAACCCGGCGTAGCCGCCACCGACGATCGCCAGGTCCGCGGTCCGGGCGCCGGACAGCGGCGGCAGCGGGTCGGGCCGGTCCGGGCGGTCCAGCCAGTACGGAACCGGCGCGGCGTCCCTCAGCGATCTCATGCGCGGCGGCGCCGACTGATGATCTCGCCGCCCAGCACGAGGATCACCGCGAGCAGAAACATGGCCGTGCCGATCACGTTGACCTGCGGCGGGATGCCGCGCTGGGCCGCACCCCAGACGTACATCGGGAAGGTGACCGTGGTGCCGGAGTTGAAGTTCGTGATGATGAAGTCGTCGAACGACAGCGAGAACGACAGCAGCGCCGCGGAGACGATGCCGGGCGCGACCAGCGGCAGCGTGATCCGGCGGAACGTCTGCCACTCGGAGGCGTACAGGTCCATCGCGGCCTCCTCCAGTGCCGGGTCGAGGCCGGCCAGCCGCGCCTTCACGGTCACCACCACGAACGACACGCAGAACATGATGTGCGCGATCACCACGGTCCAGAAGCCGAGCGAGACGCCGCCGGCCACGAACAGCGCCAGCAGCGACGATCCCATCACCACCTCGGGCGTGGCCATCGGCATGAAGATCAGCAGGTTGATCGCGGAGCGCCCGCGGAAGCGGTGCCGGGCCAGCGCGAACGCCATCAGCGTGCCGAGCAGCGTGGCGATCAGCGTGGACAGCAGCCCGATCTGGATGCTGCGCCCGACCGCGTCGCACATGTCGCCGGGCCCGCACGGGTTGGCCCAGTTGTCCAGCGTGAACCGGTGGAAGTCGTACGACAGGCGGCTCTTCGGCTCGTTGAACGACAGCCCGGCCACCACGAGGATCGGCAGGAACAGGTAGAGCAGGACCAGCAGCCCGGCGGCGAGGACCCAGTTGCGCCTCACAGGACGTCCTCCGTGCCGGAGCGGCGCACGTAGGCGACCACGATCGCCAGGACCGCGGCCATCAGGATGAACGACAGCGCGGCCGCCTGCGGATAGTCCAGCCGCACCAGGAACGCCGAGTCGATCACGTTGCCGATCATGTACTGCCGGGGCGTGCCGAGCAGCTCCGCGTTGATGTAGTCGCCGGTCGCCGGGATGAACGTGAGCAGCGTGCCGGCCACCACGCCGGGCATGCTCAGCGGCAGCGTGACCCGGAGGAACGTGCTGACCGGGCCGGCGTAGAGGTCGCTCGCGGCCTCCAGCACGCGCCGGTCCAGCCGTTCCAGGTTCGCGTACAGCGGCAGCACCATGAACGGCAGGAAGTTGTAGACCAGGCCCATGATGACCGCGGCCGGCGTGGCCAGCAGCCGGCCGTCCGCGCCGAGCAGGTGCACCGCGCGCAGCGCCTCGACGAGCACGCCGTTGTCGGACAGGATCGTCTTCCAGGCGAGCGTGCGGACCAGGAAGCTGGTGAAGAACGGCGCGATCACGCCGACCAGCATCAGGTTCTTCCAGCGGCCGGCGCGGTGCGCGATCGCGTAGGCCAGCGGGTAACCGAGCAGCAGGCAGATCACGGTGGCCGAGGCGGCGTAGCCGAGCGACCGCAGGAAGTGCCACCGGTAGGCGCCGAACGCGGCCGGGTAGTTGCCGAACTCCCACGTCATCGCGTAACCGGTGGTCAGCGAGCCGGCCGGGTCGTAGAGGCTGGTCGCGCCGAGCTGCACCAGCGGAATCACGAAGAAGACCAACAACCACAAACCCGCGGGAAGCATCAGCAGGTACGGCAGCCGCGTGCGCCGTCCGGGCCGGGGCGGGGGTGACGGGGTCCTCGCCCGGAGCGCGGCGACGCTCATGCCGCGTCCACCAGCGCGTGGGTCGAGTCGCCCGCGCCGGCCGCCCGGTCCAGCAGGAAGGCGTGCGCGGGGTTCCAGGCGACCGTGACCTCGGTGCCGTTCGGCAGCGGCCCGTCGACGCCGACGTTCGGCGCGAAGACCGCCAGCTCGGTGTCCCAGGCGGTCCGGACCAGGTACTGCGTGCTGACGCCGACGTAGGAGGAGTCGGTGACCGTGCCGGTGACGTGCTGCAATCCGGCCGGCACCGCGTCCGCCGACTCGAAAAGGCGCATCTTCTCCGGCCGTACGCCCAGGTAGACCTCGTCGCCGGTGGCGCGGGACCGCGCGGCCGGCACGCTGAACCGGGCGCCGTGCGCGGTCACCAGCAGGTCGTCGCCGCTGCGCGCACCGCCGGACGCGGCCAGCAGGTTGGACTGGCCGAGGAAGTTCGCCACGAACGGCGTGGCCGGGAACTCGTAGATCTCGGCCGGCGCGCCGAGCTGCTCGATCCGCCCCGCGTTCATCACCGCGACCGTGTCGGCCATCGTCATGGCCTCCTCCTGGTCGTGCGTGACGTGCACGAACGTGATGCCGACCTCGGTCTGGATGCGCTTGAGCTCGATCTGCATCTGCCGGCGCAGCTTGAGGTCGAGCGCGCCGAGCGGCTCGTCGAGCAGCAGCACCTGCGGGTGGTTGATCAGTGCGCGGGCGAGCGCGACGCGCTGCTGCTGGCCGCCGGAGAGCTGGGCCGGGCGGCGCGCGCCGAACCCGGCCAGCTCGACCAGCGACAGCATCTCCTCGACCTGCGGCGTGACGTTCTTGACGCCCTTGCGGCGGAGGCCGAACGCGACGTTCTCGGCGATGCTCAGGTGCGGGAACAGCGCGTAGCTCTGGAACACCGTGTTGACGGGCCGCTGGTACGGCCGGAGCCGGGTGATGTCCTTCCCGCCCAGCGTGACCTGCCCGGCGGTGGGCTCCTCCAGGCCGGCCACCATCCGCAGCGTGGTGGTCTTACCGCAGCCGGACGCGCCGAGCAGCGCGAAGAACGCACCCTGCGGGATTGTCAGCGTCAGCTCGTCCACCGCGGTGAACGGCCCGAACCGCTTGGTCACGCCGGTCAGGCGGAGACCCTCACTCATATCCGTTGCTCCGCCTGTCTCAAGCGCCGATGACGGCCTGGAACTTCTGCTCGTACGCCTTCTCCGTGGCCTCGTCGAGCGCCATGAAACCCTTCGCCTTGGACGTGACCGACTCGTCCGGGAAGATGAGCGGATTCGCCGCGAGCTCCGGATCGGTCTTCTCCGCCTCGGCCCGCGCGCCCTCGACCGGGCAGATGTAGTTCACATAGGCCGCGACCTCGGCGGCCACGGCCGGGTCGTAATAATGGTTCATCAGCGCCTCGGCGTTCGCCTTGTGCGCCGCCTTGTTCGGCACCATCATGTCGTCCGAATACTGGATGACGCCCGACTCCGGAATGACGAACCGCACCTTCTCGTCCTCGGCGGAGAGCTGAATGACGTCGCCGGACCAGGCCATGCAGGCCGCGATGTCGCCGCCGGCCAGCTCGGTGGCGTAGTCGTTGCCGGTGAACCGGCGGATCTGCCCGGAGTCCACCGCCTTCTGCAGCTTGGCCAGCGCGTCGTCGAACTGCGCCGCGGTGAAGTTGGACGGGTCGTGCCCGTTGGACTGCAGCAACAGGCCGATCGTGTCCCGCATCTCGGAGAACGCGGTGACCTTGCCCTTCAGGTCCGCGCGGGTGAGCAGCTCGTCCACGGTGCGGATCTCGCCGGTGACGGCCGCGTTGTAGGCGAGGCCGGAGAGCCCGCCCTGCCACGGGATCGAGTACTCCCCCGCGGGGTCGAACGCGCGGTCGCGCAGCGAGGAGAGCAGGTTCGCCCGCACGTTCGGCAGCTTGCTCACGTCCAGCTTCTGCAGCCAGCCGAGCCGGATCAGCCGCGCGCCCATCCAGTCGGTGAGCACCATGATGTCGCGGTCCGTCGGCTGGCAGCCCGCGAGCTGGTTCTGCACCTTGCCGAAGAACTCGTTGTTGTCGTTGATGTCCTCGTTGTAGGTGACCGCGATGCCGGTCTGCGCGGTGAACGCGTCCAGCGTCGGGTGCTTCGACTCGTCGCCCTCGGCGACGTCCAGGTACAGCGGCCAGTTGGAAAAGGACAGTGTCTTCTCGGTGGTGGAGACGTCCTCGCTCACACAGGTGTCCGAGGTCTGCTGCCGGCCCTGCGTGCCGCACGCGGCCAGCGCGAGTGCGGACGCGGCCAGCGTGCCCCCCAACAGCGTGCGCCGGGAGACCGCGAAGGCGGAGAGGACCGCCGAGGCCTCCGGCGACAGCGGTGCACGGGGTGGCTTACGCATTCACGGCTCCTGAAGAAGGGGTCCCGCTGATGGCGAGAAAGGCGAGGATATGAGGTCGCCCTAGATTAGACGAACGGCTCTCACATGCAAGATGCGTTCTGCCACAAGGGATTCCGTTGCGTATGTGTCGCTCTGCAACGAAATACCGCAGACTTCGAGTCAGAACAGTTACGAGGGAGACTTCCGCATGGCGCAGAACACACCGGCGGGCAACGGACGCCGGATCACCGTCCGCGAGGGGCACCCGTTGCTCGACGACGTCGCGAAGCAGATCATCGAGCAGTTGCAGGAGGACGGACGGCGGCCGTACGCGACGATCGGCAAGGCGGTCGGGCTGTCCGAGGCGGCGGTGCGGCAACGCGTGCAGCGCCTGCTCGACGCGGGCGTCATGCAGATCGTCGCGGTCACCGACCCACTCCAGCTGGGATTTCCGCGCCAGGCCATGATCGGCGTGCGTACCACCGGGGATCTGCGGGTGATCGCGGACCGCCTCGCCGAGCTCGACGAGTGCAGCTACGTGGTCATCACCGCCGGATCGTTCGAGATCATGGCGGAGGTGGTCTGCCGTAACGACGACCATCTGCTCGAGATCCTCCAGCGGATCCGGGCGGTGGAGGGCGTGCTGTCCACCGAAGCCTTCGTCTACCTCAAACTACGGAAACAGACCTACAGCTGGGGTACGGCCTGATTGCGAAAACCGTAGGCAAGCAGCGCTTTCATGCATGTTTTCCGTCGTCACGGACGCTTGCCACTCTCGGAATCGGTGTGCGATAACCGTAGGGACCGCGACGACGACTCCCTGGGGCTGACCATGGCCAAGCCGACCGACCATCTCTGGATGCACTTCACCCGGATGTCCAGCTTCCGCGACGGCGAGGTTCCGACCATCGTGCGCGGCGAGGGCTGCTATGTCTGGGACTCCCACGGGCGCCGCTACCTCGACGGGATCGCCGGCCTGTTCACCGTCAACGCCGGCCACGGCCGCACCGAGCTGGCCGAGGCCGCCGCCAAACAGGCCGCGGAGCTGGCGTACTTCCCGGTCTGGGGCGTGGCCCACCCGGCCGCGATCGAACTGTCCGAGCGGATCGCCGGGCTCACCCCGGGCGACCTCAACCGGGTGTTCTTCACCACCGGCGGCTCGGAGGCGGTCGAGACCGCGTGGAAGCTGGCCCGGGCGTACTTCCGGAAGACCGGCAAGCCCGCCAAGCACAAGGTGATCAGCCGCTACCTGGCCTACCACGGCACCACGATGGGCGCGCTCTCCATCACCGGCCTGCCCGCGCTCAAGACCGACTTCGAGCCGCTGGTCGCCGGCGCCATCAAGACCGCGAACACGAACATCTACCGCGCACCGGTGCACGGCGACGACCCGGCCGCGTTCGGCGAGTGGGCCGCGGACGAGATCGCGCGGGCCATCGAGCGCGAGGGCCCGGACACGGTCGCCGCGGTCTTCCTGGAGCCGGTGCAGAACGCGGGCGGTTGCTTCCCGCCGCCGCCCGGCTACTTCCAGCGGGTCCGCGAGATCTGCGACCGGTACGACGTGCTGCTCGTCTCGGACGAGGTGATCTGCGCCTGGGGCCGGCTCGGCGACTGGTTCGGCGCGCTGCGCTACGGCTTCCAGCCCGACATCATCACCACGGCCAAGGCGCTGACCTCGGGTTACTCGCCACTCGGCGCGACGATCGCCAGCGACCGGCTGATCGAGCCGTTCCTCCGCGACGGCGTGGCGTTCCTGCACGGCATCACGTTCGGCGGGCACCCGGTCTCGTCCGCGGTCGCGTTGGCCAACATCGACCTGATGGCGCGCGAGGACCTGAACGGGCACGTCCGGGCGAACGAGGCCGCGTTCCGTGCGGCCCTGTCCAAGCTCAACGATCTGCCGATCGTCGGTGACGTGCGCGGCGACGGTTACTTCTACGGCATCGAGCTGGTCAAGGACAAGGTCACCCGGGAGACGTTCGACGATGCCGAGTCCGAGCGGCTGCTGCGCGGCTTCCTCTCCGACGCGCTCTTCGAGGCCGGCCTCTACTGCCGCGCGGACGACCGCGGCGACCCGGTCGTGCAACTCGCACCGCCGCTGACCGCGGGGCAGGCCGAGTTCGACGAGATGGAGCGCATCCTGCGCGCGGTGCTCACCGAGGCGTACGGCCGGATCTGACCCTCATGACGCAGTCGTCCCCCATGCTGTTCTGACGGCATGGGGGAGGCCTCGATCACGAAACCCGGGGAGGTGCGATGGACCATCGCGACGTCTCGTTCTGGATGTCCGACGTGGACGATGATCTGACGCCGCGGCCGTCGTTGCCCGGCGACCGCGACGTGGACGTCGCGATCGCCGGCGCCGGCTACACCGGCCTCTGGACCGCCTACTACCTGGCCAAGGCGGATCCCACCTTGCGGATCGCGGTGCTGGAGAAGGAGATCGCGGGGTACGGCGCGTCCGGCCGCAACGGTGGCTGGTGCTCCGCGCTGTTCCCGGCCTCGGCCGCCGCGATCGCCCGCCGGCACGGCCGCGACGCCGCGATCGCGATGCAGGCCGCGCAGGACGACACGGTCGACGAGGTCGGCCGGGTCGCCGCGGCCGAGGGCATCGACTGTCACTGGAGCAAGGGCGGCAGTATCACGCTCGCCCGCACCCCGGCGCAGCTGGAACGGGCTCGATCCGAGGCCGAGGCGGCCGCACGGTTCGGCTTCGACCTGTCGCTGCTGAGCGCGGCGGAGGCGTCGGCGCGGTGCGGCGCGACCGGCGTGCTCGGCGGCACCTGGACGCCGCACTGCGCGGCCATCCACCCGGCCCGGCTGGTCCGCGGGCTGGCCCGCGCGGTCGAGCGACTGGGCGTCACGATCTACGAACGCACGCCGGTGACCGCGCTGACCCCCGGCGGCGGTGATCGGCGCGGCATCGATCGCGGCCGGAGCGCCTCGACCAGCCGGGGCGCCGAGACCAGCCGGGGCGCCGAGACCAGCCGGAGCGCCGCGACCAGCCGGAGCGCCGCGACCGGCCAGGGTGCCGGAACCAGCCGGGGCGCCGAGACCGGCCGAGGGCTCAGCGGGCGCGGCGTCGCCGTGACGCCCTTCGGCCGGGTCCGCGCGGACGTGGTGGTCCGGGCGACCGAGGGCTACACCTCCACGCTGCCGGGCCAGCGGCGCGCGATGACGCCGGTCTACTCACTGATGATCGCCACCGAACCGCTGCCCGCGTCGTTCTGGGAGCGGACCGGGCTGACCGTGCGCGAGACGTTCAGCGACTACCGGCATCTGATCATCTACGGCCAGCGGACCGCGGACGACCGGCTCGCGTTCGGCGGGCGCGGCGCGCCGTACCACTTCGGCTCGAAGGTCTCTCCCGCGTTCGACCGCGACCCGCGCGTCTTCGCCGCGCTCGCGGCCACGCTCCACGACCTCTTCCCGGCGCTGCCGGACGATGTGGCGATCACGCACACGTGGGGCGGCCCGCTCGGCGTCACCCGCGACTGGCACGCCTCCGTCGGCCTGGACCGCGGTCTCGCCTGGGCCGGCGGCTACGTCGGTGACGGCGTCGGCACCAGCAACCTGGCCGGCCGCACGCTCGCCGGCCTGATCCGCGGCGAGTCCACCGCGCTCACCCGCCTGCCCTGGGTCGGCCACCGCTCCCCACGCTGGGAACCCGAGCCGCTGCGCTGGCTCGGCGTCAACGCCGGCCTCACCGTCATGGGCACCGCCGACGCGGCCGAGTCCCGCTCCGGCCGCCCGTCCCGCCGCGCGGCCCTCTTCGACCGCTTCCTCGGTCACTGACCCCGTCAGGTCAGGTGATCGCCGGGTGTGGTCTGCGGGAGCCAGGCGAGCGGCATCCGGCCCGTTCGTCGTAGGTGCGCCGGCGGCCCAGCAGCACCATCGACCGGCAGTCGTGGATGATCAGGCGGGTGGGATCACGCGCAGGTGCCCACGGCGGCCGGTCTGCGGCCCGGGCTGACCCGGCGCCGGCTTCTGCTCGTAATCCTCCGGGCGTGGCTGCACCGGCCGGGCCGCCTCGCGCACCGCCTCGGCCAGCGCGACCAGATCGTCCGTGGTCGGCGGCGGCGGGGTGAACTCGCCCTCGTGCCGCACCAGCTCCCAGCCGCGCGGCGCGGTCAGGCTGCGGGCATGCGGCTCACACAGATCGTACGTATGTGGCTCGGCGAACGCGGAGAGCGGGCCGACAACGGCCGTGGACTCCGTGTAGACATAGGTCAACGTCGCTACAGCCTGCCGGGGGCAGCCGTTTCGGGAGCAACGCCGTGGTGACCTCACGGCAGAACGTTATCTCTCATACCCGGTCCGCGCCCGCGCGCGCGACTGCGACACGCCGACCACGCGATGATCACGATTCGGCGACACGCGGGAACGCGCGGTACCGGGCCGCACCCCCGGTCGCTCCGGCGGGACTACCCTGGGAGCCGTGACCGAGCGGACCAGCCCTGCTACTGCGGGCCCGACCAGCGCAGGAGGCCCGGCCAGCGCCGGGGGCCCGACCAGCGCCGGGCCCGGCCGCCGCCCGCGCCGCGACCGCCACGGGCGCGGGCTGCGCGGGCGCCTGGTGCCCGCCACGGTGCCGCTGGCCCGCACCAAGGCGGAGATCTTCGACGATCTGGTGCTGGACACGGTCGAGAGCCTGGAGCGGCGCTACGCGAAGGAGCTGGCCGGCGTCGAGTTCGCGGTCGAGGACGTGCCGCCGGACCTGAACGTCTACGACAGTGACGTGCTGGAGGACGGCGAGGTGCCGCTGGCCCGGCTGCTTCCCGGCCGCCCCGGCCGGCAGGAGGTCCCGCCGCGGATCGTGCTCTACCGCCGTCCGCTGGAGTTCCGCGCGATGGACCGCGAGGACCTGGCCGACCTGGTGCACGACGTGATCATCGAGCAGGTGGCGAACCTGCTCGGTGTCGACCCGGACGAGCTCTCCTCGTAAGAGCGCCCCCCGGCGGCCCGTCGGGCCGACACACCCGCGCGTCAGGCCGCGCGGCGCTTGAGCTTGCGGCGCTCCCGCTCGGAGAGTCCACCCCAGATGCCGAACCGCTCGTCGTGACCGAGCGCGTACTCCAGGCACTCGCCCTTGACCTCGCAGCGGCCACAGATGCGCTTCGCCTCCCGCGTCGATCCCCCCTTCTCGGGGAAGAACGCCTCCGGGTCGGTCTGCGAGCACAGTGCTCGCTCCTGCCACTCCGGCGCATCCCCGAGCAGGTCGGCCACTTCCACTTGGCCGTCCATCAACGTGCCCCCTTCGCCGCCGGTGAACCACCGGCTGATCCCCCACGCGAGCGTGTCCAGCTACGTACGTACCACATGCCTTTCCGCCATCTGACAGTTGCTGTCCGATTAGCGGCAAGTGTGGCCTTCCGTTCGCACAACCCCATCGAAATTACACGCGTGTTATGCGTGCGTCGTCAAGCCGAACCTGATAAATAGGGTCACTTTCCCGGAGCGCCACCGTGAGTGGTCTCGTAACCTGCCCTATCGATTCAGACCCGGCCGGGGTAACGCCCGATCGGCGTGGCGCGCTGGAAAAAGATCAGACGCGACCGTACGCAGTGGTCCGCTGACGCGCCGGACGCCCGGCCTTCGCCGCGATGTCGTGCAGCTGGGCCACCGTCCGAGCGGATCCGTGGTCCGAACCGGCCATCCGGGAGATGGTCTCCTCCATCAGCGTGCCGCCGAGATCGTTGCAGCCGCCGTTGAGCATCGCGGCCGTACCCTCGTCGCCGAGCTTCACCCAGGAGCACTGGATGTTGGAGATCCGCCCGTGCAGCAGGACGCGGGCCATCGCGTGCACCGCGCGGTTCTCCCGCCACGTCGGACCGGCCTTCGCGATGCCGGCCAGATAGATCGGTGCGTTCGTGTGCACGAACGGCAGCGCCACGAACTCGGTGAAGCCGCCGGTGCGGTCCTGGATGCCGGCCAGCACCCGGAAGTGCTGCAGCCACTGTCGCGGGTGGTCCACGTGTCCGTACATCATGGTGCTGCTCGACCGGAGACCCACCTCGTGCGCGGTGGTGACCACGTCGACCCAGGCGGACGCGGGGAGCTTGCCCTTGGTCAGCACCCAGCGCACGTCGTCGTCGAGGATCTCCGCGGCCGTGCCCGGGATGGTGTCCAGGCCGGCCTCCTTCAGCGCGGTCAGCCACTCGCGCACGGAGACGCCCGCCTTCGCCGCCGCGGTCACGATCTCCATCGGCGAGTACGCGTGGACGTGCATGCCCGGCACCCGGCGCTTCACCGCCCGGACGATGTCCGCGTACGCGCTGACCGGCATCTTCGGGTCGATGCCGCCCTGCATGCAGACCTCGACCGCGCCGAGCTTCCACGCCTCCTCGGCCCGGTCCGCCACCTGCTCGATGGAGAGCCGGAACGCGTCCGCGTCCCGCTCGCGCTGGGCGAACGCGCAGAACCGGCAGCCCACGTAGCAGACGTTGGTGAAGTTGATGTTCCGGTTCACGATGTACGTGACGTCGTCGCCGACCGCGTCCCGCCGCAGGCCGTCCGCGATCCGGGCCAGCTCGTCCAGCGCGCTGCCGTCCGCGTTGAACAGCGCCATCGCCGCGTCAGTGTGCTCGGTACGCAGCAGCGCACCCGGGTCCTCGGCCGCCAGCCTCAGCCCCGCGAGAACGTCGCTCGGCAGCTTCTCCCGCGCCCCGGCGGAGGTGCGCGCGGCGTGCGCGGCCACGTCGTCCCAGTCGCCGTAGACGGAGTCGAAGTCGCCGCGCCGGTCCTCGGTGCGCCCCTCGGAGTCGATGGACGTGTGCAGGTCGGTGCGGCCACCCGGCACGAACGCGTCCTCCGGCTCCTGCCACGGGCGGCCCACCGGCATCGCGGACTCGACCGCGAGCCCGGTCGACGGGTCCGACAGCGCGGCCACGTGCCCGGCCACCCGCGGGTCGATCCACTGCTCGCCGCGCAGCACGTACTCCGGGTAGATCGTCAGCCGTTCGCGCAGCGTGAAGCCGGCCTCGGCGCTGCGCCGGGCCAGCTCGTCGATCTGCGGCCACGGGCGCTCCGGGTTCACGTGGTCCGGCGTCACCGGGGAGACGCCGCCCCAGTCGTCGATGCCGGCACGCAGCAGCAACGCGAACTCGTCGTCGATCAGGTTCGGCGGGGCCTGGATGCGCATCGCCGGGCCGAACAGGATGCGGCCGACCGCGATCGTGGCGGCCAGCTCGTGCAACTCCGCGTCCGGCATGCCGCGCATCGCGGTGTCCGGCTTGGCGCGGAAGTTCTGGATGATGACTTCCTGCACGTGGTGGTACTCACGCTGGGCGCGGCGGATCGCGAAGAGCGAGTCGATCCGCTCCGCGCGCGTCTCGCCGATGCCAATCAGGACGCCGGTGGTGAACGGCACACCCACCCGGCCCGCGTCGTCCAGCACACGCAGCCGGACCGCCGGCTCCTTGTCCGGCGAGCCGAAGTGCGGGCCGCCCTTCTCCGACCACAGGCGGGTGGCCGTGGTCTCCAGCATCATGCCCATGCTCGGCGCGACCGGCTTCAGCCGCGTCAGGTCGGCCCACGACATCACGCCCGGGTTCAGGTGCGGCAGCAGGCCGGTCTCCTCCAACACCGCGATCGCGCAGGCCCGCACGTAGTCCAGCGTGGAGTCGTAGCCGCGCTCGTCCAGCCACCGCCGGGCCGCGTCCCACCGGTCCTCGGGCGCGTCGCCGAGCGTGAACAGCGCCTCCTTGCAGCCCTGGGCCGCGCCCTCACGCGCGATCGCCAGCACCTCGTCGCGATCCAGGAACGGCGCGGCCAGCTTGTGCGGCACGGTGGCGAACGTGCAGTAGTGACAGCGGTCCCGGCAGAGGCGGGTCAGCGGGATGAAGACCTTCTTCGAGAACGTCACCACGCCCGGGCGGCCGGCCTCACGCAGGCCCGCGTCCCGGATGCCGCCGGCGATCGCCAGCAACTCGTCGAGCTGCCCGTCGCGCGCGGCGAGCAGCGTGGTCGCCTCGTCGGCGTCGAGCGCCTTCCCGTCGGCCGCGCGGCGCAGCGCGCGCCGGATGCTCGCCTCGGTCGGCTGCTCTTCCCCGAATGCTGTCTCGGCCATCCGATGAGCCTAGGCCGTGGATCACCTCCTACCGGGGGTACGCCCACCGGTAATTGTGATCACACGGCCCGTGTTCGGCTCGGCGGAATAAAAGGGTCAGCGACCGTCCGGTTCCCGCGGCGGCTGCTCGGACGCGGCCGGCGGGTAACCCGGGCCCGGCTGAAGCGGCGCCTGCTGGACCGGGGGCGCGGACTGCGGCGCGGGCGGTCCCGACTGCGGTGCCGCGGGGTAGGACGGCTGCTGCTGGGCCGGCGGTCCCGACTGCGGTGCCGCCGGGTAGAACGGCTGCTGCTGCGCGGGCGGCCCCGACTGGGGCGCCGGGTACTGCGGCGCGGCCGGCGAGCCGGCGGGCGGCTGCAGCGGGTACGCCGCGGTCTGGTCCGCGCCGAAGTTCTGCGGGTCGCCGTAGGGCGCGCCGTACTGCTGCTGCGGCGGGAACCCGTACTGCGGCGGCTGGCCCGGGTGGCCGGGGTGCGACGGCTGGCCGGGGTACTGCTGACCGGGGTACTGGCCCGGCTGCTGCCCCGGGTAGGGCTGGCCCGGGTGGCCGTACATGCCCGGCGCGGGCGGCACCGGCTTCGGCCGCGGCGTGTAGTAGTGCGCGTGGAAGATCGTCCACACCGCGTACGCGGCCAGGCCCAGGATCGCGGTCCAGGCCAGGTGGTCGAGCAGCGCGGTGAAGCCGGCCAGCACCGAGTCGGCCGCGAGGCTGACCACGCCGACCAGCAGGCCGAAGAGCAGGCCGAAGAACGCGGACACCGCGAACTCCGCCAGCGCGACCGTGACGATCAGCTTCGCCCGCGGCAGCGCCGGCGTGACGAACACGGCCAGCAGCACCGCGATCAGCGGAAAGCCGATCGTGACCAGGTCGATGAAGCCGCCGAACGCGTCGGCCGCGCGGTCGGTGAACGCCCTTCCGCCGAAGCCGATCGCCAGCCTGAGGAAGGCGAGAAACAGGAAGACGGCGTTCGCGCCGAGCAGGACGAGGGCCGCGATCTCGCGTAGCGGCTCGACCAACTCGCGGATCGGCTTCTTACCGGCTGGTACCGGGTCGGGCTGGGTGGTCACGGCTCCCCCTGGGAAGTCATGTGCGTCGTTGTGTTCGGCGCGGTTGTCCCGCGCAGCCTAGCGTCCGCCCCCGACCGCCGCGACCGGCCTCCGGTGCGATGAGTAAGGATTGGGACATGCGGATTACGGTTCTGGCCGGCGGCATCGGCGGTGCCCGTTTCCTGGAGGGCGTGCGGGCCCACGCGCGCACCCGGCCGGAGAGCGACGTCACCGCGGTCGTGAACGTCGCGGACGACACGCGCATGCACGGCCTGCGGATCTCCCCGGACCTGGACAGCGTCATGTACACGCTGGGTGGCGCGCACGACGCCGAGCGCGGCTGGGGGCAGGCCGGCGAGACGTGGACGGTCAGCGGCGAGCTCAGGGCGTACGGGGCGGAGCCCACCTGGTTCGGCCTCGGCGACAAGGACATCGCCACCCACCTGGTCCGCACCACCATGCTCGACGCCGGCTACCCGCTCTCCCAGGTCACCGAGGCGCTCTGCGCCCGGTGGAACCCCGGCGTCCGGCTCATCCCGGCCACCGACGACCGCCTGGAGACGCACGTCGTGGTGGACCTGCCCGGCGAGGGCCGGCGCGCGATCCACTTCCAGGAGTGGTGGGTCAAGCACCGCGGCAACGTCCCCACGAGCCGGTTCGTCTTCGTCGGCGCGGACGCGGCGAAGCCCGCACCCGGCGTGCTCGACGCGATCGCGGCCGCCGACGTCATCCTGATCGCGCCCAGCAACCCGGTGGTGAGCATCGCACCGATCCTGGCCGTGCCCGGCCTGCGCGACGCGCTGCTCGCCGCGTCCGCCCCGATCGTCGGCGTCTCCGGCATCATCGGCGGCTCCCCGGTCCGCGGCATGGCCGACAAGTGCCTCGCCACGATCGGCGTCGAGTGCAGCGCCGCCGGCGTGGGCGGCCTCTACGGCCCGCGCGCGGACGGCGGCCTGCTGGACGGCTGGCTGGTCGACACCACCGACGACGGCCTCACCATCCCCGGCGTACGGGTGGCGTCCGCGCCGCTCTGGATGACCGACGAGACCGCGACCGCCGCCATCGTCGCGGCCGCGCTCGCGCTGGCCGAATGAAACCCGCCGTCGTTCTGCTCGTTTCCCCGGCATGAGCGGGCGCGCGAGCGAATGATCGACTCAGCGCCGCCGCAGCCCCGAGAAGAGAGTCCCGTGACCGACCTACTGGTCCTGCCCGTCGCCGGCATCGGCGAGATCCGGCCCGGCGACGACCTGGCCGCCGCGATCGTCGAGGCGGCCCCGTGGCTGCAGGACGACGACGTCCTGGTCGTCACCTCGAAGATCGTCTCCAAGGCCGAGGGGCGGCTGGTCCCGGTGCCCGCGGCGGAGGGCCCGGCGCGCGACGCGGCCAAGGACGAGATCCTGCGCGGCGAGACCGCCCGGGTCGTCGCGGCCCGCGGCCAGACCCGGATCGTCCAGACCCACCACGGCTTCGTGATGGCCAACGCCGGCATCGACGCCTCCAACGTCGAACCCGACCGGCTGGTGCTGCTGCCCGTGGACCCGGACGCGTCCGCCCGGGCGCTCCGCGCGGCGGTGCGGGGGCTCACATCCCGTACCGTCGCGGTGATCATCTCCGACACGATGGGCCGGACCTGGCGCAACGGGCTCACCGACGTCGCGCTCGGCACCGCGGGCCTCGACCCGATCGACGACCACCGTGGGCGCACCGATTCGTTCGGCAACGAGCTGCAGGTCACCCAGATCGCGGTCGCGGACGAACTGGCGGCCGCGGCCGACCTGGTCAAGGGCAAGACCGGCGGCGTGCCGGTCGCGGTCGTCCGCGGCTACCCGCACGCCGTCACCGACGACGACGGGCCGGGCGCTGGCATGCTGGTGCGCGACGGCGCGTCGGACATGTTCTCGCTCGGCACCGCGGAGGCCCGGGCGGACGGGCTGCGCCTGGCGGCCGGGCTTCCGGCCGGGGCGCTGTTCGGGCCGCCGGTGCTCTCCGACACCGAGGACACCGCGGCGGTGGTCCGGGCGATCGCCCACGCACTGCCCGCGGCGGCGAAGGGCACCCTCTTCACCCACGAGAAGAACCCCGCGGCGGTACGCGAGACGCCACCACCCGGCGTCGAACTCCCCGCGGCCACCACCGACCTCATCATCTGCAGCCCGCCGGGCGAGTCGACGGCGCAGCTGATCCGCTTCGGCGCCGACGTCCACCGCCTGCGCGCCTCGCTGGCCGCCGAGGGCCTCGCCTCCGCCCTCCTCACCGACACCCCACCCCTACTGCTCTCCATCGGACCAGCCTGATCCACATCCCCACCTCGCCGCCGCCGACCCTGCCCGGCCGGGTCGGTGGCGGCCGTCTCTCCGTGCCGTATGCGCGGAACGCACCAGCCACCACCGCCTAGCGCCGGCACACTCGGCCATCCGGCGTGAACTGATATTTCGGGTGCGCAGCGCCCGGATGCCCCCTCGGCCGTCAGACCGAGCCCACCACGCCTTCGGAATCACCTTGCCGTCCACCCGGGAAGCCGACGCCTGCCACCAATCATTGGGCGTCGGGTCGGATGGCGGGAGTAAATCTTGACAAGGAGGGTTATTCAGCGCGCTGCGCCCCGACGGCGCCGACCTGCGGCAACGCGGCGTGAGGTCGCCGCGCTGAATAAGCCTCAAGTTGCAGAGCGGGACACTTCTATCGGTGCGCAGCGGAGGGCACATCGGCCGGTGAACTGAATGCGGTGTTCGTCGACGCCGATTTGCAAACTCTGACGCGACTATGACCTTACGGCTGCGGAGTTTATCTACCGGCTGCTGAAATCGAGCCCCGACATTGTCTGTATTCTTTGGCCTGGGGCGTCACAAGATGGAGAGATACGGCGACGAGTCGGTCGATCGCGACAACCAAATAGGAGGTCGAGCCGGGTCGTGCGGCCACGCTGAAGACGACTGACCTGAACAAGCACGTCAGCGAGGCGCGTTTCGATGCGTTGGGTCGGCTGGTGGAGGCGTGGTCGCCGGGGCGTGCGCCGACTGCGACGACGTTGCCGGATTTCAAGGCGGTGTACACGACGCCGGCTGGTTCGCCGCCGTATGTCACGACGTACACGCGTGGGCATGAGAACAAGACTCAGGTGTCGGTGACGTTGTATGACGGTCTCGGGCGGGAGCGGCAGTCGCAGGAGGAGGCGGTCGGCGGCGGCCGGTTGATCACCGACACGCTGTACAACAGCTCCGGCGAGGTCTGGCCCTGGTCACCCCGGCCGTGCTCGCCGGCCTGCGCTACGAGCCGTATCGGCTGGAGTACTACGCCGCGAGGCCGCGCACCTCGCCCAGGTCGCGGCGCAGGCCCCGGTAAGCCTGAGGGTTCGCTGTTCACGCCCCTCGCCGATACTGCGATTCCGAATATGACGCGTTACACGTACGACGGCATGGGTCGTGTTCTTCAGGAATTGCCGGTTCTGAACGGTGCGGCGAAGCCGGAGCGGGCCACCCGGTACGAGTACGGCCTGGACCACTCCACGGTGATCAACCCGGCCGGGTCGAGCTCCTACCGGATCTGGTCCGACGCGAACGGTCGCACGACGCGGATCGACACGTTCACGGATGCGGCGCGGACGACGTTTACGAGCATGCGGTACGAGTTCGACACGCGTGGCCAGATGGTCAAGGCGTTGCATTCGGAGGATCCGACGCGGCCGTGGTCGTGGGGCTTCGACCAGCGCGGCCGGATGGTCACTTCGTCCGACCCGGACGCGGGCACGTCGACGACGACGTATGACCACCGCGACCGGCCGGTCACCACGACGAATGCGCGTGGGGTGACGACGTGGACTGGTTATGACGAGTTGTCTCGTCCGGTCGCGCAGCGGCTCGGCTCGGCGACCGGTGCGCTGCTGTCTGGCTACACGTATGACAGTGCGCCGGGTGGTGTCGGTCTGCCGGCGTCGGTGACGCGGTACACCAACGGCGAGGCGTACACCCAGACGGTCGGCGGCTACACCAACGACTACCAGCCGACGTCGACCACGCTGACGTTGCCGCAGTCGGTGGCGGACACGTGGGGCTTCAAGACCTCGTACACGTACTCGTACACCTACACGGACACCGGGCTGCCGGAGTCGTCGGTGCTGCCCGCGGTCGGCAGTCTGCCGTCGGAGAAGTTGCTGGTCCGGTATTCCAACGACGGCCTACCACTGTCGGTGTCCGGTCAGGACTGGTATGGCACGGAGACGGTGTATTCGCCGTACGGGCAGGTGGTCCGGTCGACGTTGGGTTCGCAGCCGTACCGGGTGTGGGCTTTGGCGGATTATGACGAGGCCAGCGGTGAGCTGAAGCAAAGTCAGGTCTACCGTGAGCAGACCGGTAACAAGCTGCTGGTGTCCGGGAATCTGGTGTCGCAGCGCAGCTACGCCTACGACGCCGCCGGGAATATCACGGACATTCGTGAGCACAGCCTCGGTATCGACGAGCGGCAGTGTTTCACGTATGACGCGCGTGGTCAGCTGACTTCGGCGTGGACGGCGAAGAGCGATGTCACGTGCGCTCCCGGCCCGGTTTCTTCCGATGGGACGGTGCTGGCTGTTGCGGGTACCGACAAGACGGGTTACTGGCAGGAGTACTCCTACGACCTGCTCGGCAACCGCACCACGCTGGTCGAGAAGGACCTGACCGGCGACACCGCCAAGGACGCGACGACCACCTACTCCTACGGTGCCGCCGACGGCAGCCAGCCGCGGACGTTGACGAAGGTCGGTAAGAAGTACACGACTCCGGCTGGCGCGCAGGTGAGCGCGGAGGCGACGCGGCTGTATGAGTTGACCGGTGAGACGAAGTCGGTCACGTCGATCCAGAACGGTGATAAGCAGGAGCTGTCCTGGACCTACGACGGTCAGATCGAGTCGATCACCGGTCAGGGCGGGACGGGCAAGACCGAGTATGTGGGTCTGGCGGGGAAGTGCCTGGATCTGAAGTCGGGTGTCCCGGCGGCGGGTGTGCCGCTGCATTCCACGGCGTGTAACGGCACCCTGGCCCAGAAGTTCTCCTTCAACCCGGCGCCGGGCCAGTCGAACCCGAACCTGGGCACCCTGTCGATCCTCCAGGATTGGTGTGTCGTCCCGGCCGGCACGACCGCGGGCTCTGCGCTGCAGGTGCAGAAGTGCGACGGCACTGCCGCGCAGCAGGTGGCCCGGAATGCTTCCGGTCAGCTGATTCACCAGCCGTCCGGCCTGTGTATCGCGGTGCAGAACACCTCGGGTGCGAACGGCACCCCGATCGTCCTGGCGACGTGTGGCACAGGTGGTGAGCAGAAGTGGGAGCCGCAGAACCAGACCCGGCACATCTACGGTCCGGGCGGCTCGCGTCTGATCACCGTGCAGGGCCGCCAGGCGACGTTGATGCTGGGCGAGACGACGCTGACGGTGCAGACCGGTGGTGTGCAGGTGTCGGTTCAGCGCAACTACGCCGCCCCCGGCGGTGGGGTGATGCGCTACACGAATGCGTCCGGTTCCGGCATGGTCGCCGTGGCATCCGACCCGCAGGGCACGCCTTCTGCTGAGGTTGCTTTGGCGGACGGTATGGAAACCCGAATCCGTAAGCAGGACCCGTTCGGTAACCAGCGCGGTGTCGCGACTCTCGGTTCGAAGATGGAGACGAAGGCCGGGTACCTCGGCGCGACTCCGGACGACGCGTCGGGTTATGTGCCGCTCGGTGCGCGTCTGTATGACCCGGTTGTAGGCCGGTTCTTGTCTGCGGATCCGTTGCTGGACTTGGCGGATCCGGTGCAGAACAACGGTTACTCCTATGCCCACAACAACCCGATGACCCTCTCCGACCCGTCGGGCCTGTCGGTGGCGTTGTCGGCGTCGGAGATGGACGCCGCGTACAAGGGTGCGGGTTTGTCCACGGCGCAGGTGGCGCAGGCGCAGGCGGCGATGAACTCGTCGCTGGTGTCGGTGATCCTGGGCGCTGCCTGGAACATCCTGGCCGAGTTCCTGGGTATCAACGATGCGATCAACTGCTTCGGCGGTGACATGTGGGCCTGCGGCAGCCTGATCATCGGTGCCGTCCCGTGGGGGAAGATCGCCAAGATCCCGAAGATCGCCAAGGCCATCGACCTGACAATCTCCGCCATCAAGGCATGGCAAACGGCACGCAAGATCGCCGAGCGCGTGATGGCGGCGGCGAAGGCTGCGGAGGCGGCGTTTATCGCGGCGAAGAAGCTTGCTGCGGAGAAGGCGAAGAAGGCCGCGCAGGCGGCGGCGAAGAAGGCCGCCGATCTGGCGAAGACCGCCAGCGCCAAGGCCGCCGACATGACCAAGAAGACCGGCAACCCCGCACAGAAGGGCTCTCAGGCCAAGGCCAACCCGAGCGGCTCCTCCGCCGCCGGCAACGGGGGCGGAGGTAAGGCGCCGGCCTCCAAGGGGGACAACGCCAGCGGGAGTGGTCGCGGCGACGGCGGCAGCAGCAGCGGCGGCTCGTGTCCTACGGACCGCAACAGCTTCGTTCCGGGCACCCCAGTCCTCATGGCGGACGGCACCACCAAGCCGATCGAAGACGTGAAGACCGGCGACACGGTCAAGGCCACCGAAGCCGAGACCGGTGAGACCGAGACCAAGACGGTGACCGCAACCATCGCTGGACACGGCGCTAAGCCCTTGGTCAAGGTTGTCATCGACACAGACGGCGAGCACGGCACCGGCACCGCAGTGCTCACCGCAACCGACGGCCACCCGTTCTGGGTGCCCGAACTCGGCCAATGGCTGAACGCCACCGACCTTCAGTCAGGCCAATGGCTCCAGACCAGCGCGGGCACCTGGATCCAGATTGCAGCCGTTGACCGCTGGACAGCCCTCTCCGCGACTGTCCACAACCTCACCGTCAGCGACATCCACACGTACTATGTGCTCGCCGGCAAAACCCCGGTGCTCGTACACAACTGCGGCGGCGATAGGGCAGGCGCAACTGCAGAATGGGTGCCAGAGGCTGGTGATTTGCGAGCAACGCCGCCGCGTAGAGGAATGTCCCCAGACGCGTACCGATATCAATCAGGTGCGGCAGGTGCAAGAAGCGACCTTCAGACTGGCAGAAGCCTTGCACCAATGCTGCGAATGCCGGGAGTTGACGGCGTGGATGTGACTGCGAAATTTGATGGTGCTTTCGGGGATGAGATAATCGACAGAAAACTCTCATTGCCGGATTTCGCTGACAAGAAAGATCATGCTCAACGGCAGGCAGGAACGGCGGCCTATCATGGCCTGACGGCGGTATACGAGTTCCCCACGCAAAAGGCTGCTGATGATGCCCGTAAGCTGCTGGACGGTTGGGGAGTCACAACTATCATCACAAGGCAGGCGAACTGATGATTGAAGACCATCTTGCACGGGCGGTTATATCCGCCATCATGCTACTCGACCATTCTTCGGCCGAGGAGATTAACCGTGATGTTGCGTCCCAGGGGCTCGAAAACATTGCTGCTGATCTAAGTGCTATGAATGAAGAGGAACGTCAAGAATTCATTCGCGTGCTCAGTCGAATCGCCGAAGAGGAGCCGGATTACGCCCCGTATCTCGATGAATTACCCAGACTCTTGGGCTGGCGAGATTGAGGCATGCCATAAGTCTTTGTCGATCCGTTTGATTGGGGTCGGCTACTCGGTCGACCCTACTTTGAATGTTTTACTCAGCGCGATGGAGGGGTCGCCATCGGTCGCGGACGCGCCCTGCTGTGCGCTGACGTTGCCGTCAAGGTTGCCGTCACGGAAAAAGCTGCATCGCCATTCATCGATCGAACGGCTAGGCGGTTGGAGGCGCAGCCTCGACCTGATTGTTGGCGGCGGGTGCAACGGACTAAAGGCCGGGTGCTGCTACAACGCCGCGCCGACTCCGGCAACTGGGCGCTGTCTGGCGGCACCATGAGGCTTATTCAGCGTCGCCGTCGTCAGGCGGCCCGGCCTGCGGCAACGCGGCGTTGGCTCGCCGCGCTGAATAAGCCTCCATGGACATCGGCGAAACTCTCAGCGACTGCATCGTGCGCGAGGTCGAGGAAGAAACCGGCCTCGACATTGAGATCACCGGCCTGGTCGGCATCTACAGCGACCCGCAGCACGTGATCGCGTACGCCGACAGCGAAGTCCGCCAGGAATTCAACATTACCTACTACGGGCGAGTCATCAGCGGGAATCTTGCGGTCAGCGACGAGTCGACCGACGTGCGGTTCATCGACCCGGCCGAGTTCGACCGCATCCCCATCCACGACACCGTCCGACTCCGGCTCCGCCATCACGCTGAACACCGCGCCACGCCCTCCTCGGATAGCCGCGCCAGACCCGCCCGGCGGTCGTCAACGGCGCTGGCCGTGTGCCGCCGAGTAGCCCGGGGGAATCTCACCCCCGGGCCCTCACAGAACCGTACGTAACAGTCTCCCGTTATACGGCTCTTGTCGCTCTGGTCACCAGACCGTAGGGGCGTGCGTGACCCACGCCCAGTGGGCGAAGGCACGCGGTCGTTTCCGGACGGCATTGTTCCAGGACGTCCGGGCTTTCCTGCTACCCCGCAACCGTTTGTACTTCCGGCGGACCCACCGCAGCAGGTAGGCGTTGATGCGTTCCAGGAGGGGATATAGGGCAGATCGATAGAACGCCCCGTAATGGTTCATCCAACCCCGGACGATCGGGTTTATCCAATCGGCGAGGTCCTTCTCGGTCAGGCTTGTGCGATGGTGCAGCCGCCACGACCGCACCTCGGCACTGATCCTCTTCAGGGCTTGTTTACTGATCGCCGGCAGGAACGACAAGAACATCGCCCCTTCCCTTGACCGCGCCGAGCGTCGCCGGAAGCCGTAGCCGAGGAAGACAAATTCGGTGTGTTCGTACGAGCCACGCCGGTTGTCGTCCTGGCAGTAAACTATCCGGGTCTTCTCCGGATGCAACTCCAGCCCTACCTGGGTCATCCGTTTCGTGATCTCCGCCAGCACATACCGAGCCTGGCGTTCACTGACGCAATGCACCACCACGTCATCCACATAGCGCTCGAACCGAACCGCCGGAAACATGCGGGCCATCCACATGTCGAACGCATAGTGGAGAAACAGATTAGCCAGAACAGGTGAAACTGCGGATCCTTGTGGGGTTCCGCGATCTCGTTCCTGCAGAGTGCCGTCGGGTAGTTGCAGTGGCGCTTTCAACCAACGCTCCACATACAACAGGACCCACAGCTTATCAGTGTGCGCGGCGACCGCTTTCAACAGTAGATCCCACGGGACCGTGTCGAAGAACTTCCGAATGTCCAGATCGATCACCCAGTCGTTCTTCCAGCACCGTGAACGGCACACCGCTGCCGCGTCGACCGGGGACCGCCCCGGCCGGTAACCGTACGAGTCGGGGTGGAAGATCGGTTCGACCTCCGCCTCGATGACCCGCGCCGCCACCGTTTGAGCGATCCTGTCGCCGACCGTGGGCACGCCTAAAACTCGGACGCCTCCCCCGGTCTTCGGGATCTCCACGGCCCGCACCGGCGGTGGAAAATAGGTCCCTGACGACAGTCGATTCCAGATCTTGTAAAGGTTGTTCTTCAGATCCTTGTCGAATGCCTTCAGCGACACCGCGTCCACTCCCGGCGCACCCTTTTTCGCTTTCACCTTCTCGTACGCCTCCCAGACAGCCCGCTTCGATATCACGAACGGCTTGCCCGGTGCTTTCAACTCATCCACGCGACTCCTCCCAGCCAAGGCTGGTTGATCGAGTAAACCAGTCACGAACGACCCGACCCCTTTGCTCCACCTTCATTACAAAGGCTTCGTCGCTACTACGAGTCGGTCCGCCAGCGCGATCGGCAACGGTACTCAGTTCCTCACGGCTTCGGGCCGCCCGGAACGCTCCCTCTCACTCGCCAAAGAGCGGCGGGTAGTTTCCTCACGCGCCTTCTCCTGTTCCGTACGAAAGCCGCAGGCCGGGCTCGCGTCGCCTGTATGCCGGACACCGCCTGGCCAGTAAACTGGTCCCCGCCAGACTCATCCCGGGATTCCATTGACACCCCGGTTTCGATGTCATCTAGAATTTTCGACACGTCATCAGCGATTCGCTTTCGCTCGCCTTCCCGACCCCCACCTGACAATCTCGAATGGATGCCTTTTCCTCATCGTTCACCACAACAGTCTTCAGCTAATGCAGCATGAGGTGGTTTGAAGCCTCCCCCAGCAGGGCGACTCCGAAGGGCCAAACCTTCATCTTCCGTACAGCATCGCTACAAGAAGGAAATTCCTACATATCTCCACCCTTTCGCGTTCAGGACACAACAATGGCGCTTCCTTTAGGTCGTTTCTGCTGGTGGGGCGGTGATTCTGTGCAGGGTGATGGTGTGTTCGACGCGGCGGGTTGGTGGTTCGTCGTCGCGGCGGCGGTCGTAGCGGTGGTTGCGTCGTTTGGTCTTGTGGGGGCTGCTGCGTGACTTGCGTGTCTACTTTGGCGGTTTCGATCTCCGGTTAGACGGCCTGCTGGCATTTGAGGGCATGGCTGCAACGTCATGGCCATGCCGGGGTGCGGTGCGGGAATGGATTTTGATCAATGAGCCTTCTGCCGGTGGGCAGCTCTGGCCGGTCGGTGCCTGGGCGTCCTACGCGCGTGTGGTCCGATCGGGCGGGATCGTGGTCTGATCGGCATGCGGCCGGAATTCGCAGCGGTGCAGTTCCATAAGACGACGATCAGCACCAGGCGGGCTGTTCGCACGCCGGTGGTGAAGGGCCTACAGCTTGTGGGCGCCGACGTAGTCAGCGAGGTGTTGGCCGGTCAGCGTTGATCGGGACGTGACCAGTTTCATCGGGGTGCCTTCGAAGACGATTTTTCCGCCGTCGTGGCCGGCGCCGGGACCCAGATCGATGATCCAGTCGGCGTGGGCCATGACGGCCTGGTGATGCTCGATGACGATGACTGATTTGCCGGAGTCGACCAGCCGGTCCAGCAGGCCTAGGAGCTGCTCCACGTCGGCTAGGTGCAGGCCGGCGGTGGGCTCGTCCAGGACGTAGGTGCCGCCCTTCTCGCCCATGTGCGTCGCGAGCTTGAGGCGCTGGCGTTCGCCGCCGGAAAGGGTGGTCAAGGGCTGGCCGAGCGTAAGGTAGCCGAGGCCGACGTCGGTCAGGCGGGACAGGATCGTGTGGGCGGCCGGCGTGCGGGCCTCGCCCTCGCCGAAGAACGTCGCCGCCGCAGCGACCGGCATGGTCAGGACCTCGCTGATGTTCCGGCCGCCGAAGCGGTACTCCAGCACCGACGCCTGGAACCGCTTACCCTCGCAGTCCTCGCAGGTGGTGGCCACGCCGGCGATCATGCCGAGGTCGGTGAAGATGACGCCGTTGCCGTTACACGTGGGGCAGGCACCCTCGGAGTTCGCGCTGAACAGCGCCGGCTTGACCCCGTTCGCCTTGGCGAACGCCTTACGGATCGGTTCCAGCAGGCCGGTGTAGGTGGCCGGGTTGCTGCGTCGGGAGCCACGGATCGCGCCCTGGTCGATCGCGACGACGCCGTCCAGTGGAGCGACCGAGCCGTGGATCAGCGAGCTCTTCCCGGACCCGGCCACACCGGTCACCACGACCAGCACGCCGAGCGGCACGTTCACGTCCACGCCGCGCAGGTTGTGCAGCTCAGCACCGCGGATCTCAATTTTTCCAGTAGGCGTACGCACCGACGGCTTCAACGAAGCCCGGTCGTCGAAGTGCCGACCGGTGACGGTCGCACTGGCACGCAGCCCGTCGACCGTACCCTCGAAGCACACCTCACCCCCGCCGGTTCCGGCGCCGGGACCCAAGTCGACGATGTGGTCCGCGATCGCGATCGTCTCCGGCTTGTGCTCGACGACCAGCACCGTGTTGCCCTTGTCCCGCAGCCGAAGCAGCAGGTTGTTCATACGCTGAATGTCGTGCGGGTGGAGCCCCGTGGTCGGTTCGTCGAAGACGTACGTGACGTCGGTCAGCGACGAACCCAGGTGCCGGATCATCTTGACCCGCTGCGCCTCACCCCCGGAGAGCGTGCCCGCCGGCCGTTCCAGCGACAGGTAACCCAACCCGATCTCGGTGAACGAGTCCAGCGTGTGCCGCAGCGTGTCCAGCAGCGGCGCCACGGACGGCTCCTTCAGCGAAGCAGCCCACCCCGCCAGATCGGAGATCTGCATCGCGCACGCGTCCGCGATGCTGATCCCCTTGATTTTGCACGCGCGCGCACCCTCGTTCAGCCGGGTCCCGTCGCACTCCGGGCATGTCTGGAACGTGACCGCCCGCTCGACGAACGCGCGGATGTGCGGCTGCATCGCCTCCACGTCCTTCGACAGATACGACTTCTGGATCGACGGAATCAGCCCGGTGTACGTCAGGTTGATGCCGTCGACCTTGATCTTCGTCGGTTCCCGGTAGAGGAGATCGTGCATCTCCTTTTTCGTGAACTTCTTGATCGGCTTGTCCATGTCGAACCAGCCGCTGCCCGCGAAGATCCGCCCGTACCAGCCCTCCATGCTGTAGCCCGGGATGGTCAGCGCCCCTTCGCCGAGCGACTTCGTGTCGTCGTACAGCGCGGACAGGTCGATGTCGTTGACGGTGCCGCGGCCCTCGCACCGCACGCACATGCCGCCGACCCGGGAGAACGTCGCCTTCTGCGCCTTGGTGGCGGCCCCGCGTTCGACGGTCAGTGCCCCGCTGCCGCTGACCGACGCGGTGTTGAACGAGAACGCGCTGGGCGGCCCCAGATAGGGCTTGCCGATCCGGCTGAACAGGATGCGCAGCAGCGCGTTCGCGTCGGTGGCCGTGCCCACGGTGGAGCGCGGGTCGGCGCCCATCCGCTGCTGGTCCACGATGATCGCCGTGGTCAGCCCGTCCAGCACGTCGACGTCCGGCCTCGCCAGCGTGGGCATGAAACCTTGAACGAACGCACTGTACGTCTCGTTGATCATGCGTTGTGACTCGGCCGCGATGGTGGCGAAGACCAGCGAGCTCTTGCCGGAGCCGGACACGCCGGTGAACACGGTCAACCGCCGTTTCGGCAGCTCGACGCTGACGTCCTTGAGGTTGTTCTCCCGGGCGCCGTGCACCCGGATCAGGTCGTGGCTGTCGGCGACGTGGCTCATGAGACCCCTCAGGCCTGTTGGATGCGGATCAGGTTTCCCGCGGGGTCGCGCACCGCGCAGTCGCGCACCCCGTACGGCTGGTCGGTCGGCTCCTGCACGATGTCCGCGTCCGCGGCCTGCAGCCGGTCGAACGTGCCGGCCAGGTCCGTCGTGGCGAGCAGAATGCCGGCATACGTGCCTTTAGCCATCATCTCGGTGATGACGCGGCGCTCGTCGTCGGTGATGCCCGGGTCGACCGCGGGCGGGGTGAGCACGATCGAGGTGGCGGGCTGCCCGGGCGGGCCGACGGTCAGCCACCGCATGCCGCCGAACCCCACGTCCTTGCGGACCTCGAAGCCGAGCAGGTCGCGGTAGAAGCCGAGCGCGGCCTCCGGGTCGTCCTGCGGCAGGAAACTGGCGTTGATGGAGATGTCCATGCCGCTCACCCTAGGTGCGCCGCGGTGACCTGGACTTCTCCATTCCTGACGGCATTCCGGACCGGCCGGGTGACCGCCTTCGCCACGCACGACGGCAACTCGGCGGAGACGACAGACCGCCGGTAGACGCCCGGCGACATGCCGACCAGTTCGGTGAACCGGGTGGTGAACGTGCCGAGCGAGGAGCAGCCGACCTCGAAGCACACGTCGGTGACGGTCAGGTCGCCGCGGCGTAGCAGCGCCATCGCGCGCTCGATCCGGCGTGTCATCAGGTACGAGTACGGCGACTCGCCGTAGGCGAGCTTGAACTGCCGGCTGAGGTGCCCGGCGGACATGTGCACGTCCCGGGCGAGCGCCTCCACGTTCAGCGGCTGCGCGAACTCGCGGTCCATCCGGTCGCGGACCCGGCGCAGCAGCTTGAGATCGCGCAGGTGCGGAGTGCTCACTGCGCGATGATGCCACAGCCTCAGGCGAACCAGAGCGCGATCCGGTGGTCTTCATCCGTCACGTAGTACGAATGCCCGTCGATCTCGGCCAGGCCCTCGACGTTCCGGAACGGCGCGAGCTCGGCGACGACCTCACCAGAACCAGAAGGCAGCGTGAACCGCACGTGCCGGCACTCCACGCCGCCGCCGTGCGGGTGGTCGTCGATCAGGATCGAGCCCTTGTTCAGCGCGTCGATCGAGCCGATCACCGCGTCGAAGCCGCCGTCCGGGCGCGCGGTGATCGCGCGGAACCCGGTCAGCGCGCCCGGCGGCGTCACGCCGGTGAGCACGTGCACGCCGACCACCTCCGGCCAGGTCTCCTCGTCGTTGTCGAACATCGCCTCGACGCCGTCGATCTCCAGCAGGATCGGCTCGCCCGCGGTGGTGACCGGGAAGCGCAGGCCGAGCAGCAGCGTGCCGGCCGGGGTGAACGCGGCGGCCTCGACGTTGACCGGGTGGTCGCCCGGGGACAGTCGCTGCGTCCAGCGCTTGCCGCGGGCGGTGCCGCGCTGCGTGGTCTCCACGATGAACCGGACGTGGGACCGCTCGCCCGGCGGCAGCGTGTCGATGCCGTGCGCGCGCAGCGCGTCGTTGAACGCCCGGTGCAGCCGGAACTGGTTGCGGACGATCTGGATCGGCACCGGGCCGCGCGCCGCGTCGTCCTCGCGGAACCGGGAGAAGAACGCACGTCGCGGGCGCAGCGGACCGGCCTTGGAGCCGAAGTGCGAGCCGATCGCGTAGACCCAGCCGTCCCGGTACGCCAGCGCCTCGCCGTCCTCGGTGCGGCCCGCCTCGCGGCCGGGCAGCACGCTCAGGTGGTGGGCGAACCAGTGGCCGGGGTCGTCGTCCTTCTCCAGCAGCAGCGCCAGGCACTCCTCGACCGGGCCCTCGTCCAGCACGGTCCAGAAACCGCGGCGGGCGCCGTGCGCGGCCAGAAGAGCCTCGGAGTGTACGGGCAGCAGGTCACTGGCCTCGTTGCCCGCGACGGCGAGCTCCACGGATGTCAGATGGTCCACCGACACAGCGTAGGAGGCGATCACCAGCCTTTTCAGAAGATCGAGGCGTCCCGGGGCACGGGAACGCCTCGATCATCGGGAAAGGGCGGTCAGACGAGCGCGTGCTCGCCGCGCTGCTTGAGCTCGTCGACGAGCTGCTTGACGTCCTGCGCGCGGTCGCGCGGGCAGACCAGCACCGCGTCGTCGGTGTCCACCACGATCAGGTCGCGGACGCCGAGCGCGGCGACCAGACGGCCGGAGTGCGGCACCACGACCAGGTTGCTGGAGTCGCGGATCAGCACCTTCGGCTTGTCACCGGAGGTGTCGCCGCCGAGCACCATGTTGCCGGCCTCGTCCGTGGAGAGCACCTCGCCGAGCGTGTGGAAGTCGCCGACGTCGTTCCAGCCGAAGTCGCCGGAGACGGTGGCGACCTGGCCGGCTGCGGCCGCGCCCTCCATCACCGCGTAGTCGACGGAGATCTTCGGCAGCGTCGGCCACACCTCACCGAGCACGTCCTCCTGCTCCGCGGTGTCCCAGGCGGCGGCGATGCGGGAGATGCCGGCCGCGAGCTGCGGCTGCTGCCGGGCCAGCTCGGCGAGGAACACGTCGACGCGCCAGACGAACATGCCGGCGTTCCACCGGTAGCGGCCGGACGCCACGTACGACTCGGCGACCTCGAAGGACGGCTTCTCCTTGAACTCCTCGACGCGCAGCAGCGGGCCGCCGTCGATCGTGTCGCCGCACTGCAGGTAACCGTAGCCGGTCTCCGGGTGGGTGGGGTTGATGCCGACCGTCATCAGCAGGCCGGACTCCGCGCCCACGATCGCGTCCTTGAGCACCTCGACGTAGGCCGCGCCGTCCGCGATCAGATGGTCGGCCGCGAACGAGCCCATCACGGCCTCCGGCTCGCGGCGCGCGATCACGGCCGCGGCCAGCGCGATCGCGGCGCACGAGTCACGCGGCGACGGCTCGACCAGGATGTTGCCTTCGGGCAGGCCGGCCAGCTGCCGAGCCACCGCGGCGGCGTGCGACACGCCGGTCACCACGAGCGTCCGCTCCGCCGGCGCCAGCGGCGCCAGGCGAGCCACGGTGGCCTGCAGCAACGACTCGTCGGTGCCGGTCAGCGGGTGCAGGAACTTGGGGTGACCGGCACGGGACAGCGGCCACAGACGCGTGCCGCTCCCGCCCGCCGGGATGACGGTGTAGAACATGGGCGCCATCATGCCCGGTGAAGGTGAGCGCCCGAACGCGCGCCACATATACAGATGGTAACGATCAGTTACGCCACAATCACCCAAACGGGCGTTGCCGGTTACACCCGGTCAGGCTGCCGCGCGTGTCCACGCGGCGACGTGCACGTCCGCGCTGGACTCCCAGGTGAACTCCTTGGCTCGGTCGAAGCCGGCCTTCGCCAGCGTCCGCCGGCGCGGCTCGTCGTCGAGCAGTGAGATCAGGTCCGCCGCGATCCGGACGGGCTCCTCGGACGTGTAGGCGACCGCGTCGCCACCGACCTCCGGCAGCGACAGCCGGGGCGTGGTGAGCACCGGGGCGGCGCAGGCCATCGCCTCCAGGATCGGCAGACCGAAACCCTCGCCATACGACGGGTACGCCGCGACGAGCGCGCCGCCGAGGAAGCCCGGCAGGTCCGCGTAGCGCAGGTAGCCCGGGCGGAGCAGGCGCAGGTGCGGCGGCACCTCGGCCATGGCCCGGTCGATGTCGTCGTCGTGCCCCTGACCGCCCGCGATGACCAGCGCCGGCGGGTCGTCCCGGTCGGCGACCGCGCGCACCCAGCCACGAATCAGGTTCGGCACGTTCTTCCGCGGCTCCTTCGCGCCGAGGAACGCGACATATTGCATGCCGCCCAGGCCGAGCCGGGCCCGCACGCGCGCCTTCTCCTCGTCGGTGGGCGCGTGGAACGCGGTGTGGTCGACCCCGTGGTACGCCACGTCGATCATCGTCGGGTCGGCGTCCAGCAGCCGGATCAGCTCGTCGCGGGTGGCCTTGCTGGGCACGATCACCCGGTTGGCCCGGCGCAGCGACGTCTTGATCGCGCTGCGGAAGAACGTGCGCTTCGACTTGTCGTAGTGCTCCGGCTCGGTGAAGAACGTGGCGTCGTGGACGGTCACGGTCACCGGGCACATCGCGCGCAGCGGGCAGGTGTAGAACGGCGAGTGCAGCACCCGCGCGCCGACCTGCTGGGCCAGCATCGGCAGGCCGGTCTGCTCCCAGGCGAGCCGGGCCGGGCGGTGCGCGACCGCGGCCGGGGCGGCGACGATCTCGGCGCCGGGCAGCATCCGCGCGTATCGCTCGGTGTCCGTCCGCAGCGCGACCACGGCCAGGTCGACGGCGCTGCCGACCATGCCGCCGAGCGCGCCGAGCAGGCCGTCGACATATCTGCCGACCCCGCCACGATCGGCGGGGACGCTGGTGGCGTCGACGAGAACGCGGGGCGGTTGACCGGCGGTCACAGGGCGACTCCTCGATCTGTCAGTAGTGCGTGCGGTGCGGCCTCGCTTGCATCGGGGGCCGCGGCCGGAGCAAGCCTACGCCGATCCGGTTCAGCGACGATGTCCACGACGCGACCGTAAGGGGTCTTTCCATCCACGCTTCACACGGCATTGGCGGATCTTCCGCCCGCCCTCATCGCGCCGAGCAAGAACGGTCACACTCCGTACACCTTGATGGGCTCGCTCCGAGGAATATGAACGGTCCCGGCGCCGTGACCAGGGCCGGTTCAATCCAGACGTCGATTTCGCATATAACGCACATCAGCTTCGTGCGGCACGGCGCGCGGCGAGTTGCTCGAACGCGGCCAGCGACTCCGGGTTCGCCAGCGCGCCCTTCGCGGCCGCCTCGCCGGCCGGTGTCCCGCCGAGGATCCGCTTCACCGGCACCTCCAGCTTCTTGCCGGACAGCGTGCGCGGTACCGACCCGACCGGGTGAATCTCGTCCGGCACATGCCGCGGCGACAGACCGGTCCGCAACGCCTTTCTGATCAGCGCCCGCAAATCTTCAAGATCAAGATCCTTCGCGGGTACGACGAAGAGCAGCAACTCCTCGGTCTCCTCCAGATGCACGACCAGCGAATCCGCGACCTCGTCCAGGCCCTCCACCACCGAGTAGAACTCCGCGGTGCCCAGCCGCACCCCACCCCGGTTCAGCGTGGCGTCGGACCGGCCGGTGATCACGCAGGAACCGTCCTCCGCGATCGTGATCCAGTCGCCGTGCCGCCACACGCCCGGGAACACGTCGAAATACGCCTCCCGGTATCGCGAACCGTCCTCATCGCCCCAGAAACCGACCGGCATGCTCGGCATCGGCGCCGTGATCACCAGCTCGCCGAGCTGGTCCAGCACCGGCTTCCCGGCCGGGTCGAACGCCTCCACGCTCGCCCCCAGCGCCCGGCAGGCGATCCGCCCGGACCGCACCGGCAGCAGCGGCGAGCCGCCGACGAACCCGGTGCACACGTCCGTGCCGCCGGAGAGCGAGTCCAGGCGCAGGTCACGGTGCACGGAGTCGTAGACCCAGTCGAAGCCCTCGGCCGGCAGCGGCGCGCCGGTCGAGCCGATCCCGCGCAGTCTCTCCAGCTTCGGGGGCTTCAGCCCGGCCTTGCGGCAGGCCATCAGGAACGGTGCGGACGTGCCGAAATAGGTGGTTCCGGTCTCCTCGGCCAGCCGCCACATCGCGCCCAGGTCCGGATGTGCCGGGTTGCCGTCGAACAGCACGATCGAGGCGCCCACGGCCGGGCCGGAGACCAGGAGGTTCCACATCATCCAGCCGGTCGTGGTGAACCAGAGGAAGCGGTCGCCGGGGCCGAGATCATGGTGCAGCGCCAGCATCTTCAGGTGCTCGAGCAGGATGCCGCCATGCCCGTGCACGATCGGCTTCGGCAGCCCGGTGGTGCCGGAGGAGTAGAGCACGTAGAGCGGATGGTCGAACGGGACCGGCTCGAACGTCAGCGGCTCGGTGGTCGGCGCGGCCAGATCCGCCCACGGCTCGGCGTCCGTCCCGTTGTCACCCAAATAGGTGATCATGACGGTGTGAGTGAGCGTCGGGAGCGCGGTCCGGATCTCGGCGACCTCGGCGCGACGGTCGATCGCCTTCTCGCCGTAGCGGTAGCCGTCCACCGCGACCAGCAGCCTCGGCGCGATCTGCCGCCAGCGGTCGATCACGCTGCGGACGCCGAACTCGGGGGCGCAGGAGGAGAAGACCGCGCCCAGGCTGGCGGTGGCGAGCAGCAGGATCAGCGTCTCCGGGATGTTCGGCGCGTACGCCACCACCCGGTCGCCGCGCCGGACGCCGCGGGCGCGCAGACCCGCCCGTACCCTCGCGACCTGGTCTTTGAGGTCTTGAACTGTCAGGTCCTGGGGCGCTCTGGTCTGGCTTCTCGCCAGCACTCTCGTGTTCGCCGCTCGCAGCACGTGCTCGGCGTAGTTGAGCGTGGCGCCGGGGAACCAGCGGGCGCCGGGCATCGCGGGATCGGCCAGAACCGCGTGCGGCGGGTCGTAGGCGTGGACGCCGAAGTGGTCCCAGATCGACGACCAGAACGCGGGGAGATCGGCGACCGACCATTCCCAGAGCGCGCGATAGTCGGCGAAGCGCAGCCCGCGCTCCCGCTCCAGCCAGGCAAGATAGGCGCCGACGCGGCTGTTGTCGCGAACGTCGGCGGGTGGTGACCACAGCGGTGTACCCATGCCATGATGGTGCCCTAATAAACGTTAAGGAGTAAGTGGACTTTCGGGGTGCGTCCCAGAGATGACCGGAAAGCCGGAAAACGGTACGGTGCGCGCTATGCGACACATCTGGAGTCTGATAGCCGGGTTGGTGGCGGCACCACTGACGTGGCTCCTGCTCGCCACCGGCCAGGCGTCCTCCTCCGAGCTGATCGCCGGCTGGGTGGCGGCCGGTCGCGGCTGGGACACCCACGACCTGATCGAGCCCGCCGCGTTCCTGCTCGTCGCCGGCATTCTGCTCGGCATCGTCGCCACGCTGCGCATCTCCCCGGCCGGCCCGCTGGTCGCCGGGCTGCTGCTGATCTCGGGGTATGTGGCCACGTTCATCGACCCGCTCGCGGTCCGCGACGCGCTGCCGAACGACTGGGTGATCCTGGACCGCCCGGTGCCGCTGCACGTGCCGCTGGACAACGGCACGCTGGCGGTCCTCGGGGTGCTGCTGCTGGTGGCACCGTTCAGCGTGCAGCGCTGGCGGCGCTGGCCGGTGGCCGAGGCTTCGGTCGCGCCGGATGCTGATGAGGCTGCCGATGTGTCGGGGTCGAACGATGTGACGCAGGAGCTTCGGCCGGTGTCGCCGGCCGGTCCGGTCGCGCCGCCGGCCTCCGGGGGAGCGGTGCCCGCCGCCGGGGCGCCGGCGCCGTCCGGGCAGCCCGGCGCTTCGGCGTCTTCCGGGCCGTCCGCGCCTCCCGCCGCACCGCCGAAGCCCGCCGCACCCCCGAAGCCCGCCGCACCCCCGAAGCCCGCCGCACCCCCGAAGCCAGCCGCGCCCCTGACCCTGGCCAGCGTGGCCGTGCCGGGGCCGGTGGTGGAGAGCCCGGCCACGAAGCGCCCGACCGGAACCGCCACGCCGCCGGCCCCGCCCTCACCGGCCCCGCGGCCCGCACCGCAGCCGGCTCCGGCCGGCCCCGACCGCACACCGGCCCCCGGCCGGCCCGCACCGACCGACCCCGACGGGCCCACCCCGGAGGAGCCGCCGGTGCCGTCCGCCCGCCGCCCGGAGTCCCCGTGGTCCCAGCCCCCGGCCGGCCCGGCCAACCGCACCAAGACCCCAGGCTAGATCGCTCAGCGATATCGTGAATTCGGCGGCCGGTCACGTTCCAGGAGGTGTGTATGACCGTAGAGATGGTCGCGCCAGACTGGATGCATGGGCTGGTGACAGCTGAGCAATACGCGACGTGGACGGCGGAGCAGTGCGCAGGCGTCGAGATCGTGGACGGGATGGTTCTCGTGAGTCCCGGCGCATCAAAGCGGCACAACCGCCTGGCCAGACTCCTGGCGAACGCCCTGGACGCCGCGGGCTCGGATTGGAACGCTGACACCGGCTTCGACGTCCGGCTCCAGGACGTACCGCTGAACAACCGCCGTCCCGACGTGACGGTGTACCGGGCGGAGACGATCGACGTCACCCCGACACGACCCGAGCAGGTGCTCCTCGTGGTCGAGGTCGTCTCTCCCGGTTCCGAGACGACCGACCGGATCGTCAAGACAGATCAGTACGCGAAGGCCGGAATTCAGTTCTACTGGCGTGTCGAGCAGGCCGCCACCGGCGCACCCATCCTTTACACCTACGTTCTCGACCCGGCGGCCCGCCGCTACCGCGACGGCGAGGTCTTCACCGGCACGGCGAAGCTGGCCGCCCCCTTCCCCATCGAGATCGACCTCGGTCAGATCTGACTTCACCGGCTGACCCACAGCGAGCTGACCGAGCGCCTGTAGGAGGTCGGCTGCGAGGTAGCCCTGAAAACCACCCCGCGCTCCATACGGTTCGACGAAGCCGTGCACGAGCGGCTTCGGCTCGCCGCCGCGGCCGAGGCCGGCCACAATGCGTCCGCTCTCGCCAACCGGCTGGTCGACGAAGGTCTGCGGATGGCCGAACATCCCGGCATCACCTTCGAGCCAGGGCCATCCGGCCGCCGAGCGGCCATCGCCTACGGCCCCGACGTCTGGGAGATCATCAAGCTCCTTCGTGAGATCGACGAGCGAGGCCCCACCGCGCTGACGGCCGCCGCGGAGGTCTTCTCCATCGACGTCAACCGCGTCACGTCGGCGGTCCACTATTACGGTGACTACAGCGACGAGATCGACGGCGAGATCGAGGCTGCCGACGCCGCCTCACTGCGCGCCGAGCGCGCCTGAACCCTCCAGCAGAGGCTGATCGCGTGACCGAGCCGCCGGATTCGCCGCAGCTGCTCCTCGACCAGATGTTCTCCCAGGCGATAGCGGCGGCACCCCGCGATCGGGGACACCGGGTGCTCGCTCTCGCCGAGCGCCCGGAGATGCGGGCCATGCCGGACGAGGAAGTCTATTCGTGGGCGGCAGCACAGCGCTGCTGGCTGCTGACCGAGGACGTCAGGACCTCCAGCCGCTCCAGCTTCGAGCCTTACAGGCCAACGCCGCCACAGCCGGACTCCTCTTCACGAGCAGGCCGTCGGCGCGGCCGCCGACGGCGCCCAAGCGCTGGGTCGGGTCGGCCGCCATTGCCCGCACGTCGTCCTGCTGGACCTGCGCATGCCCACGATGGACGACGCCGAGGCGACCGCACAGGTCACCGCCCGCTTCCCGGACACGGCCGTGGTCGTGCTGACCACCTACGCCGACGACGAGTCGATAGCGGGCGCGCTGCGGGCCGGGGCACGCAGCTATCTCACCAAGGACGCCGGCCGGGCCGAGATCGCCATGGCGTTGCGGGCCGCGGCCGGCGGCCAGGCGATGTTCGCACCGGCGGTCTCCGCCCGACTGACCGACGCCGTCAACCGTCCCGCTCCTCCGAAAGCGCGCGAAAAGCCGCCAGACGGCCTCACTCAGCGCGAAGCGGAAGTGCCCGGTCACCTCGCGACAGGCCGGACCAATCGGAGATAGCAGCGGCATTGTTCGTCACGGAAGCGACCATTAAGACCCATATCAACAATGCGTTCGCGAAGATCGGCGCATGCAATCGCACCGAGGCCGCCGGATACGCCGAGCGGCATCATTGTCGGCAATCAGCAGCACGTAGCTCACGCTGACTGTCGTGAGTAGATTCCCGTTCATGAAGAGACTCGCCGCGATTATCGCCGCCGCCGTGCTGCTTCTCACGCCGGCACCGGCATTCGCCGCCACCGACCCCGAGCCGGACACCGAACGGCCCACCGCGCCCGGCAATCTAACCGCCACCCTCGGCCCAGGCGGGATCCATCTGTCCTGGGACGCCTCCACGGACAACGTGGGCTTGCTCTACTACCGGATCTACTCGACCGAGTGCAGCTGGAACTGGCCGCGCTTCCATCGCGGCACCACGACGGACACGACGTTCGCCTTCTTCGGCTATGCGAGTTCGGCCCAGCCCTGCGTCTACGGCATAACGGTCCAGGCCTATGATGCCGCCATGAATTCGGCCTACGCCGACATCTGGGTGACCGTGCCACAGGCGCCGCCACCGTTCCCGCCGCCGGGCTGGCCGACGACGGCACATTCGCGCGCATGAAAACAACAAGGACGTTCACCGCAGCGTTTCTCGCCCTCGGGCTACTGGCCGCGATCGCAATCGCCGCACCCGCGTCCGCAGGACCGGAGTGGGCGCGGACCGACGACCCGGACACCGAGCAGCCCACGGAGCCGGGCAACCTGACGGCGACCCTGACGTCGTACAACACGTTCGAGCTGACCTGGGACGCGTCAACGGACAACGTCAGTGTGGACCATTACCGGGTCTACAGCACATTCCCGTACAGCTGGCCGTACCGCCTGGCCGGCACCACCACGACCCCAAGCTTCATCTACACCGCCCAACCGGCCTGGACATCGATCACGTTCGGCATCTCGGTCGGCGCCTACGACGCAGCCGGCAACGTGCGCTGGGCCGATCTGTACAACGTGGTGCTCCCGGGCAGGCCATCGCTGCCGCCACAATCACCGCCGCCAAGCCCCTGATCGCGCAGCCGCCTGAATGCGCGTCGTTGTGGGCGCGCATTCAGGTTGCGGCGAGTGGGCGCGAAGCCGAGCGCGTGCTGGTCGTGGTCACCGGCGTGGGCGGCTCCAAGAAGAGCTCACTGATCCACGGCTCGGCCTCTTCCTTGGATGGCGCCTACTCACCTGGTGGCGGGCATCAGCTCCGTAACAGCGAAGCCGGCTCCAATCTGGTGGATATGGGCCGGTGAGCAGCGCACGACCTCGAGGCTTCGGCTGCGGGGTGGACTCCGAAGCCGGTTTAGCTCTGGCGGTGGGGAGGCCATGGTGAAGGTCTGCGGCGTAGCCGTGGCGATGCTGCCGGAGTACAGCTGGGCGCCTCACTGACCGATCGACCTCGGCTATTCAGACTGAATGCGTCGCATCGAGGGGCGATGAAGGGAAGGTGCACCTGAACTGCAAGGATGTGATTGTCTAGGTCATATCCACTGTAGAATCGGGTGCACCTTCCTGGTGAGCAAGGGTAGCGGGTGGGATCAGCGGCTGGTCGTCGGCTCGGGTGGGAAGGGTCTGGTCGGTCACGCGGGTGCGGTGCTGCTGCGTAAATGCGCGGACCGGACCGGTCTGACCGGCGGGTTGAATCGGATACTGCCCCGAGGCGCGGGGCCGAGTTGGTGGGATCGGGGCACGGTCCTGGTTTCCCTGGCGGTGGCGATCGTTTGCGGCGCGACGAGCATGTCCGATATCGGGCTGCTCGCCCATCAAGGGCTTGTGTTCGGTGATCCGCCGTCGGAAGCGACCGTCCGGCGGGCCCTGGCCGGGCTCGACGAGGCCGGGCTGAAGCGGATCGGTAGAGCCAGGGCGAAGGTCCGCGCCCGGGTCTGGGACCTGCTGGCCCGCCGCCCGGCCGGGTTTCCCTGGCTGACGGTGGCCGGGAAACTCCTTTCCGGGTGGGTGATCATCGACCTGGATGCCACCCTGATCACCGCTCACAGCAACAAGCAGGGCGCGGCCGCCACGTGCAAACGCGGGTTCGGGTTCCATCCGCTCGGGGCATGGTGTGCGAACACCGGCGAGTCCCTGGCCATGCTGCTGCGATCAGGCAACGCCGGCTCGAACACCGTCACTGACCACATCAGGGTCCTCGGCGACGCGATCGCGCAACTGCCGGTGGCCTACCGGCGCAAGATCCTCATCCGGATCGACGGTGCCGGCGCCACCCACGACCTGCTCGCACACATCGAGCAGATGAACCGGCTGTGGCGCACCGTGAGGTTCACCGTCGGCTGGACCATCACCGACGTCGACGAGACCGCGATCGCCGCCCTGCTCGAGACCGCATGGACCGACAGCCTGCAGCAGGACGGCACCGCCACCGATCAGGCCCAAGCCGCTGAACTGACCGGCCTCAACCAGCGGGTCGAGTCCTGGACCCCAGGGCTGCGGCTGATCGTGCGCCGGACCAGGCCCACCGCCCGGCACGCGAAAAAGCTCACCGACCTGGAGAAACGCACCGGCTGGCGATACCAGGTCGTCGCGACCAACATCCGCCGCCTCCACGGCGTGGCCGGCTCTCACCATCCGCAGTTCCTTGACGTGCTGCACCGTTCGCACGACACGCGGTCCTACCACCCTCACCAGTCAGGGACAAAACGGTCAAGCCGAACCGGACGGGCGGAGATCAAAACCCTCTGACGAATCGAGGTCAACACGGACAGAACCCCTCAATCCGGAACAACGCCGGGGCCGTGGCGAATCACGCACACCGGATCGTAGATTTCGATCACCATATGTCATCGGCCATCGCGGTCAGACAGGTGCGTGGGAGCGGAATTAGGTGAGGCCGTGTCATTCTCCTTGCCGAGGCCAGCAGCAAGGAAACGAACCGAGCCTTATGCCACCATTGGACAAATGGAGATCTATAGGACGTTCATCTAGCTGGTTGCGATCGGGCTACATGGCCGATAGCACACGATCTCAACGCACCATAGCCCCGGAATGAGGTACCGACACCATCACGACTAAGGCCAATCACTTGCATGCCTGCGTGATACTAGTCCGCCAGATGCTCCCATTCCGCCGGGATTAAAGCCGTAAAACTCTGCACCGCCTGCCGCGTACGACCGAAAACCCAATACCAGGCGCCACCATCGTCGCGAATAATGCAATCACGCCACGCATACCATCTAACAGGAGGCCCATCAGGAATCGCCCAAAATATATGGCTTGGAATATCCACCGACAATAGCCCTTCAAGGTCACCAAGGCCGTCCAGGGGGCCCTCTACGTGCAGCAAATTTCCGCCGGAAATGAGCATTGATTCACTTAGGGTTAGCTCCAGTAAATCGATCGAAAGGCGGTCCGTATACGCTCTCCACCTGCCAGCGCGCCCCGCCCTCTTCCATACCACCGGCGGATCGGAATTAGCCTGGCCGTCCACACGAAATCCCCATCTAGCGGAATTTTGGTTTTCCATCCTATAAGCAATTACTCCATCATCATCAACTTCCAGATTCTCAGCAGAAACTAGAGGATCCTGCCGCCCCACTACCGGATGCTCAGAACCAATATGAGACAAAAGCCAACGGAGGGCTAACGGCAGGGAAAACCCGAGCCTTACTTCAGCCTCATCGACACGGGCCTCATAACTTCGATTCAGAGTCACGGTGGGCACCACGCCCCAATCCAGAAGGAAGCTCGCAGCGAGCTCGCAAACTCGGAGGGGATTGCGGTCAATCAGTTCCAGCTCCTCGGGAACTTGAATCATGCTGCACAACCTCCAAGACTGTCAGTTTTTTCCTTTATCAAGCGTCCTATACTTGCCACTAGCCTTTGTGTAAACTCCAATAAGCCCATTAGGGCCATAGACGACCAACTCATCCAAGTCCAGATGCTTTGCCCATCCACCTAGACTTGACTTGCAATACGGGCACGGAATTAAGCCAGCAACGTATAGTACACCTACCCCACCGCGCACACCGGCGTTCGCAGCTCTAATGAAAGCGCCAGACTCCGCATGGGTCATGGCCTGGGGCATGACGCTGGCGGGTCTCGGATACCCGTCTAGGCCATGCGCATTGACATCAAAGAACGACTGGCCGCCAACGTCGAGCCTCGCAAGCACTTGTACGTTTGGATCTGCCGCCTGAACTATGTCGAGCTTTTCCGCGGCATCAGCAAGACCCTCTTGAGGCGTCATGCAACTTTGATTGTGCGTGAGGACCGACAAGTCCCCCACAACCACGAAGTAGGTATGAATGTCGGCAACAGTTAGGTTGTGAACGGATTGAAACTCCGTCCAGCGGTCTATTGCAGATATCTGGATATACGTGCCGGCCGCGGTTTGTAGCAATTGCCCGGATTGCAGGTTAGCCGCGTCCACCCATTGATTGAGTTCAGGCACCCAGAAAGGATGGCCATCGGTAGCAACTATCTCGACGGTCGCGGAATCCCGCCCACTACCATCAATGGAAATCTTGACTAGGTTTTTGGCTCCAGCACCAGAAATTGTGGCGGTGACAACCTTTCCGCTAGCTTCACCGCTTTCAGGATCAGCCGCCCAAACCTCATCTCCGGGCTCAACACCCTCGATTGACTTACTTGAACCATCCGCCATCAGAATTTCCGTACCAGGGATAAAGCTATTGCCGGGTCTGGGACAACTACCACCGTCACCATTTCCAGCGCCGCCACTTCCACCGCCGCCACTTCCACCGCCGCGACTTCCACCGCTGGCGCCACCGTCGCCACGGCCGCCACCACTAGCGTTATCCGCCTTGGAAGGTTGCTTCTTACCACCGCTATCGGCGGCGGAGGAGCCGCTTGGGTTGGCTTTGGCTTGAGAGCTCTTTTGCGCGGGGTTGCCGGTCTTCTTCGTCATGTCAGCGGCCTTGGCGCTGGCGGTCTTCGCCAGATCGGCGGCCTTCTTCGCTGCGGCTTGAGCTGCCTTCTTCGCCTTCTCCGCAGCAAGCTTCTTAGCCGCGATGAAGGCTGCTTCGGCGGCCTTGGCGGCGGCCATGACGCGTTCGGCGATCTTGCGGGCGGTTTGCCAGGCCTTGATGGCGGAGATGGTGAGGTCGATGGCTTTGGCGATCTTCGGGATCTTGGCGATCTTGCCCCAGGGGACGGCACCGATGATCAGGCTGCCGCACGCCCACATGTCACCGCCGAAGCAGTTGATCGCGTCGTTGATACCCAGGAACTCGGCCAGGATGTTCCACGCAGCACCCAGGATCACCGACACCAGCGATGAGTTCATTGCCGCCTGCGCCTGCGCCACCTGCGCCGTGGACAGACCCGCACCCTTATAGGCGGCGTCCATCTCCGACGCCGACAACGCCACCGACAGACCGGATGGGTCGGAGAGGGTCATCGGGTTGTTGTGGGCGTAGGAGTAGCCGTTGTTCTGGACTGGATCGGCCAGGTCCAGCAGCGGGTCGGCGGACAAGAACCGGCCGACGACCGGGTCATACAGACGCGCACCCAGCGGCACGTAACCGGACGCATCGTCCGGGGTGGCGCCGAGGTAGCCGGCCTTCGTCTCCATCTTCGAACCCAGCGTGGCCACACCGCGCTGGTTGCCGAACGGGTCCTGCTTACGGATCCGGGTCTCCATGCCGTCCGCCAAAGCGACCTCGGCAGATGGCGTGCCCTGCGGATCGGAAGCCACGGCGACCATGCCGGAACCGGACGCGTTCGTGTAGCGCATGACTCCGCCGCCGGGGGCGGCGTAGTTGCGCTGCACCGAAACCTGCACACCGCCGGTCTGGACCGTCAGCGTGGTCTCGCCGAGCATCAGGGTGGCCTGGCGACCCTGGACGGTGATCAGACGCGAGCCGCCGGGGCCGTAGATGTGCCGGGTCTGGTTCTGCGGCTCCCACTTCTGCTCGGCACCGGTACCGCAGGTGGCCAGGACGATCGGGGTGCCGTTCACACCCGACGTGTTCTGGACCGCGATGCACAAGCCGGACGGCTGGTGAGTCAGCTGACCGGAAGCGTTACGAGTCAGGCGCTGAGCAGCGGAATCGTCGCACTTCTGCACCTGCAGCGCAGAACCCGCGGTCGTACCAGCCGGGACGACGCACCAGTCCTGAAGGATCGACAGGGTCCCCAGGTTCGGATTTGACTGACCCGGCGCCGGGTTGAAGGAGAACTTCTGCGCCAGGGTGCCGTTACATGCCGTCGACTGCATCGGCACACCGGCCGCAGGCACACCCGACTTCAGGTCCAGGCACTTACCGGCCAGACCCACATACTCGGTCTTACCGGTGCCGCCCTGACCGGTGATCGACTCGATCTGGCCGTCGTACGTCCAGGAGAGTTCCTGCTTGTCACCGTTCTGGATCGACGTGACCGACTTCGTCTCACCGGTCAGCTCATACAGGCGCGTCGCCTCCGCAGTCACCTGCGCACCAGCCGGGGTCGTGTACTTCTTACCGACCTTCGTCAACGTCCGCGGCTGACCGCCGTCAGCAGCACCGTAGGAGTAGGTCGTCGTCGCGTCCTTGCCGGTGTCACCGGTCAGATCCTTCTCGACCAGCTTCGTACGGTTGCCGAGCAGGTCGTAGGAGTACTCCTGCCAATAACCGGTCTTGTCCACACCCGCACCAGCAAGCACCGCGCCATCCGTGGCGACCGGGCCCGGCGCACACGTGACCTGACTCTTCGCCGTCCACGCCTTCGTCAACTGGCCACGCGCGTCATACGTGAAACACTGCCGCTCGTCGATACCGAGGCTGTGCTCACGAATGTCGGTGATGTTCCCGGCCGCGTCGTAGGCGTAGCTGCGCTGGGAGACCAGGTTGCCGGAGACCAGCAGCTTGTTACCGGTCTGCTCGCGGTAGACCTGACTCGTCTTCAGCTCACCGCTGGCCTCGTCATAATCCGCCAAAGCCCACACCCGGTACGGCTGCGAACCCAACGTCGACCGGACCACCTGCCCGTACGGCGAATACACCGTCTCCGTGCCATACCAGTCCTGACCGGACACCGACAGTGGTAGGCCGTCGTTGGAATACCGGACCAGCAACTTCTCCGACGGCAGACTCCCCACCGCGGGCAGCACCGACGACTCCGGCAGACCCGTGTCCGTGTAGGAGTACGCATACGTGTACGAGGTCTTGAAACCCCACGAATCCGCCACCGACTGCGGCAACGACAGCGTCGTCGACGTCGGCTGATAGTCGGTCGTGTAACCCCCGACCGTCTGCGTGTACGCCTCATTGTTCGTGTACCGCGTCACCGACGCCGGCAGACCCACACCACCCGGCGCACTGTCATACGTGTAGCCGGCCAGCAGCGCACCGGTCGCCGAGCCGAGCCGCTGCGCGACCGGACGAGACAACTCGTCATAACCAGTCCACGTCGTCACCCCACGCGCGTTCGTCGTGGTGACCGGCCGGTCGCGGTGGTCATACGTCGTCGTCGACGTGCCCGCGTCCGGGTCGGACGAAGTGACCATCCGGCCGCGCTGGTCGAAGCCCCACGACCACGGCCGCGTCGGATCCTCCGAATGCAACGCCTTGACCATCTGGCCACGCGTGTCGAACTCGTACCGCATGCTCGTAAACGTCGTCCGCGCCGCATCCGTGAACGTGTCGATCCGCGTCGTGCGACCGTTCGCATCCGACCAGATCCGGTAGGAGCTCGACCCGGCCGGGTTGATCACCGTCGAGTGGTCCAAGCCGTACTCGTACCGGGTGGCCCGCTCCGGCTTCGCCGCACCGTTCAAAACCGGCAATTCCTCAAGAACACGACCCATGCCGTCGTACGTGTAACGCGTCATGTTCGGGATGGCCGTGTCCGCCAGCGGCGTGAACAGCGAGCCCTCGGGCTTGCCCGTCGTGAAGTAGGCGTTGTTGGACTGCCAGACCTCGCCGGAGCTGTTGTACAGCGTGTCGGTGATCAGCCGGCCGCCGCCGACCGCCTCCTCCTGCGACTGCCGCTCCCGGCCGAGACCGTCATACAACGTCACCGACACCTGAGTCCGGTTCTCATGCCCCCGCGTGTACGTCGTGACATACGGCGGCGAACCGGCCGGCGTGGTGTAGACGGCCTTGAAGTCCGGCAGTGTCGTCGCGGTCGGCGTGCGGCCCGGGGACCAGGCCTCGACCAGCCGGCCGAGCGCGTCGAAGCGGGCCTCGCTGACGTGACCGTTCAGGTCGGTGGTCTTGAGCGTGGTGGCGCGGCCGGGCTCGACCTCCTGGGTCTGCGTGTGGCCGAGCGAGTTCTTCGTGGTGATCCAGAACGCCTGGCCGGTCGCCGGGCGGTATTCCATCGTGGACTTCTTGCCGTCCACGTCCGTGGTGGCGATGACCCGGCCGATCGCGTCGAACTCGGTGGTGCCGCCGGACTGGAAGCCGGTGCCGTCCGCTTTCAGCGAGAACGTCTCGGTGACCAGGCCGCGCGAGTTGTCCGCCGGGGCGATCCCGAACGCCTTGCCGTCGTAGGCGGTGCGTCCGCCGCCGGCCAGGGACTTCAGGTCGGTCCACGTCGCGTTCTCGCACAGCGTCGGGCTGGCGAGCATCTCCTGGGTCAGGCCGATCAGGTTGCGGCTGGTCTGGTGGTAGTAGGTCGTCTTGGTGCACGACTCGTCGCCGGACTTGCCGGTGTCACCGAGCGATTCGATCTGCGTCGGCAGCCCGTACGTATCCTCGAAGCTGGTCTTGGTCTCGACCTCGCGGATCGTGCGCTTGTCGTCGCCGGTGCCGGACGATCGTGCCCACGACTTCTGCCGCGGCTCGGTGATCCGCCACGCGATCAGCGGGCTGACCCCGTCGGCACGGTTGCGACGGGCAAGTTCGGTGGCCTGCGGGTACGTGACGGAACGGGTCAGCCAGTCGTCGTCCGCGGCGGTCGCGGACGAGTAGGTCAGCTCTTCCGCGACCCGGCCGGCGAACGGCTCGCGGTCCTTGGCGATCTCCGCCCCGGCGCTGTCCTTGACCGTACGGTCGTCGCCGAGGCCCTGGAAGTAGCGGGTGACGGCCTTGGTGCGGCGGCTGCCGATGGCCGGGTCGTCGACGCCGGACAGCACGGTGGTCTGGGCGACGCCGGCGAACTGCGAGTACGTCCGGGTGGACTTCTTGGAGAACTCGGCGTCGGCCAGGCGCCAGGCGGGGCCGTCGTACTCGTACGAGGTCTTCGTGCCGTGCGCGCCGGAGACGTTCGGCAGTTCCTCTACTGATTCGACCACGTACTTGTGGAACCAGTCGATGTCCTCGACGGCCGGGTCCGGGTGCCAGTAGGTCGGGTAGCAGAGCCGGTTGTTCGACTTCAGGGCGGCGGTGTCGTTCTTGCCGGGCAGACCTTGACCGGTCGTGCACTGACCCGCGGGCGCCTTGTACGACACGACGGTCTCGCCGCCGTATTCGTTGATGACCCGGGCGATGCGCAGGCGGGAGAAGCTGGGGCGGCTGTCGTCCTTGACCCGGTTCGGCATGTCCTCCGGGTTGGACTCGAACCGGACCGGGTTCAGCGTGATCTTCTGCCCGGCGGCGCCGGCCCGGTCGTAGCCGGTGCGCAGGATCGACTCCAGCCACAGCGCGGTGTTCGGGCCGGTCTTCAGGACCGGGAACGACTGGCGGAGCTGGTACTCGTCGACGGTCTGCCGGGCGGTGCTGTGCTCGTACCGCTGGGCAGAGGTGGTGATCTTGTCGAGGCGCTTGCGCGAGTAGAACGACGGGTTCGCGTTCCAGCACTGCTTACCGGCCACACAGTTGAGGTCGGCCGGGGTGTCGTACCAGATGCGGTACTTGCCTGGGTCCTTCGACGCGAAGTTCGCGTCGGTGCAGGTCAGGCCGTCCTCGTCGAAGCAGCGCTCGGCGACGGAGAACGCGACGCTGGCCGGCGCGGGCGCGGAGAAGATCGAGCTGGCGCGCTGGCCGTAGTCGATCCGGGTGAGGTAGCCGCCGCGGTCGTAGGCGACCGGCTTGTTCCAGCCGAAGTTCCGGGCGTAGTGGCCGCCCTCCTTCTCCCACCAGAAGCTCATCGCGTTGCCGTGCAGGTCCTCGACGTAGTCGAGCGACCAGCGCCAGCCCTGGTAGCAGGACGAGTCGGCGAACTTCGGCTGGTAGCAGTCCTCGTTGGCGTGGTTGCCGAAGACCGGGACGTTGAGCACGGAGTTGGTGACCGGCTTGCCGTCGGTCCAGCCGGGCAGCCGGTTGCGGCCGAAGTGGTACTTGGTGCCGTCCCGGGTGGTGACGACCCAGTACTCGCCGCGCCAGGCGCCGTTGCCGCTCGAGTTGTCCTTGACCTGGGTGATCACGGAGCCGTCGCCGTTGGCGGTGGTCCACTTGTTGTCGTCCCAGACCAGCTCGGTGGTCGAGCCGCCGAGCGAGAGCGTGGCGTTGTGCGAGCCCCAGCACATGTCGCCGGAGCGGTGGTCCTTGTTGTTGGCGTTCGGAGTCTTGGAGTCCTGGGCGCAGCTGGTGTACGTGCGGGTGATCGAGCCGGCGCTGTAGTCCCAGCCGTCGCCGATCCAGGAGGCCTGGTTGTTCGTGGCCGACGTGCGCCCGTCCACGGTCTGCGAGGAGTAGCCCAGCGCGACCTTCGGGTTGAGGCCACCGGCGGTCTCCGGCACGTGCACCTGGTACGAGTAGGTGAACGCGCCCGAGGACTGACCCGCGGCCCAGGAGCCGGAGGAGAGCAGCGGCGTGGCGGTGAAGTCGCCGGCGGAGGAGGCGCCGGTGTCCAGCGCACCGACCACGCCGGACGACGCGGCGGCGGCGCGGGCGTTCCCGGCCGGGGCGCCGTCGAGCAGGCCGGAGAGCGGCACGGTGCCGGTGACGACGCGACGCTCGGCGGCGGTGCTGCGCGCGTTCGCCGGGGGCGGGATCACCTCGACGTCGCTGCGCACCGCCGGGGCGGGGTCCTCGCTCGGTGCGCAGTCGCCGCTGGTCGGCGCGTCGTAGACGCAGTCGGGCAGCAGCATCATGCCGAACCGGTCGGCGGCCTGCGGTCCGTACAGGTCGGCGAAGGTGGTGTAGTCGACGCTCAGGGCGACGGACGCGTCCGGGTCCGCGGCGGCGGGCGGCGTGACCTTCATGATCAGACCGGGTACGCCGGCGGTCTGCGACGCCTCCGGCGCGGCCAGATCGACCTCCCACCGCCCGGCCAGGGCGGCCGGGTCGCCACCCTCCGGCACGCCGAGAGAGACGGGGGTGCCGGTGATCGGCAACGACTCGCCGGCCTTGACCCCGGTCAGGTCGACCTCGCCGGCACCGGCCTGCCACGGCGTGACCGCCTTGGGTACGTACGGCTCGATCTCGTTCTCGGGCTTGGTGGTGAGGTCTTTCCGCGCCTCTTCGTTCTCGGCGAGCGGCTTGATCTCCGGCAGCTTCGGCAGGTCGACCGCGCTCTGGCCGCGCGCCGGGTTGTCCGGCGGGAGAGCCAGGCCCTGCGAGGGCGTGCCGGTGACGACCAGCGTGGTGGTCAGCACGCCGATGAGGAGGGTGCGGGCGCGACGCCGCCAAAGACCCGTGGAACGCATTGGTGTCGACTCCCGCCGGTAGGCACCACAAGGGACACGCCACTGATGGCGCGCGCTCGGGCACTATGCGCGACGTCGCATGTCGACTCAAGATCACGTGGAGTGACCTCGTGATCGCAAACGTGATCCGGGCCACGCCGCAAACAAGGGCCATCCGGGGCGACAGCCACACCTAACGCGAAACACATCTTCGCCGCCAATGCGGACATTCCACGAGGGAAATCGGTCAGACGGCAATGAGAAGCCTGTCACTGGTAGTGACACATCGCCTACATAACGGCTTGGTAACACCCGAACACACGATCGAGCGTGCGATCGTATGCGCGTTTATCGACGCCTGGCCCTCGGGAGTAGACCGTGCATCGCTTCCTCAGCCCGTTCGTGCGCACGCGTACCCGATTGGCGTGCACGGCGGGCCTGCTGGTCGCCGCGCTGATCGCCGGCCTGCTCCCGATGTGGTTACTGCGCGACGATCCGGCCCCGGCGACACCGGTCGCCGCCGGTCCGCGCACCGAGGCCGACGCGCGCGCCCAGGCGGTCGCCACCGGCGAGGAAGTACTGGTCGAGACCGCGACGAACGCGCACGAGCAGACCTGGGCCCGGCCCGACGGGCGGATGCGCACCGAGGTCCACCCGGTCCCGCAGCGGGCCAGGAACGCGGCCGGTCAGTGGGCGCCGATCGACACCACGCTCGTCCGCGACGACAGCACCGGCACGCTGCGGCCGGCCAACCCGGTCGCGCCGGTGCGGTTCTACGCGGGCGACAGCGGCGCGGCGAGCGGCGGCACCGGCGGCGGCACCGGCGGCGGCACCGGCGTCACGTCCGTGCTGGCCGAGGTGGAGTTCGAGGGTCACACGATCTCCTACACCTGGCCCGGCCCGCTGCCGGCGCCCGTCGTCGACGGCAACCGTGCGCTCTACCCCGAGGTGCTGCCCGGCGTCGACCTGCTGATGGTCGCCCGGCCCGAAGGCGGCTTCGGGCAGATGCTGATCGTCAAGACGCCGCAGGCGGCCACGCTGGACCGGGTGCGGCACCCGGACTTCGGGCTCTACTCGGAGACCGCGACGTTCCACCGCCAGCCGGAGACCGGTGGCGTCGTCGTGCGCGACCAGAGCGGCACGGAGATCTCCTCGATCCCCACGCCGTACGCCTGGGACTCCTCCGGCACCGACACGCTGTCGCCGGGCGAGCCGGTGCGCACCTCCACCGCCACCCCGGCCGACGTGCTGGCCCTGACCGGGCTGGGCTACATCGAGCCGAGCGCACGGCAGGCGATCATGCCGCTGCGGCTGGGCGGCGACGGCACCCGCACCGCGCGCATCCACCTTGACGCGGACTCCACCGGCCTGCTCACCGGCGACGCGACCTACCCGGTGTTTCTCGACCCGACGCTCACCTCCGGGCAACAGGCCTGGACGTTCGCGTACAAGAAGAACCCCAACCAGGTCTTCATGAACGGTACGAACTTCGCCGGCGGCACGACGTCGCTGACCCGCGTCGGCTATGAGAGCCAGCAGGGCAACACCGGGCGGGCGTTCTGGCGGATGGGCTTCAACACCAACATGCACGGGGCGACCATCGACTCCGCCACGTTCAAGGTGCTCAACACGCATTCCTGGAGCTGCCTGACCCGCCCGATCGAGATGTGGGCGACCGGCGGCATCGACAACACCACCACCTGGAACAAGCAGCCGAGCTGGCTGACCCACCAGCAGACGGTGTGGTTCGCCAACGGATACGGCAGCGGCTGTGCCGACAACTACGTGCAGTTCAGCGTCAAGAACGCGGTCCAGCAGGCCTCCGACAAGTACTGGCCCAACCTCACGCTCGGTATGCGCGCCAACAACGAGGCCGACACCCAGACCTGGCGGCTCTTCCAGGCCAACACGGCGGTCCTGAGCGCCGTCTGGAACCGCACACCCGGCGTGCCCACCAGCCTCGTGACCACACCCGGCGGCTGCGTCAACGACACGTCCAAGCCCACCATCGTGGCGAAGACGAACCTGGTGCTCAGCACGGTCGGCAACGACGCGGACGGCAACCTCAAGAACCTGCGGTTCCGCTTCTGGAAGACCGGCGGCACCCTGCCGGCCGGCACGGTCGTCACCACGCCCGCGAACGGCAAGGTCTCGCTGACCATCCCCAGCACCCAGCTGGAGGACAAGACCAACTACTCCTGGGACGTGCGCGGCGAGGACCACATGGGGGCGGTCTCCGCGTTCACGCCCGCCTGCCGGCTCCTGGTCGACGCCAGCGCGCCGCCGCCACCGGACGTGGTCAGCGACGACTTCCCGGCCGCGACCGAGGACGGCTCCACCTGGTCCAAGGTTCCGTTCGGCACCGGTGGCCGGTTCACCTTCACCGCGGCCGGTGCGGCCTCGTTCAGCTACGCGCTGGACAGCGTCAACCCGGTCACCGTCGCCGCGGCCAACGGCACCGTGACCGTCCCGGACATCAAGCCGCGGCACTCGGGGCCGACCACGATCGTGGTCCGCTCCCTCGACCCGGCCGGCAACCGCAGCGAACCGACCGTCTACACGTTCTACGTCACGCCGAAGTCGTCCGCGGACGGCCCCGGTGACGTGACCGGTGACGGGCTGCCGGACCTGGTCGCGATCAACCACAACGCGCACCTGCGCACCTACCCGGGTGACGTCAACGGCGAGCTCGACCAGTCGCTGGCGGCCTCGTACACCGCGGACAGGACGGCCAACCCCGAGGGCCACTGGTACGACTGGAACGCCGGCAAGGCGGCCCTGATCACCAAGCACGCGGACGTCTATCCGGGTGACGGGATCACGGACCTGTTCGCCCGTACCCCCGATGGTGGTTTCTGGATCTATCCCGGCGACGGGTACGGCAGCTTCAACGTGGACCAGCGCCTGCGGGTCCTGCTGCCGGCGAACGCGCCGAACCCGTCGACCTGGACGCAGATCAAGGCCGTCGGCGACGTCACCGGCGACCGGTACCCCGACCTGTTCCTGCGCGCCGGGACCTCGTTCTGGGCGCTGACCGGCTACACCGGCGGCAGCTTCCAGCAGGCCGTCGAGCTGGACACCGCCGGCTGGGACCGCCGCGAGATCCTCACCGTCGCCGACATCGATCTCGACAACACCCCCGACCTGCTCTGGCGCGATCTGAGCAGCGGCGTCGTGTCGCTGCGCCACGGCAAGCCCGGCGCGGCGGCGGGCAGCGTCACGCTGGAGTCGATCGCCAAGGCCGCCGGCTCCCGCTCCGGCGACGTCTCCTTCGGCACCGGCTTCACCGAGGCCTCCGCCATGATCAGCGTCCCGGACACCAACGGCGACAAGATCCCAGACCTGTGGGTACGCAACGGAACCAACGGCTTCCTGCAGCTCTACCACCCGAGCAGGACCGCGATCGGCAACCCGGTCGGCGACGTCATCGTGGCCGACTGGCGCCAGTTCAAGTCGTTCGCCTGATGAGCGGGAGGGGCCTCGGTCCGGGGCCTCTCTACGTCAGTCCGGCGATCTTTCGCAGGAGCACGGAGCGCTCGCGGTCGTTGCGGCACAGGCGGGCTGCCAGGTCCAGTTCGGCGCGGGCCTCGGGGTGGCGGCCCAGCCGGGAGAGCAGTTCGCCGCGGACGGCCGGGAGCAGGTGGGAGCCGGCGAGCCGGTCGGTGGCGACCAGGTCGTCGACGATCGGCAGGGCGCGGGCCGGGCCGTACGCCATGGAGACCGCGACCGCGCGGTTGAGCTCGACGATCGGTGACGACGCCACCCGGCCCAGGGCCTCGTAGAGCAGCACGATCCGTTCCCAGTCGGTGCCGGCGACGGACGGGGCGGTGTCGTGGCAGGCGGCGATGGCGGCCTGGAGGCCGTACGGGCCGAGGCCACGGCCGAGGGCGGACGCGCGGTCCAGGGCGGCGGTGCCGCGGCGGATCGCGGCACGGTCCCACCGCCGGCGGTCCTGGTCCTCCAGCAGGATCGCCTCGCCGTCCGGGCCGGTGCGGGCCGGGAAGCGGGCGGCGGTCAGCTCGCAGAGCGCGAGCAGGCCGTGCGCCTCGGGCTCGCCGGGGAGCAGCGCGGTCAGCATGCGGGCCAGCCGGATCGCCTCGTGGGCCAGGTCGGCGCGGACCAGGTCCAGGCCGGAGGTGGCGGTCGAGCCCTCCGTGAAGATCACGTAGAGCACGCTGAGCACGGTGCCGAGCCGGTCCCGCCGGTCGGCCGCGGCGGGCAGCTCGAACGCGATCCGGGCGGCGGCGATGGTCTTCTTCGCGCGGGTGATCCGGGCCTGCAGCGTCGGCACCGGGATCAGGAACGCGCGGGCGATCTCCTCGCTGGTCAGGCCGCCGACCGCGCGGAGCGTCAGCGCGACGCGAGCCTCCGGTGCGAGCACCGGATGACAGGACATGAAGATCAGCGCGAGTACGTCGTCGTCGATCCCGTCCGGGTCCCAGTCCTCGTCCGGCGCGGCCTCGCCGGTGGCCAGCAGCGGGTAGCGGCGCTCCAGCGCGCTCCGGCGGCGGAAGCCGTCGATCGCGCGCCGCCGCGCGGTGGACAGCAGCCAGCCGACCGGCCGGTCCGGCGTGCCGTCCCGCTGCCAGGAGACCAGCGCCTCGGCCAGCGCCTCCTGCGCCAGGTCCTCGGCCAGCGCGAAGTCTCCGGTGTACCGGGCGAGCGCGCTGACGATCCGCGCCGACTCGATCCGCCAGACCGCCTCGACCGCCCGCCGCGTCGCCGGATCGGCGGGTCGCCCGTCCACCGGCGCGGCCACGCCATCAGCCGGATCACCCGGCGGGGCGCCGGCGGGCGGCCCGTCCGCCGGGGTGGGTGACGGGCCGCCGCCGGTCGCCGGCATCAGAGCTGGCCCGTGCGCTCGCGCCAGGCCCGCTCCTTGATGATCCACTCGTTGTCCTGCGGGAACTCGTCGATGGTGGGCACGCGGCGGATCTCGCACTTGGAGCCGCTCATCGCGGGGATCCGCTTCGCCCACTCGACCGCCTCCTCCTTGGTGGCGACGTCGAGGATGTAGTAGCCGCCGAACAGCTCCTTCGTCTCCCCGTACGGCCCGTCCGTCACCACCGGCTTCTCGCCGCTGAAGTCGACCACCACGCCGTTCGCCGGGTCGTCCAGCCCTTCCGCGGCCACCAGCACCCCGGCCTGGATCAGCTCCTCGTTGAACCGCCCCATCGTCTCCAGCATCTGGTCGAACGGCGCCTCCCCCATCGCCGCCATCGACTCGTCCGTGCCCCGCATGATCAGCATGTACCGCGCCACGACCGTCTCCTCATCTCCGCGGGCCGCCTCTCGGCCCCCGACACTCCCAGGTCGAACGACCCACCCCCGGATCGACACGCCCCGCAGAAATCTTTCCGGCGGCCCGGACGCGAACAGAATCGGCCGGAAATCGGGGTTCGTGGTGACCAGCGACGTCGCCGGCTCCGAGGCGGAGGCGGAGGCGGAGGCGCCGCGAGGTTTGCCCGCAGGAGGAGCGGCTCCGTTACCCGTTCGGTAGCGGCTCGCCGCAACAATCATTGACCGACACGACAAGGAGGTCGGACATCGAAGTTGACCTACTCTTTGTGTCGGTCAGTGATCCTTTGGCATGAGCGGTCGCGATGGCTCGACCATCACGTCGGCTCCGCACGACGGTGCCTAATTCTTGCGTAAATATCACAATATTTCGGGCAGGTACCGCAGTCTCCAAGCAGGGCTCGGCGCTCTCGATGCCCGGGTGGGCAACAGAGTCGGGAGCAGGCGGGCTACACCACGCCAGAAGCGGTCAAGCGGGGTCTCAAGTCGTCCTCAGGCTGGCTCAAGCGTCCGCGGACGCAAAACGAGCTATAACCCGCCGGAAGCGAGAAAGCGGTTGTCAGGGTTGGGGATCGAGGCGCATGTGGTGGGCGTCGGTGATGAGTTCGGTGAGGCGGGGGATGGAAACGGCGGGGAGGTGCAGCATGACCAGGGGGAGGTCGGCGTAGCCGGGGGTGGTGAAGAAGAGGGTGGGCTCGCCGAGGAGCAGCGCCTGTTTCTCCGCCTCGTCGCCGACGAAGAGAACGGCGACGTCGGTGCGGATGCAACGGGGCTTGCCGGGGATGCGCTCGGGGTACGACCAGACGAAGCCCCGGCCCGCGACGCGGAAGTCGAAGCCGTCGCTGGCGATCTCGACGGCGTCCGGTAGGGCGAGCGCGATGCGGCGCACGTCGTCGGCGTCAGCCATGGTGGTCGCTCCGGTCGCGTTCGTTCCGCATACGGCGACCGTACATTCGGCCGCGCGCCGAATGCGTCACCACGCTCGTATCGCGCCGGGCAGCGTAAAGAGCAGCTGGTCGATGGAGGGAGCCTCCGGTTCGCAGACGCGTTTGAGCGCCTCGTACCAGTCGTGCAGGTGCTTTACTCTGCGGCCACTCACCTTCTCCCTCACCAGCACGCGGGCGACCGGATCCGGTCTGAAGTGCGTGGTGGCCCGATATGCGTACTCGATTCCCACGCTGACGTCGGCGATGCGCATCGCTCAATGATGCCCCGGGGTCCTGTTCTCGGTGAATCCGGTTATCGGATGATCGGTATCCATCCGAGGCGGGCCTTCGCTAGATTCGGGGGCATGGCGGGCAGCGGCAAGGCGCCGGCGGTCGTGGTGGAGGCCGGTGGGTATGAGGTGCGGGTCTCCAACCCGGACCGGGTGTATTTTCCGGACCTCGGGCTGACCAAGCTGGATCTGGTGCACTACTACCTGGCGGTCGGGGACGGGATCGTGCGGGCGCTGCGGGAGCGGCCGTGCATGCTGCACCGGTTCCCGGACGGGCTGGCCGGGGAGAAGGTGCATCAGAAGCGGGTGCCGAACGGCGCGCCGCCGTGGCTGGAGACGGTGCGGGTGTCGTTTCCGCGGTACAACCGGCACGCGGACGAGCTGTGCGTGACGAAACCGGCGGACGTGATCTGGGCGGTGCAGATGTCGACGGTCGAGTTTCATCCGTGGAACTCGAGACGGGCGGACACGGAGCGGCCGGACGAGTGGCGCATCGACCTGGATCCGATGCCGGACTGTTCGTTCGACCGGGTGCGGCGGGTTGCCGCGGTCGCCCACGAGGTGCTGGACGAGCTGGGCATCACCGGTTTCCCGAAGACGTCCGGCGGGCGTGGGCTGCACCTCTATGTGCGGATCGCGCCGCGCTGGGGGTTCGCGGAGGTGCGGCGGGCCGCGCTGGCGTTCGCGCGGGAGGTGGAGCGGCGGGCGCCGGACGAGGTGACGACCGCCTGGTGGCGGCGGGACCGGGATCCGGCCGCGCTGTTCGTGGACTACAACCAGAACGCGCGGGACCACACGATCGCCAGTGCGTACTCGGTGCGGGGTGTGCCGGAGGCGACCGTGTCCGCGCCGGTGGACTGGGCGGAGATCCCGGATCTGGATCCGCGTGACTTCACGGTCAAGACCGTGCCGGAGCGGTTCGCGGCCCGCGGTGATCTGCACGCGGGCATCGACGACACCGCGTTCTCGCTGGAGGCGCTGCTGGAGTGGGCGGATCGGGACGGGCTGGACGTGCCCGATGAGGGTTCTCCCTGAAGTTCGGCTCATGTGATTGGCAGATCACCGAGGGAATCGCCATTCTGGTTGCGCATACGCCCTCGCGTCGCGAGGAGAGCGCTCCCTGGAGGCTTCGAATGCCGTCAACTCGCTGGTGGGTGACCCGGGCGGTCGCGCCGGCCGCCGTGGTCGCCGTGGCCGGTACGCTCGCGATCACGCTGATCCCGTCCGCGAACGCGGCGGACGAGCCGATCTCGCACGGCCGGCCGGTCACCGCCTCGTCGTCCGAGGGCGCCAACTGGGCGCCGGAGCGCGCGGTCGACGGCGACTCGAAGACGCGCTGGAGCAGCGCGTTCGCCGATCCGCAGTGGCTGCGGGTGGACCTCGGCGCGCCGATGAACCTCGACCGGGTGGTGCTGGCCTGGGAGCGGTCGTACGCGACCGCGTACGAGGTGCAGGCGTCCACGGACGGCGCGGCCTGGAGCACGCTCTACTCCACCGCCGCGGGCAAGGGCGGCACGGAGACGCTGGACGTGAGCGGCACCGGCCGATATGTCCGGGTGCACGGGACGAAACGGGCGACCGGGTACGGCTATTCGCTGTTCGAGTTCGAGGTGCACGGGACGCCGGCCGGTGGTACGCCGGCGACCAGCGATCCCGGCCCGGAGCCGAGCACGCCGGCGACCAGCGACCCGGCACCCCCGAGCCCGGCCGGCCCGTCAGCACCGCCGAGCCCGGCCGGCCCCTCAGCACCACCCACGACGACGGACCCGGTGGAGACCGGATATGTCATGGCCGATCCCCCGGTGACCGGCGTGGTGCCGTCGGCGAAGCAGCCGCCGAACGCGGTGCACCGCGAGTTCCAGGCCAACTGCGCGGTCAGCCGGTCCAACCTGCCGGACGACCCGATCGTCTTCCCGAACCTGCCGGGCGCCTCGCACTCGCACACGTTCATGGGCAACACCACCACGAACGCGCACAGCACGATCGAGTCGCTGCAGGCCGGTGAGACCGCGTGCATCACGCCCGGCGACAGGACCGCGTACTGGATGCCGACGCTCCTCAACGACGGCAAGGCGGTGCAGCCGGTCGGCGTGCAGACGATCTACTACAAGAGCGGCGTGATCGACTACACCAGCGTGCGGGCGTTCCCGGCCGGGCTGCGCTACGTGGTGGGCAGTCCGGCGTCCACGCAGGACGCGTTCCGGAACCACGCCGGCGCGGTCGAGGGCTTCGAGTGCGGCGACAGCTACAAGAACTGGGACATCCCGGCGAACTGCCCGGCCGGTACCCAGGTGAACATCCGTCTCAAGGCGCCGAGCTGCTGGGACGGCCTGCACCTGGACTCGCCGGACCACAAGAGCCACATGGCGTACCCGGTGGACGGCCGTTGCACCGCGAGTCACCCGGTCGCGGTCCCGATGATCGAGTTCAAGATGGCGTGGCCGGTCTCCGGTGACATGTCGAAGGTGGCGTTCTCCAGCGGACGCGGATTCTCGTTCCACTACGACGTCTACAACGCCTGGGACGCGCCGACGCTGGACGCGCTGGTCAAGCACTGCATCAACGGCGGCCTGCAGTGCGACCCGCGCGGCTACGACCAGTTCCACCCGGAGCGCGGGGCGGCTCTCAACGCGCAGTACCGACTCCCGTAACGACCGTTTCCCGAAGGGCCCGGCCGGATGACACCCGGCCGGGCCCTCCGCATTGGACAATGTCGGCGGTAACCAACGGGGATCTCTGAACGACGGAGTTGAATCTTGCGAACGAACAGACATCTGCTGGCCGGCCTCACCGCCCTGACCGTCACGATCGGCGTGCTGGTCGCGCCGTCCGCCGCGAGCGCGAAGCAGTCGCACCTCGACGAGTTCCTCCGGCGTACCCTCGACGGCCTGGCCTTTGAGGAGGTCCTGGACCTGGCGCCGCCGGCCACCGCCGCCGCGCGGGCCGCGGTCGTGACGACCGACAAGGAAGAGCTGGCCACGGTACGGCGGGCGGCCGCACCCGCTCCGATCGTGCAGCAGCCGCAGATCGACGCGACCGTGCTGGAGCTGGACCCGGACGGCCGGATCACCGGATCCGCGACCGTGCTGATGAGCCCGCAGTACCCGGACGGCGTGATCGTCGACGTGGACCGGAACCTGCGCACCGAGGACGTGCGGTGGCGGGAGTGGGACGACGCGGGGTGGTACGCGAACGCGGCGCAGGGCACGGTCGACATCGTGCCCGGCCGCGAGGACGCGTCGCTGGACTTCATGTCGCCGTACCCGGCGTCGGTGCTGAAGCTGATGGTGGCGTTCGGCGTGCTGCGCCTGGTCGACCAGGGCGTCGCCGATCTGGACGAGACGTACGCCTACCGGCCCACCGAGCCGAGCACGCTCTGCGGGCCGGACTTCGACGACACGCTGCGCGGATACCTCGACCGGATGATCACGGTGTCGTCGAACGAGGCCGGCTGCGCGCTGATCAAGTTCCTCTGGGACCACGACGCGGTCGACGGGCTCAACCAGACGTTCCAGGACCTGGGCCTGGAGACGCTGCGGCTGCGCAACACGCGCCCGTCGAACGGCGGCCGGTGGACCAACGAGATCACCATGACCTCGCTGGACACCGCGAAGCTGCTGGCGATCATCAACGGCGGTCCCGGCACGCTGTGGACCACGCCGGACGGCCACCGCGTCACACGGAACGAGCTGAGCCACGCGTCCCGCGAGTTCTTCGCGGCCACGCTGCGCCAGCAGGGCTACAACTGGATGCTGTCCACGCCGAACTTCTGCGGCCGCGACTACCCGGCGGCCGGCATCCCGCAGAAGGTCGCGCCGCGCTGGATCGCCGAGGACGGCACGATCACGCTCGGCACCGACGCGTTCGGCGAGGACGTGCGGCCGTGCAACCGAGCGGCCGAGGTGACGTTCGCGCACAAGACCGGCTGGGTCCCGAACAGCGGCGCCGACTCCGGCATCGTGCACTCGCTGCCCGGCGAGGACGGCCGCCACTACATCATCTCCGTCTTCTCCAACCTCGGCGACCAGTACGCCGACCCGAACCGCCCGCCGACCCCGGAGGGCACGGTCCCGGTCCAGTACACCGAGAAGTTCGCCCAACTCGGCGCGATCATCGACCGCTACCAGGAGCACCGCCGCTGACAGGCACGCGAGCGGAGGCCCCGGGGATGACGTTCCGTCCCCGGGGCCTTACGTCACTGCCGGTCAGGCCGAATCGTTACGTCTCCGAACAAGGTTGGCGATAGCCAGGACCTTCGGCCTTCCTGCGGTACGGAATCGCAAACCATGCCGGAAGATTTCCGGGATCCAGTACTGGTCTTCCTCGCGGAAGAGAATGCCGTTGAACTCGAGCAACTGAGCCTCTGACAGTGACAGACCGACCACATCCAAGGTGAACGGCACCTTGCGGTCCTCGGAGTGGAGATTCCGCATCTTCTCCAGGAGCGCTTTCACCGGCTCGTTCTCCTGGCCGATCTCATAGATCTTGTTCTCACTGCACGAAGGAAGCGCGTTCCGCATCGCGTTCGGCGTCAAGACCCGATCATGCCATCGCCTGTCGCCGACGGACTTGTCCGCGGCATCCGCGATGAAGGTCGCGATATCGCGTGCCTGGATCTGGCCGGTGAAATCAGAAAGCGCCGCATAGAACCACTGCTGAGACCGTGCCTCTCGCGACTTCTCGGAGCCCATTCGTTCTCCCCAGATCCTGAGCATCACCGCGGAAAGCTGATCAACGTTGGCCTCCTTGACCCACGCGGAGTCCTCCCGCAGTGCACCGCCGCGCTGACACACCCATGCGGCGAGGCGAAGCGCTTCCGTTCTGTTCCATCGGAGCGCGTAGTTCCGGTACCGGCTCTCGAACTGAGGAAAATTCTGCACGATCGCGCTTCTCGCAAGATCGTGCCGAATGAAGACGACGAGTCCGATAGGCCGACCACGCAAGCTGCGAAGCCACTCCGTACAACCGGTGAGCAGCGCCCGCAGCGCGGTGCTCTGAGATCTGCTCGTGTTGAAGAGCGGAAAGAGGTCCTCGAGTCCGTCGACCGCAAAGATCACATTAGAGTCGCGCGCGAAGCGCGTCAGCGCCTCCTCCGCCGTATCGACGTCCGCCGCCAGGCCGATGGCTTTGGCGAAACATGACAGCCAGGTACGACGCCAGAAAAGTTCGTCGTGGCTGCGCTCCGAGGCCAACGCCTCTTCGATCACCGTCTTGAGTGCCGATGGAACGGCAGCCTCACCGCCGGTGAGGCTGCGAGCCGCTGAATCCCGGAGTGCCACCAGCTCATCGGCCCTCTCCGTGGTCAGGTTCGTCGACCAGAAGACCGGAGCGGTCCTCGACATCACGCTGACCTCCTGGACCCCCGCTGCGTCGGCGAAGGCCTGCCACGTGCCCCGGGTGCAGAGCTGCAGGAAGGTGAAGGTCTTACCCGAGCCCTTGTTGCCGATGACGACCTCGATCGGCGGATCAGTACGATGCGCTTCGATCAGGTTGTCCAGCGCATTGGTGACGAGGAATTCCTGGTCGGTCGACGTATCCGCATATTGCAGACTCGCTGCCGTTACGGCGAGGGTCTGCCGCACGGTGTCGGGCTCGGTGTCGTCCTCCTGCCCGCTGTCCGCCACGGCCGGAGGACGCGCCTTGACCCGGCCGAGGGCATCCGTGAGCGGCCTGAGCGGCACAACGATGTCGGCCGCCTCGATGACCTCGAGCACGTCGTCCCACGATGCCGGGAGGTTGAGCAGCCGGGGGTCGAATCGACTGGCCATGAGCGGATTCCGGGCGTCGCTGTCCACAGCCTGAGTGGAGTCGCCCTCCTGAGGCGTCTGCCCCGAGGACGCCTCCAGCGCATGCTGACGAAGGAGAGTCGCCACCTCCTCCAGCCGGGATCGATGATCCGGTTCGCTGTACTGGGTCAGCAGGACGGAGATGTCGGGATCGTCGTCTCGGGCGGGCGCACGGCGGGCGATTTCGGACAGGATCTGCGCGGTGCCCCTGACCGACTGGTCACTTATCGTGGAGGTGAACACACGATGCACCCGCGGGTCGAGCAGCAGAGGGGCACTGAGTTCACTGATTCCCGCCCGGAGGTCGACCAGAACGATGTTCGCCTTGACCTGCTCAGCGAGTCGCGCCAGCACCGACGTCAGGACATAGGGGTCCCGATCGGCGGTGAGAAGGTCGACCGGCTCGATCCGGGGCGGGGAGGTGAGGGTCTGGATGCGGCGGGCCGGCATGACGACAACACCGCCGATCTGCTGATTCGCGAGAAACTTGGCGCCTAGCTCGAGTGCTTCCGAGTAGTCGTCGTCCAGACTTCCGTGCGTGAGAGCCAGGAAGTCCTCGTACGCGTAATCCATGCGGAGGCCTTGGCTGTCGACCATCCAGGTTATGCCTGGGGCTTCCAGGTCACCGTCGATGAGAAGCACCCGATTGCCCGTCTCGCTCAGGTGCTTCGCCACCGCGAGACAGTGAAGTGTCCGTCCGACGCCGCCCTTGAAGGAATGGAAGGCGCACACTGCGATGCCCGCTGGCAGCCCCTCCGTCGGCGGCGCGATGGGCGACCCAAGACTCGCCGTGATCGAGTGGTCCTTCCACCTCGGCATCCGATGGTCAGCGGTGGAGCCGCCGGTGGAAAGGATCTCCACAGGCAGCAGCCGCTCGATACTCGACTGGTCCAGCAGGAGTACCTGCCTGTCCTGATCGATGGTGAGCGGGCCGAAGGTGTGTGATAGCCACGCCCACACCTCATCGTCCGAAGTGCTTCCATCGGTCAGGAGCCGGACTGACTCCCAGTATGAATTCACCTCTACCAGCCAAAACGGCCAGGAACCACGCTCCGCGAGCGCGGCGAGATGCTGCTCGACGTCGAGCCAGGTGAAGAGGTGGTCCGGCACGAGCGCCGGGACAGTTCCCTCGGGAATCATCGCAGTTCCTCTCGACACCAAGCGATCAGCAAGTCCAACCCTGCCACGAAGTCCTTCTCCGTCGAAGCCGAAAGGCGGCGACCGTACCGCCAGGCCTCATGGACTTGATGCACATGGATCTGCTGCCCGGACTCGTGGCTGGCACAGGGCTTCAATGCCTGCGTGATGAGTGGCGGCAATCTCAGTTCGATGGCCAACGCCCGCAGATCATGGCTACGAAGCGACTCCGGAAGCTGAGCCGTGGACCGCGCACGCCTTCGGCGGAGCACCGCGGCCTTGAGTCCACATTCAACGGCATAGAAGCGAAGCAGGAAGTGACCAGCATGAGCGCCGCTCGTACTCGCCTGGCTGAACAGATCAAAACGTCCTCGAAGAGCGGCGACGCCCACATCGATCGACACGGCGGCATCGTACCGGAAACGCAATGATCAACTTCGAAGGTTCACACGTGCCATCCCCGGCACTGGCAGGTCTACGACCGCAAGGCCCGGTGAAGTCACCGGGCCTTGCGGTACTCGGGCGATCAGGCGACCCGTGCGGACTCGTACCGCGGGGAGCCTGGGTCCTCCACGCTTCGGGTGGTCTGGAGGCCGAGGCGGCCGCGGGTGGCGATGATGAGGATGATCGCGGCGACGGTGGCGGCGATCAGCTGGCCCCACATGGTGTCGGCGGATTCCAGGGTGGGGAAGACCTCGGGCCAGATCAGCGAGTACGTGCTGTTGATGCCGGCGTGCAGCAGCATGATCAGCGGGACGCTCTGGCCGGTGCGGTTGAAGACCCAGGTCATCACGAGGCTCAGCGGGACGCAGCCGGCGATGAAGATGATCGGCAGCCACCACGGCTTGTCCGGGCCGCCCCACTCGGTGAGGAAGAGCGGCAGGTGCCAGGCGCCCCACAGCACGCCCAGGATCGTGGTGCCGAGGATCGGGCCGAACCGCTCCTGGAGCCGGGGCAGGGCGAAGTCGCGCCAGCCGGGCTCCTCGGCCGCGGCCGTGGTGATGATCTGACCGATCAGCACCGGGACGTACGCGGCCAGAATGATCAGGCTCGGCATGGTGATGGTGCCCCAGGTCTTCGGCAGCGCGAGCGGGGCGAGCAGGATCGCGATCGGCACGATCAGCAGCACCGCGAAGAACCACCGCCAGCCGACCCGCCAGTGCGTCAGCCGGTGTGCCCAGTGCCGCAGCCCGGCCCGGCCCTCGGCGAGCGCGGTGACGATGAACGCGGCGCCCAGCGGGCCGAGGTACGCACCGGGCAGCACGCCGATCAGCTGGCCGCCGACCTCACCGCCGGGGAAGCGGATGTCCGGCTCCAGGCCGAGCCCGTGCGCGGAGAGGATGTACGGCACCCAGCAGAACCAGCTGAGCCCGAACGCGAGCGTGAAGAAACTCAACACCGGGAATCGTCGTACGAGTCGCCGCAGGCCGTCCATCGTGCGCTCCGATCAGGACTTTCACCGTTTCTCTGACGGGGTTCAGTCCACCGGAACGGGAGCCGGAGATCATTGCAGGAGACTGGCCAACCGGGGTACAGCCTGCTGCACCCCGGCCGGCGGGCGTCCTCAGGCGACGTCGAACGCCTTGATCTGGCACTCGTCGACGAGCGCGAGCTGGTTCTCCGGGGGCAGGCTCTCGAACGCGACGAAACCGTCCTCCTCCCAGGCGTCGATGCCGTGCGAGCGGATGCAGGTGATCCAGTCGCGCAGCTTGTCCGCGTAGTGCGGGTCGGTGCGCTGGGACAGCTGCCAGGGCTCCTCCGGCTCCAGGTGCTCGCACGCCTTCGCCGCGGCCTGCTCCTTCGCCTCGAAGTCCGCGTCCGGCTCCGCGGGCGCCGCGACGGGACCGTCGGCGGGGCCGCCCGGCTGCGGCTCGTGCTTCGGGCTGCCGTTGTCCGCCAGGCACGCGAAGTACACGTCGTAGAGCCGGTCCTCTTCCTCCTGCGAGGCGTCCGGGCGCAGCAGCGGACGCTCCCGCGTGGCGGGCGAGGCCGCGGCCGTGGCGCCGGGGGTCGCGGTGTTCAGCGTGACGACCTGGTCGGCGGCGGTGTCGGCCTTCTCCCCGTCACCGCAGGCGGCCAGCAGGGCGACGAGCGCGATGCCGGTCAGGCCGGTGCGCAGCATGGTCATGGTGTTCCTTCCGGGTGCGGTCCTCATGATGTCGCGAACGCCTTGGCCTGGCACTCGTCGACCAGGGGCATCTGCTCCTCCGGCGGCAGCGACTCGAAGTTGAGATGGCCGTCGTGTTCCCAGGCGTCGATGCCGTGCGCGCGGATGCAGGTGACCCAGTCGCGCAGCCGGTCCGCGTAGTGCGGGTCGGTGCGCTCCGCCCGTTCCCAGAGCGCCTCCGGTTCCAGGTGCGCGCACGCGGCCGAGGCCGCGTCCCAGTTCTGGGCGGTCGCGTCGGATCCGCGCTGGGTGATGTCCACGCCGTGCTCCTTCAGGCAGGCGTAGTACGTGTTCAGCAGCCGGTCCTCCTCTTCCTGGGTGGCGTCCGGGCGCAGCAGCGGTCGCTCCGGAGCGGCCGCGGACGGCGCCGGGCCGGTGGCCAGCGAGACGACGTCGTCGTCCGACGACGATGACGACGACGGTGGCGCACCGCAGGCGGCCAGCAGCAGCACGAGCGCGACGCCGGTGGTGAACCGGATCATCGTGGGCTCCTTCCAGAGCACGGGGTCAGGTTCCGAAGCACGGGTCAGGTCCGGAGCACGGGTCAGGTCCGGAGCACGGGTCAGGTCCGGAGCACGGATCAGGTCCGGAGCACGGATCAGGTTCCGGAGGCGAGCGCGACGGTCGGTGCGAGCCGGGCCGCGCGGATGGACGGGTAGACGCCGGCGACCACGCCGACCACGATCGCGCCGCCCAGCGAGCCGGCCACCGCGAGCGCGGGGATCACCACCGGCAGGTCGTGGTGGAGCGCGTACGCGGCGCTGCCGGCGATGCCGAGGCCGGTGCCGGCGCCGCCGCCGAGCGCGGAGAGCACCACGGACTCGGTGAGGAACTGGATGCGGATCTGCCCCCGGTTCGCGCCGAGCGCGCGGCGCAGGCCGATCTCGGAGCGGCGCTCCAGCACCGAGATGACCATGGTGTTGGCCACGCCGATGCCGCCGACCAGCAGCGCGACCATGGCCAGGCCGACGAAGAGCACGGAGAACGTCTGCTCGGTGGCACGCTTGGCGAAGAGCGCGTCGGACGGCAGCGTGACCCGCACCCGGCTCGGCTCACCCGGGTGCACGGTCGCGGGCAGCACCGCGCGTACCGACTCGATCGACGCCTCCCGGGCCCGCAGGTAGAGCGCGGTCGGCCGGCCGTCGAAGCCCAGCTCGGCCTCGGCGGCCTCCCAGCCGACCAGCACCGACCGGTCGATCTCCGGGGACAGCGGCGTGGTGGCCAGGACGCCGACCACCGCGAACCAGCTCCGGTCGATCATGATCTGCGGCGGAGGACCATTCGAGGGTACGACCGGGATGCCGAGCCGGGACGCGGCCACCGACCCGAGCACGACCGTGGGGAACTCGCCGCCGGCCCGGTCCAGGAAGTTGCCGGAGTAGAGGCCTGCCTCGAGCGTGCCGAGCAGGTCGGGCCGGGCCGCGAGCACGGACAGCCCGGAGCCGTCTCGCGGGTCGGTGAGGTCGGAGCGGCGCACCACCGCGTGCGTGTTCGCGACCGCGCTCACGCTGGTCACCGGCCCGATCCGGCCCACCATCCCGACCGACTCGGCCGGCAGGCCGAAGTCCTGGTCCGGGTTGTCGGCTGCGGTCACCTGCAGCAGGTTCGGGCCGAGCGCGGCCAGCTCGTCCATCAGCGCGCGCTCGTTCGACTCCGGGATCGCGGTGACCGCGACCATGGTGGCGATGCCGACCGCGATGCCGAGCGCGGACAGAACCGCGCGCATCCGGCGGGTGCGCAGGCCGATCGTGCCCAGCGACAGCACGTCGGCGAACGAGAGGCGGACCGGTTTCACGCGCACCCCCCAGCGACGCCCCGGGCGACGGTGCCATCCACGACGCCCCGGGCGACGGTGCCATCCGCGACGCCCCGGGCGACGGTGCCATCCGCGACGCCCCGGGCGACGACGCGATCGGCGACGACGCGGCCGTCGCGGACCTCGACGCGGCGTGGCAGCCGGGCCGCGATGTCCCGGTCGTGCGTGATCAGCGCGATCGTCGTGCCCTCCGCGTGCAGCCGGTGGAACAGGTCCAGCACGGCCGTGCCGTTCGCGGTGTCCAGCGCGCCGGTCGGCTCGTCCGCCAGCAGCAGCGCGGGCTCGTTGACGATCGCGCGCGCGATCGCGACCCGCTGTTTCTCGCCGCCGGAGAGCTGGTGCGGCCGGTGCGTGGTCCGGTGGCCGAGCCCGACCCGGTCCAGCGCGGCCAGCGCCATCCCGCGCCGTCTCCGCCGGGGCACGCCCGCGTAGAGCAGCCCGGTCGCCACGTTCTCCACCGCGGTCAGCCCGTCGGTCAGGTGGAACTGCTGGAAGACGAAGCCGAGCCAGCGGCCGCGCAGCGCGGACAGCCGCCGGTCGGAGAGCGTGGCCACGTCGTGGCCGGCCAGCTCGACCGTGCCGGAGGTCGGGCGGTCCAGCGTGCCCATGATGCTGAGCAGTGTGGACTTGCCGGAGCCGGACGGGCCGACGATCGCGATCAGCTCGCCGGCGTCGATGTCCAGTGAGACCCGGTCGAGCGCGGTGACGCCGCCGGGATAGGCGCGGCTCGCCGCACGGACCGACAGCACGCGGGTCATGAGGTCGTCACCACCTGAAGGCCCTCGGTGACGCCGGCGCCGCTGACCTCGACCAGGCCGCCGGAGAACATCCCGGTCGCGACCGCGATCAGGCGGCCGTCCGGGAGCTGGACCGCGTAACCGCCCTCGCGCAGGGCGAGCAGCGCGGTCACCGGCACGGCCAGCACGCCGGTCCTGGTCTCGCCCGCGACCCGCACCTCGACGCCGCCGCCGTCGAGCCGGCCGGCCGCCTTCGGGTCGGTCATCGTGACCGTGACGGTGAGCTGCTGCGCCGCGCCCGGGGCCTGGCTGCCCTCCGCGGTCTGCGCGACCGTGGAGATCTCGCCGATCTCGCCGGGCGTCTCGGCGCCGCCCGGCAGGCGCAGCGTGACCTTGTCTCCGGGTTTGAGCGCGTCGGTCTCGGTGACCGGCGCCTGGACCGTGATCACCTTCGCGGTCTGGGTGACGGACATCAGGTCGCCGGTGGCCGGGTCCCCGATCTGCACGAGCAGCGAGTCGACCCGGACCGCGCCGGGCAGCACGGCCAGGTCGCCGACCTCGATGACGCCGTCGTCCGGCAGGCCGAGGTCGCGCTGCCACCAGGTGATCGCGTTCTTCAGCGCCGGGGTCAGCACGCCCTCGCCGTCCCGGACCGGTACCCAGGACTTGCCGACCTTGACCTGCTCTCCCGTGCCCGGCTGGTAGCCGGTCTCGTACCCCAGGGCACTGAGATTCTTGGCGATCATGGCGACGTCGCGGCCGATCAGGTCCGCGCCGGTGATCGTGCGGTAGAGCGGCGGCGCGCCGAGGAACAGCGGGATCGGCTCGTCGTTGACCTGGTACAGCGTGTGGCCCCGGTCGACCGTCCTCCCGCCGTCCGGCAGCCAGGTGACCACGCCCTCGCGACCGGCCTTGACCGCACGCGGCGTGCCGTAGCCGAGCGTCCCGGTCAGCGTCCGGCTCGTGGACAGGTCGGTGCGCGCGACCGCGACCGTACCCACGCTGATCGTCTCGGCCGGCTCGGCTCCGGCCGCGTTCCCGTCGCGCGTCCAGACCAGCGCGGCCGCGGTGATCGCGAGCACGGACCCGGCCGCGACCACGCCGGCCACCACGCGGCCCCAGCGCCGGCGGTTCTCCTCCTCAGGCATGGCGACGATGATGGCGAGGCGATTTCAGGAACTTGTGAGCATCGCGAGGATTGTGGGAAAGCCCCGCGGGCTGCTGAGATTCGCGACCGTGAACCTATAGTCGGCGTCGTGCCCGCACATGTGCTGATCGCCGAGGACGACCTGAGACACGCGGAGATCCTCCGGCGCTACCTCGAGTCCGCCGGTTACCGCACCACGGTCACGCACGACGGCCGGACCGCGCTGGACGCGGCCCGCCGGCTCCGCCCGGACCTGCTGCTGCTCGACGTGATGATGCCGGAGCTCTCCGGGCTCGGCCTGTGCGAGGTGATCCGGCGCGAGTCGGCCGTGCCGGTGCTGATGCTGACCGCGCGGACCAGCGAGGACGACCTGCTCACCGGTCTCGACTCGGGCGCGGACGACTACCTGACCAAGCCGTACCGGCCGCGGGAACTGCTCGCCCGGATCCGGACGCTGCTGCGCCGCGCGGACTCCGCCGACACCCGGGACGTGCTGCGGGCCGGGCCGGTCGCGGTCGACCTGACCCGCCGCGAGGTGACGGTGGACGCGCGGGTGGTCGACTGCACGCCGGACGAGTTCGCGATCCTGGCCACGCTGGTGCAGCAGCCGGAACGCGTCTTCACCCGGGCCCAGCTGCTGGAGCGGACCAACGGGTACGGCCGGGACTCGACCGAGCGCGCGATCGACACCCACATGTCCAACCTCCGCCGCAAGATCGAACCGAATCCGCGCCGGCCCCGGCTGCTGCTGACCGTGTACGGCGTCGGCTACAAGCTGGCCGGCGCCTGATGCCGCGCGCGGTGCCGCTGCACCGGAGCCTCGTGGTGCGGCTGCTGGCCACGTCGATGCTGATCGCGGTGTGCGCGGTCGCGGCCACCGCGTGGCTGACCGTGCAGCTCACCAAGCGGGCCGTCACCCAGGAGCAGAGCCGCACGCTGGCCTCGGACACCGACGTCTACGACGCGATCATCGCGTACGCGGCCACCCACGACCGCTGGGACGGCGTGGACGAGCTGGTCCGGCGGCAGGCCGAGCTGACCGGCACCCGGATCGCGCTGACCACGCCGGCACGCGGGCTGATCGCGGCCTCGTCCGCGGACGCGCCGGCCACGGTCGCCGCCTCCGACGTGCCCACGGCCACGGTCGACCCGCTGCGCCTGGACCGCGGCGTCGCGCGCGTCTCCGGCGGGCTGATCGACTCGCGGGCGGTCGGGCCGTACCGGTTGACCGACGCCGAACGGGACCGGCTGCGCCGGCTCGCCGATGTGCAGGTCATCTGCCTGCGGCGGGGCAACGTCACCGCGGAGGTGGTGGAGCTGCCCAGCGGCCGCCCGGCGGTCCGCGAGGTGACCGGCGAGCCGCCGCCGATCACGCCGTGCGACCCGGCCGGCCTGCTCGACCCCGTCGAGACGGAACGCAAGCCGCTGGCCGACCTGGTCACGCTGACCGTGGCCTGCCTGCGGGACGCGGGCAACCCGAACCTCCGGTTCACGATCACACCCGAATTCATCCCACGGTACGAGGACGCGCCGCCCGAGGCGCGGGACGACCGGCGGGTGCGCGAGTGCATCGGCGACGCGCGCCGCGACCAGCTTCGTCCCTACGTCGCGCCGCCCGCGCTGCTCTTCGTCACCGGGCCGTCCGCGCCGGAGACCGCCGTGCTCACGCTCTCCCCCGCGAACACCGCGCGCATCGCCGGCACGGCCGCGCTGATCCTGCTGCTCACGCTGGCCGTCACGGTCGTGGCCGGGCTGCGGCTGGTCCGGCCGCTGCGCGCGCTGACCGAGGCGGCCCGCGCGCCCGCGAACCGGCAGGCGCCGGTGCCGGTCACCACGCGCGACGAGATCGGCTATCTGGCCGCCGCGTTCAACGACCTGTCGGCCCGGCGGCAGGCGCTGGAACGGCAGCGCAACGCCATGGTCAACGACATCGCGCACGAGCTGCGCACGCCGCTGACCAACATCCGCACCTGGCTGGAGACCGCCCGGGACGGCGCGGTCGCCGTCGATCAGGAGGTGCTGGACCTGCTGGTCGACGAGTCCGTCCTGCTCCACCACGTGGTCGACGACCTGCGGGACATCGCGGCGCTGGAGGCGGGCAGCCTGCGCGTGCATCCGGAGCCCACCTACGTACGGGACCTGCTGGAACAGCTGGTCGAGGCGCACCGGGGCGGTGGCGCGGTCACGCTGGACCCGGCGTCCGACGATCCCGAGGCCGACGTGGACCCGGTCCGGCTGCGCCAGATCGTCGGCAACCTGGTCTCCAACGCGATCCGGCACACATCGCCGGGCGGGACGGTCACGGTCAAGCTGGAGATGCGCCCCGGCCGCATGGTCATCTCGGTGTCCGACACCGGGCCCGGCATCGCCCCGGCCGACCTGCCCCGGGTCTTCGACCGCTTCTGGCGCGCGGACTCGTCCCGCTCCCGCGCCACCGGCGGCTCCGGCCTCGGCCTGCCCATCGCCCGCGAGCTGGCCCGCGCCCACGGCGGCGACCTCACCGCCACCAGCGTTCCCGGCCGGGGCGCCACGTTCACCGTCATCCTCCCGGTCACGATCGACCGCGAGCCGCATGCGAATTCATGACCAGCACGGTTCCGCGGGAAGCCTGAACGCTCCGCTCATGCGGCCGGCCGGTGCCCGTGGGAGCACAACGTCAACCGTGCCTCACCTCAAGGGTTCAGGCTCAGTTGTTCGGCGCGTCCGAGCTGATGTCCGCCAGGGCGGAGTCCCCGTCCCGGGCCACCGCCAGGTCGCCGAGCGTGACCATGCCGACCACCTGCTCGCCGTCCATCACCGGCAGCCGCCGCACCGAGTGCGTGCGCATCAGCTCGACCGCGGTCTCCGCGTCGTCGTCGGCGGATGTGACGATCACGTCGGGACCGGCCAGCTCACCGGTGGGCAACGTCCGCGGATCCAGGTCCTCCGCGATCGCCCGGACCGCGATGTCCCGGTCCGTCACCACGCCGCGCACCTCGGTGCCGTCCACCACGATCACCGCGCCGACGGCGCCGTCGCGCATCCGCCGCGCGGCCGTGCTCAGCGACTCGTCCGCGCGCACGGTGATCGGATTGTCAGTCATCACGTCTCGTACCTTCACGTCACGCGTATACCCGGGTACGAAGCGGTCATACATGCCACGGCCGCAGCGGTCGCAGGATCGCGTCCACGGCGCGGCAGCGCGTCCACGGCGCGGCAGCGCGTCCACGGCGCGGCAGCGCGTCCACGGCGCGGCAGCGCGTCCACGGCGCGGCAGCGCGTCCACGGCGCGGCAGCGCGGCCACGGCGCGGCAGCGCGTCCACGGCGCGGCAGCGCGTCCACGGCGCGGCAGCGCGTCCACGGCGCGGCAGCGCGTCCACGGCGCGGCAGCGCGTCCTCCGCGGCGCCCTCAGGGCGTGATCAGGAGCCGCCGGATGCGGATCGTCAGCAGCACCACCAGCACCAGCGCGACCACCACGACCGCGATCAGCAGGGTCAGCTCGACGCTCGGCGTCCAGCCGTCCGTGGCCGCGGCGGGTCGCGCCTCCTCGGGCAGCGCCGCGGTGACGGACGCCTCCGGCGCGATCAGGCCCCAGCCGTGGCCGCCGTCCGGTGCCTGACCGGACAGGCTGGTCGCGGTCGCCTCCATCCGGTGCTGCACCTGCGCCGGCGTCAGCGCGGGGTAGGCGGCCCGGACCAGCGCGGCCTGCCCGGCCACGAACGCGACCGCGTAGTGGGTGCCGCTGCCCGCGGCCTGCCCGGCGGTCAGGCCGACGCTGCCCACGTTCACTCCGGGCGCGACCAGGTCCACCGCGCCGGAGCGGTAATCGGCGACCGGCCGGTTGTCCATCCCGATGCCACCGACCCGCAGCACCCCGGCGCGAAGCCGCGTGTCCGCGACGGCCGGCACCGACTCCAGCGGCGCGCCGCCCACGACCACCACGCCCGCGCCGGCCGCGTCCGCCGCGGCGCGCGCCACCTCGGGCTCGTTCAGGTCCACGTACGCGCCGAGCGCGATCACCGTGGCGCCGGCGGTCACCGCGGCGGCGATCGCGGACGCGCCGTTCGCCGGCGACGCCTCCGGGCTGCGCACCGCGATCCGGATCGGCAGCACGGTCGCGTCCGGCGCGATGCCCGTGCCCGGCCCGCCCTCGACCGGCTGCGCCGCGATCAGCCCAGCCATCGCGGTGCCGGTGCCCAGGCAGTCGGTGTCGCCGCGGCCGCCGGTGATCACGTCCGTGCCGGGAGCGACATGACCGCGCAGCCGCGGCAGCCCGCCGTCGACGCCGGAGTCGACGACCGCCACCAGCTGGCCGCTCCCCCGGCTGCGCGGCCACGCCCGGCCGGCTGCGAGCCGCAGGTTCGCCCAGTCGGCCCGCGCGGGCGGCGCGGGCGCGACGTCGCACTGCCGCGCGGTGGCGCCACCGGCGCCCGGGACCTTCGCCGGTGCGGTCCCGGTGAGCGGTCCGAACCGCACGCCGGCGCCGTGCGCGTCCCACGGCAGCACCAGGCGCCACCCGGGCTTGAGCGCGTCCGGGTCGGTGAGCGCCGCACCGTCCGGCTGCCGTCGCCCCGCGTTGAGGTTGAACAGTTCGGCGGACCGCGCGCCGTCGCCGAGGAACCGCTCCGCGACCTCGGTCAGCGTCTCCGTACCGGCCGGGACCTCGTAGAACTTGACGTTCTCGCCGTCGTCGGCGAGCGCGGGCGGCGCGGCCAGCCCGATCAGCGCGGCCACCGTGGCCGCGGCCAGCAGCGCGCGGAGCCTCACAGCTCCACCAGCTTCCAGCGGTGGTCGAGCGCGTCCTTCTGGGCGTCACGCTGCTCGGGGCGCACGCCCTTCCAGTTGCCGGTGGTGTCCGGCACCGCCTCCTCGTCGCCCGGCAGGTCGAGTTCCTTGCCGGACTTGCGGTTCACGATGTGGACGTACCCGTCGCCGGCGTCCCGCAGCGTCCACTGCTGGCTCGTGTCGCCGGGCACGAACGGCTGCACCACGATCTTCGCGCCGGCGTCCGTGGACGCGTTCTCCACGCCGAGGGCCATGCCGTAGTGCGCGTTCTTGATCGTCACGTGGTCGCCGGCCGCGCCCAGCGACCACTGCTGGTTGGGGCCGCCGTTGTGCTGGTGCATGTTCACCTGCGTGCCGGCGGCCACCGACGGATCGAGACCGAAGACCTCCAGGGACACACCCCCACCGGTGTACGCGTTGTGGATGACATAGGCGTGGCCGGGCTTGTAGAGCGGCTTCGGGACCGGCTTCGAGGGTGACGGGGACGGGCTCGGCCGGACCGGCGCGGCCGTGGCCGGGACCGGCGACGGCGACGGGCTCGGGCTCGGCGCCACCGCGGTCAGCCGGGGATCCCGCTCGTACTCCGCCACGAACGCCGGTGCCAGGTCCGCGAGCTGGGGCACGGTGCTGCGCGGCAGCCCGCCGGCCTGCCGGACCGCGGGCGCGCCCCACTGGTAGGCGCCGAGCGCCAGCACGAACGGATCGCCGCCGAGCACGGCCAGCTCGGCGGTCAGACCGCACATGGCCGCGCCCATCGCCGGGATCGCCTCGGACGGGTTCCACATCGACGCACCCGGGTCGCCCTGGTACCTCGCCCAGAGCTGCGGCGTGAACTGCGCGATGCCGGCCCGGCCGTCCGGCGACCGCCGGTTCACGTCGAAGCCGGAGAGCGCCCGCAGCTGCGCGGCCACCCGGACCGGGGTGATCACCGGGCACATCCGGCCCGCCGCCAGCACCGGCGCGACCAGGTCGTGCGGGACCGGGAGCGGGGGGCCGGGCAGGTCCGCGCCCGCGCTCTGCGGGGAGAACTCCGGCTGATCCGCATACCACCGGGAGTAGGCGACGACGGTGTCCACGAACTCCCGGTCAGCCTGCGGGATGCCCTCCGCCGCGAGCACCGCGCCGACGCCGGCCCGTGCCGACGCCACCGCGGCCGGCCACAGGTCTCCGGCCAGCCCGGCCGCGCGCAACTGCCCGACGAGGTCGCAGGTCCAACGCCCGAGCGCGACGATGGCCGCGGCCCGGTCGGCGGGCCGGGCGTAGGCCGACGGCCGCCACGCCTCCCAGGTGGCCGGGTCGATGCCGGCGACGTTGCCGTGCGGTCCGGCGTCCCGGAAGCCGGACGCCACCATGATCTGCGCGGCCAGCCGGGGCGGGTTCAGGCTCGGGCAGGACAGCGCGGCGGTCACGATCGCCCGAAGGTCAGCGGCCGGCACCGGCTCGGCGGCCAGCTTCCGCCCGCCCGCGATCGCCGGCACCACCACGAACGCGGTCGCCGCGCAGAGGACCAGCACCAGGGCCAGCAGGCCCAACTCGACGCGTCCGCGGGTCGAGGCGAGCAGGCGCCTCACCGGCGCACCAGCACTCACGGTCATTCACTCGCTCTTGGGCTCGGGCCGGAACGGGCTGACATGCGGCACATCTGCAGGCGAGCGGACAAACCGTGCTTCGCCGACGCGGCCCCGAACTTACACGCCCCGGCTCGCCCGGGCAGCCCCGGTTTCGTCGATCCGGGGCCACGGTCCCGGAGGCGGGGGCACCAGCGAGCCGGTGGCGATCAGGCGGCGCAGCGCGGGCGTGGCCGGGCGTTCGACCAGGCGGTGGACCAGCCAGGCGACCGCGAGCAGCAGCACGATGGCCGCCACCACCAGCACCGGTGCGGGCAGGCCGGTGCGCTCGTACGCGTACCGGATCATGGTGAAGCCGACCCGTGGATGCAGCAGGTAGAACGGGTACGACACCGCGCCCGCGACGGCCAGCGCGCGCCACGACCAGCGGTCGGTGGCGCCGAGCGCGATGGCCAGCAGCACGCCGAACGCGAGCGTGATGATCAGCAGGCCGGGCCAGACCGGCACCGGGAAGCCCGGGTTCGCGAACAGCACCCGCTCCCGCACCCGGACCAGGCTCACCAGCCAGGTCGCGGCGAGCAGCAGCCACACCGGGAGGCTCGGGCCGGAGCGCCGGATCAGGTAGAGCGTCATGCCGGCCACGAAGTACGGCGCGAACCGCGGCATCACCAGCTCGGCGAGCGGCACGCCCGGCGGGACCACGACCGAGGCCGCCAGCCAGACCGCGCAGAGCGTCAGCACCCGGCCCCGGGTCACGCCGGCCAGCACCAGCACCGCGAAGATCGCGTAGAAGCGCAGCTCGTTCCAGAGTGTCCAGTAGACGGTGTCGACGTACGGCACCGACAGCGGCCCGGCCAGCATGGTCAGGTTCACCGCGACGTCGGAGCCGGTCAGGCCGTGCGGCAGCGGCACGCCGGTGGTCACCGGGAACAGCACCATCACGGTCGCGGTGATCAGCACGCACGCCCAGAACGCGGGGTAGAGCCGGCCGGCCCGGGACGCGACGAACCCGCGCAGGTTCTGGCCCCAGCCGCTCATGCAGATGACGAAGCCGCTGATCATGAAGAACACCTCGACGCCGAGGAAGCCGTAGATCAGGAGCGGGCCGCTGCCGTGCGGAAGGAGGTGAACGGCCGGCCGCACGCCGTCCAGCGACCAGGCCAGGCCCAGGTGGTACGCGGCCACGGCCAGCGCGCAGAGCAGCCGCAGGCCGTCCAGCGCGTACAGCCGGTCGTTTCGTGCCGTCACGATCGTCTCCCGTCGGGTCGAGTCCGACGGGCACATGTCCGGCAGTCCGTACGATGCGGAAGTTTTTCTCGATCGCGCGGCGAGAAACGGGCCGGCCCGGACATGTCCGGGCCGAGGATCGAAAGGCCGAACGGAGGTGGCATGGACGAGGAGCAGTTCAGCGCGTTCTTCGCCGCGCAGTTCCCGGACGTGTGGCGCTTCGCGCGACGGCGCACCGAGTCGGGGAGCGACGCGGACGACATCGCGGCCGAGACGTTCGCGGTGGCCTGGCGGCGCCGCGACGACATCCCCGCCCAGGACGCGCGGCTCTGGCTGTTCGGCGTGGCCCGGAACGTGCTGGCCAACCACACCCGGCAGGACCGGCGCCGCGACCGGCTGCACCTGCGGCTGGTGAGCACGGACCCCCCGCCGAGCGCCTACGAGCAGAACGCACCCTCGCAGGAGGCGCTGTGGCCCGCGCTCGCGGCGCTCGACACCCACGACCGCGAGCTGCTGCTCCTGCGCGCCTGGGACGGCCTCGGCATCGGGGAGATCGCGGCGCTGCTCGGCATCGACCGGGCGACCGTCTCGTCCCGGCTGCACAGGGCCCGCCTCAAACTTGATCGCCTGCTTCAGACCCGCCTCGGTCGCGCCCCGGCCGCGGGTGACGCTTCGACCACGGGTGACGCTTCGGCCAGGGGTGACGCTTCGGCCACGGACGAACGGAGGCGCTATGCCTGACCACGACGACGTAACCATGGCGCTGCTGCGCTCGCTGGACCCGGCCGCCGCCGAGGAACCGCCCGCGCCGGGCTCGGCCCGCTACGACGAGATCCTGCGCCGGGCGAAGGGTGGGGCGCCGGCCGCGCCGGTGCACAAGCGCGCGCTCCGGCGCCGGCCGCTGGCCTGGATGACCGCGGCGACGACCGCGGTGGCCGCGTCCGTGGTGACGGTCCTCGCGCTCGGCGGCACCGGGGCCGTGCCCAGCCCGTTCGCGCCGGTCGCGTCCGCGACCACGGCGCACCAGGCCGTCCTGCTGGCCGCGGACGCCACCGCGGACGTGCCCTCGCTGCGCACCAGCGGCGTCATGGTGCACGAGGACGGGGTGCGGTCCACGAGCGCGACCGAGGTCTCCGGCGGCGACTTCAAGCTGGTCTGGTGGATCGGCACGGTCACCGTCACCTCGTACGTCATCGACGGCAAGTGGTGGGAGCGGGCCAGCGACGACCCCGGCCTGCGCACCGGCGAGACCGACGGCGGACCGTACCTCGCGCCGTTCGGCGAGTCGACCAGGGCGGTCGTCCGGACCGCGCTCGACGGCACGCAGGTGCAGGACCTGGGCGGCGAAGTGGTGCGCGACGCGCAGACGACTCACTACCGGGTCGAGCTGAACACCGCCTCCCGGGCCGCGCTGTCCAAGCTTCCCGACTTGCAGCGGGCCTGGTTCAACCTGGAGAACCCCGGGGAGGTCACCTCGATCGACGTGTGGGTCGCCGGTGACCTGATCCACCGCATCTCGGTCGTGGGACTCACCTCCTCGACCATCGACTTCTACGACTTCGGCGCGCCGATCACCATCGCGGTGCCGCCCGGCTTCTGAGCCGGTGCGACCGCGGCCGGGCGGCACCGCCCGCCGCCCGGCCGCCGGGGTCACGCCGCGCCGTTGCCGGAGAACTGCGGCAGCGCGGCCACCAGCGCGGCCAGCTCCGGGTCCTCCTGGTAACGGCGGCGGTGCAGCTCGGCGATCTTCGGGCCGAACTCCGGGTCCTCGTCGTCCGAGACGTCGTAGGTGTCGAACTGCTCGGCCAGCGGAAGGCCGATCCGGTCGGTGTGCCCATGCGCCGGGTGCACCAGGTACGCCCAGTAGCCGGCCAGGTCCTCGATCACGAAGACCGCGCCGAACTCGAAGTCGCTGCCGTAGTCGCGGCCGACGATGAACGACCGCACCTCCGGGATGACCCGGCCCTGCTCGCGCAGGCATTCCAGCACCTCGTCGACCTGCTCCGGCGTCACGTCCGCCCTGGCCTTCATCCGGATGATGTGGTTGATCAACGCGATCTCCTTCATGGGTGTCCGACGCGCCGATCGTGGCGCGCCGCCGTGGCCCGTCTCATCGGCACTCCGTGCCTATCGGGGGCGGGCGCCGCATAGGCATCGCCGTCCGCCGGCGCGCATGTAGGCACCCCGTGCCGACGCGCGCGGTACCGGCGTGCACGCACAGTGAGGCGGTGACCGGCCGAGCAGCATCGAGGAGCACCGCATGACCGTGACCGCACTGGAGATCGTGCTGCCGGGCAAGGTGGCGCCGGACGGGCTCCGGACCCGTGCCCGGCCGCTGCCCGAGCCGGCCCCCGGGCAGGTCCTGGTCCGGATGGAGGCGACCGGCGTGTCCTTCGCCGAGCAGCAGATGCGCCTCGGCCGGTACTACGACCAGCCCGCGTTCCCGTTCGTGCCCGGCTACGACGTCGTCGGCACCGTCGTCGGGACCGGGCCGGGCGTGGACGCCGCGATGAGCGGACGGCGGTACGCCGCGGTGACCAAGACCGGCGGCTGGGCGAGCCACCTGCTGATGGACGCGGCCGACCTCGTACCCGTGCCGGACGGTTGTGATCCGGTCGCGGTGGAGACCGTGCTGGTCAACGGGATCACCGCGTGGCAGATGCTGCACGGGCTGGCGAAGGTGCCACGCGGCGGGACGATCGTGGTGCTCGGCGCCAGCGGCGGCGTCGGATCGACGCTGCTGCAACTCGCGCGGCACGCCGGGATCTCGGTGATCGGCACCGCGGCCGAGCGCCACCACGGGATGGTCCGGGAGCTGGGCGCGACGCCGGTCGACTACCGCGACCCGGGCATGTTCGACACGATCCGGCGGCTCGCGCCGGACGGCGTGCACGCGGTCTTCGACCACGTCGGCGGCCCCGGGCTGAAGCGGTCCTGGCAGATGCTGCGCCGCGACGGCACGCTGGTCTCGTACGGCGCCGCGTCCGCCAAGAACGACGACGGCAACGCGCAGCTGCCGTTCATCACCGCCTACGCCCGGGTGAAGCAGTGGCACTACTCGCCCAACCCGCGCAGCGCCTACCTCTACAGCTTCTGGGACGGCTCGCGCCGCAAGGACGAGTTCCGCGAGCGCCTCGCCCGGGACCTGACCGAGGTGCTGCGGCTGCTCGCCGACGGCGCGCTGGTCCCGCAGATCGCCGCGCGGTTCCCGCTCTCCGAGGCCGCGGACGCGCTCACCCTGGCCGAGTCGCGGACCGTCGCCGGCAAGGTCGTCCTCGTACCCGATGCGAACTGAAAGCCGGTCATGACACTCGCTCTCGTCTCCAAGCCCGGCACCACGACCCCCGTCCTGGAGCAGGTGACGCTGCCCGCTCCCGGCCCCGGCGAGCTGCACGTCCGGGTCGTCGCGGCCTCGGTCGACCCGGTCGATCTCTTCCTGGCCGGCGGCACCGGTCGCGCGGTCTGGGGCCTGACCGGCACGATCGGGCTCGGCTCCTCGCTGACCGGCGTCGTCACCGGCACCGGCGACGGCGTGACCGGCTTCGCGCCGGGCGACCGGATCGCCGCGGCGCACGCGGTCCTCACCGCACCGGCGCGCGGCCACGCGGAGGAGACCGTCGTGCCCGCGTCCGCCGCCGCCACGCTGCCGGACGGGCTCGACCCGGTGGCCGCCGCCACGCTGCCGCTCAACGGGCTCACCGCCGCCCAGCTCGTCGACCGGCTCGGCCCGGCCGGCGGGCGGACGCTCCTGGTCACCGGCGCGGCCGGTGGTGTCGGCGGGTTCGCGGTCGCGCTCGCCGCCCGGGCCGGCTGGGCCGTCACCGCGCTGGCCCGCGAGTCCGACCGGGACTTCGTGCTCCGCGCCGGCGCCCGTGACCTGGTCACCGCGCTGCCCGGCGCGGAGTTCGACGCGGTCGTCGACGCGGCCGTACTGGAGGCCGCCGCGCTCGGCGCGGTGCGCGACGGTGGCGTGCTCGCCGGCCCGACCTCGGCGCGGCCCGCGACGCCGGAGCGCGGCATCACGGTCGAGCTGGTCGACTCCCGGCCGGATGGCGAGCGGCTCACCGAGCTGCTCGAGCTGGCCGCCGGCGGCGTGCTGGAGCTGCGGGTGGCCGGCCGGGTACCGCTGGGTGAGGCCGAGGTCGCGTACGGCAACGTCGCCGCCGGTGGCGGTCGTGGCCGGTGGCTGCTGCTGGCGGATTGACGCCTGCGATCGACCGCCGGGCCGGGGCGGCCGGTACCGTCGCGACATGCGCGCGTATGACCGGGACCCCCTCGTCGGCAGGGCCGCCGAGAACCGGCGGGTCGCCACCCTGCTCGACGGCGCTCGTGCCGGCCGGGGCGGGGCGCTCCTGCTCACCGGAGAGGCGGGGATCGGCAAGAGTGCGCTGCTGGACCACGCCGCCGAGGCCGCGGAGGGCTTCCGGGTCGCGCGCGCGACCGGGTCCGAGTTCGAGCAGGAGCTGCCGTTCGCCGGGCTGCACCAGCTGTGCGTACCCATCCTGGGCTCGCTGAACGTGATCCCGGAGCCGCACCGCGAGGCGCTCCGGGTCGCGTTCGGGCTGGCCACCGGCGTCCCCGACCTGCTGCGCACCGGCCTTGCCGCGCTGGAGCTGGCGACGGCCGCCGCGCGCGACGCACCGCTGCTGCTCCTGGTCGACGACGCGCAGTGGCTCGACCCGGCCTCGACCCGGGCGCTCGCGTTCCTCGCCCGCCGGGTCGCCGCCGACCCGATCGCGGTGCTGGTCGCGGCGCGCGTCCCCGGCACGCCGGGCGAGCTGGACACGCTGCCCGCGCTGGCCGTCGACGGCCTCAGCGACGACAGCGCCGGCGAGCTGCTGGCCGCGCGCAGCCCGCTGCCGCTGGACGAGCGCGTCCGCGACCGGCTCGTCGCCGAGGCGAACGGCAACCCGCTGGCGCTGCTCGAACTGCCCCGGGCCGGTGGCTTCGCGCCGCCCGAGACGTCCTCGGTGCCGACCCTGATCGAGCGCGGCTTCCAGGCACGGCTGACCGGTCTGCCGGACGAAGCGCGGCTGCTGCTGACCGTGGCCAGCGCGGACCCGACCGGCGACCCGGGCCTGCTCTGGCCGGCCGCCCGGACCCTCGGCATCGACGTGTCCCGGGCCGGCGCGGAGGCGGCCGGGACCGGGCTCGCCGAGTTCGGCACCCGGGTCCGGTTCTGTCATCCGCTGGCGCGATCCGCCGTCTACCGCGCCGCGCCGCCGGCCGAGGTGCGCGCGGCGCACGGCGCGCTGGCCGAGGCCACCGACCCGGTCGTGGCGCCGGACCGGCGGGCCTGGCACCGCGCGCAGGCCTGCGGGGGGCCGGACGACGACGTCGCTGACGACCTGGAACGATCCGCCTCCCGCGCGCAGGCCCGGGGCGGCGTCGCGGCGGCCGCGGTGTTCCTGGAACGTGCCGCCGCGCTGACGCTGGACACCGGCCGGCGGATCGCCCGCACACTGGACGCGGCGCAGGCGCACATCGACGCCGGCGACACGGACGCGGCCGCGGACCTGCTGAACACGATCGACGCCGCCGTGCTCGACGAGCGACGGCTCGCCCGCGTCGACGTGCTGCGCGGCCGGATCGCGTTCATCCGCTCCGACGGCGACACCGGCCCGGCGCTGATGGTGCGCGCGGCCCACCGGCTCTCCGCGTCGGACCCGGACCGCGCGCGGGAGTGCTTCCTGGACGCGGTCGAGATGGGCCTGGTCGTCGGCCGCGCCGGCGGCCTGATCGAGAAAATCATGGCCACGGTACGGGCGGAGGCTCCCCCACCGACGTCGCCGGACGTCCTGGACGCGCTGACCGTGCTGGCCACCGAGGGCCACCACGCGGCGGTCCCGCTGCTGCGCGCCGCGCTCGCCACCCCGCTGTGGAGCCGCCGCCCCGCGCTCGCGTCGATGATCGCCGGTGAGATCTACGACATGGAGACGCTCGCCGCGCTCGCCGACTGGCTGGTCAGGACGGGCCGCGAGTCCGGCTCACCGACGATGCTGCGGCTCGGGCTCGCGCAGAAGGTCGTCGGAGCCACGCTCACCGGCGACATCGGGCAGGCGCTCGCCGTCACCGCGGAGGAGGAGGCGGTCGCCGAGGCCACCGGCGGCACCCCGCTCATCTACCACCGGCTGCACCTGGCCGCGCACCGCGGCCGCCGCGACGAGATGCTGACGCTGATCGAGGCCGCCACCCAGGGCCCGGCCCGCGTCACCAACGTGCACTGGACCACGTCCGTGCTGCACAACGGGCTGGCCGACTACCCCGCCGCGCTGGCCGCGGCCCGCCGCGGCGTCGAGGACGGCGAGCTGTTCCTCAGCGGCGCGGTCCTGCCCGAGCTGATCGAGGCCGCGGTCCGGTGCGACGAGCCGGACCTCGCCGCCCGCGGCCTGGACGCGCTGACCGTGCGTGCGGAGGCCAGCGGGATCCCGGCCGCGCTCGGTCTCGCCGCGGCCGCACGCGGGCTGCTGACCGGCGTCGAGGACCACTACCGGGAGGCCATCGAGCTGTTCGAGGAGAGCCCGCTGGTGCCGTACCGGGCCCGGGCCCACCTGCTGTACGGCGAGTGGCTCCGGCGCCGCAACCGCCGCCGGGACTGCCTCGTCCACCTGCGCACCGCGTACGAGCTGCTCACCGCCGCCGGCGCCGACGGGTTCGCCCGCCGCGCCGCCACCGAGCTCCGCGCGACCGGGGAGCGCGCGCTGCCCCGCGCCACCGGGCCGGCGCACGAGACGCTGACCATGCAGGAGATCGCGGTCGCCCGGCTGGTCGCGTCCGGTGCCATGTCCAAGGACGTCGCGGTCCAGCTCTTCATCAGCAAGCGCACGGTCGACGCCCACCTGCGCACCATCTTCCGCAAGCTCGGCATCACCTCCCGCGCCCAGCTCCGCGACCATCCTGGACTTGCCTGAGCGTCCCGGTGCGGCCGTGTTGCATGATCGGTAGCGCCAACGGCGAACGGTGGGGGTGGAGATGGCAAGGCCCAAGGGCCCGGGTGGCGGTCACGGCGACGCCGACACGACCACGACGACGGACGGGGACGGCACCTCCTCCTCGCCGTCCTCCCGGCGGCAGCCGGCCTCCACCAGCGTGCGCAGCATCACCGAGGGGCACACGGTCGCGGCGGAGAACGCCCACAAGGGACGGCCGGGGGCGGCGTCGAGCGGCGGCCCCGGTAAGGGCGACGGTCTCCCGGACGACGGCCGGCCCGTCGATCAGCCCCCCACCGGCTCCGGCGGCGGCAACTCCGGGGGCGACGGCAACTCCGGCGGCGGCAACTCTGGTGGCGGGGGCAACTCCGGCGGCGGGGGCAACTCCGGCGGCGGGGGCAACTCCGGCGGCGGGGGCAACTCCGGCGGCGGGGGCAACTCCGGCGGCGGGGGCGGGGGCGGTGACGACGGTAACAACGGCGATGGAACCGACGACCGTGGCAACGAAGGCGACGACCCCGACGACAACGGCGACGGGCAGGACGGCGACGGCGACGGCGACGGCGACGGCGACGGCGACGATGACGGCGCTGACGGTGGCGATGCGGGCGAGGATCTGACGCAGGCGACCGGTGAGGAGGGCGGCTCGCCGAGCGGCCCGCGCACCACCATCCCCGCGGACGCCAACGAACGGAACCGCCGCGACCTGGAGATGGAGAACGAGCAGGCCGACGCCTACGCGGACCGCGGCTACCGGACGCACCAGAACCCGACCCAGCAGGAGATCGCCCAGGCCGCCCAGGAGCACGGCGACACGGTCCGCCCCGGCAAGAAGCCGGACTACCTGATCGAGGGCAAGGTCTTCGACGCCTACTCGCCGACCGAGAACCGGAGCGAACGCAACATCGCCAGCGCGGTCGAGAAGAAGATCGACGCCGAGCAGACCCAGCGGGTCGCGCTCAATCTGACACGCTGGAACGGCAGCGTCGAGGCGCTCCGCGACCAGTTCAGCCACTGGCCCATCGCCAACCTGAAGGAGGTCAAGGGCCTCACCGGCAACGGCGACATCATCCAGATCTATCCCTAGCAGCGACGACGGAGCACGACACCGATGGCAATCCAGTACACCCTGACCCTGGCCGCAGCGCTCTCCGCCGAGGAACTGGCGGCACGGGCGATGCCGGATCCGGCACAGCGGCCGGCCGGGCGGCCCGGCCTGGCCACCGCCGACCTGTACGACAGCCACGGGTTCGCCCTCACCGTGCTCACCGGGAAGAAGAACGGCTACGTCGAGGCCGACTCGGACATGGGCGTCTTCGAGTGGGAACCGGCGGACTACTCACTGGTCATGTTCGACCTGGGCCCGACGGACCAACTCGCCCGCCCGCTCGCCGCGATGCTCACCGTGGTCCAGCGGGTGCTGGCCGGCGGCGGCGAGGACGCGGTCCTGGTCGAGAACGACGACGTGCTGCTGCTGAAGCGGTTCGGCGGCGTGCTGGTCAAGCACGGCCGCCCGGACTTCTGGGAGCACTACGCCGGCCTGGACGATCTGGTCCGCTGACCTTCTCCGCCGGTCCCGGAAGCCCGCGGATCCGCAGCGTGCTCACGGTCCTGATCAGACCGTGAGGTGGCGAGGGCGGGCCACCTGACCGGCGCGGCCGGCGTGCCCCGGCCCGCATCCGCTCCGGTGCGCCCTCGGCGGTGTCGATGGCGCACCGGCGGGCGGAGGCATATCGTGGGGGTGGGTCAAGCCGCGAGCCCGTCACGTTTCACTGACGGGAGAAGTGCGCCCATGACTGACTCCAAGGCACATCAGGCCTGCTCACGATCACATCGGCCGGCGATGCCCGGCTCCGGCCGCCCACCGGCCGGCGAGACGATCGTCGCGACGGTCACCGGCTTCCACGACACGGTGATAGCCACCGTCTCGCGCACCCTCGAGTTCACCGGCGAGACCGCGGACACCCGAGCCCCGGTGGCCGTGGTGACGGTCGACGGCGACGTGGACCGGGACACCGCGCCCCTCGTCGAGCAGGCTCTCTTCCTGGCGATCGAAGGGTGCCCGAGCACGTGGCTGGACATGCACGACGTCAACTTCTTCGGTGCCGCGGGCGTGCACATGCTGGTCGCGGCCCATCGGCACGCCACCGCGCTCGGGCACACGCTCCGGCTGCGCGGCGTGCACGGCGTCACGGAGCAGGTCCTGACAATCGCGGGTCTGGACCACATGATCCCGGCCGTCCGCTGACCGCCGGCCCGGGGGGGGTCGTCGCCGTGTCGCCGCATCCGGGCCGGCCGCTGCGCGATCGTCTCATCACCCTGGCCGGCCGGGCCGACGACGACTCTCGCGTCGCGGCCGGCCTCGCCGGCCCCGCATCGCTGACCGCGGCATCGCGTCGCTGACCGCAGCATCGCGTCGCTGACCGCAGCATCGCGTCGCTGACCGCAGCATCGCATCGCTGACCACGGCCCGGGTCGCAGCGGTCGGCTACGCGTCGGTGACCAGCGGCCGGTGAGACCGCGGTCCGGCGACGGGTGGCAGTGCCAGATCAAGCACGGGCCGTACGCCACCTCGCCCTCGACCTGATCAGCCGCACGCAGTCGCTGCCCGGGGGAGGTCGCTCAGGATCTCCGGGATGCCTGAGCGACCAGGGCGGCGGCCACGTCGCGGAGCTTGCGGTTGGTGTCCTGGGAGAGCCCGGCCAGGATCCGGAAGGCCTCGTCGGCGGTGCACCGGCGCTCGGCCATGATGATGCCCTTGGCCTGCTCGATCACCGCGCGGTGCTCCATCGCGGCCCGCATCTGCTCAGCGAGCGTCGTGGTGGTGTCGTAGAGGTGCGCGTTGGCCAGCGCCACCGCCGCGTACGCCGCGAACGACTCGGCCACCTGCACGGCCGAGTCGTCGAAGGCCTCCGGCGCGGTGCTGTAGACGTTCAGCGCGCCGGTGGTGCGCTCCTGCACCGGCAGGCCGATCGACAGCGAGCTGCCCGCGCCCAGCTCGGACGCCCGCGCCGTCCACTGTGGCCAGCGTGTCTCGGTCGCGATCCGGGACAGCACCATCGCACCGGCCGTGGCGGCCGCGTGCAGGCAGGGGCCGCTACCCAGCGCGTACTGCACCTCGTCGAGGTAGAGCGCCAGGTCGCCGGTGGACGCCGCGGTCTGCGCCTTCCGGTCCCGCACCAGCGTCACCGACACCTCGTCGGCGCCCGGAACGGCCTGCCGGGCGAGGCCGGCGATCGTCCCCAGCACGCCGTCGAGATCGGTCTCGCCCAGCTTGATCCGGGCGAGCTGCGCGAACGCCGCCTCGGGGTCCATCGGTTCGCTGGTGGCCACGAATCTCCTGCCCTAGCGTCGAGCCCTCGGCCGGGGCCGTCGAGCGGATCACTGCGGCCCTCATCTCCATAGAGCCGGCACCGTCCATAGAGCCGGCACCGTCCATAGAGCCGGCACCGCGCCGCTGTTCGACGCCGGATGGGCCATCGCCACAGATCGGTGCAGTTTACCGTCGCGCGCGGGCTCGTCGCAGCCCGGCCGTTTGCATCGGGCACCGAGGGGTATCCGGCCACCTCGGCGACGAAAGGGGCGTGGACGTGTCGGAGAGGACCGGGGACCACCGGTGACGGAGCCGAAGCGCGCTCCGCCACCCGTCGTTCAGGACCTGTTCCCGCTCACCGGCGCGTGCCTGGCCGCACGCGACATCGTCACCGAGGCCTGCCTGTGCTGGGGCCTGCCGCAGGTGGTCGCGCCGGCCTCGCTGATCGTCAGCGAGCTGGCCGGCAACGTGGTGGACCACGCCGGCACGATCATGACGCTGAAGATGACCCTCCTCCCGGACCACCTGCTCCTCTCGATGTGCGACGGCAGCTACCTCCCGCCGATCCCCCGGCGCGACACGACCGCACCGTCCGCGCGCGGCCGCGGCCTGCTCCTGATCGAGGCGGTCAGCGCGGACTGGGGCTACCGTCTCGACGCCGCCGGAAAGACCGTCTGGGCGACCCTGAAGATCACCGCCTCGCCACCGGCCGCCTCGCCGGCGGGATGACGGAACCCGTCGCCGCCCGCGGAGTTCCCCATCGCCGAACGGATGCCTCGGCCATGACGGCGGTGGCGACACGTTGCGCGGTGTCACCGGGACCGGACATGCCGATCGGACCCGCTTGCCCTAGTCTGGGTGTTCAGATGGGTCGGCGTGCGACCGAGCCAGGGAGCGATCATGGAGCCGCTGACCTTCGACAGCAGCGACGTCCCGCTCATCGAGGCGACGCTGGGCGATCTATATTCGCCGATGCGCCTCGATGCCGCCGGCGGGCGCGCTCGCGTCCGGCTGGCCCGCCGGGTGATGGCGCCCGGCGTCGCCTTCGACGACCTCGACTGCGGCCCGGACCTCGGCTACCGTGCCGCCGCCCAGGAGTTCGTGATCATCTGCGACGTCGTCGCCGGTGCCGTCCACCGCGACCTCGAGGAACCCGGGGGCGGCCGGGACGTCTTCGGACCCGGCGACCAGTTCCTGTTCGGCAGGCCCGGTCTGCGCTACTCCGGCAGGGTCCGGTCGGCCCGGCTGCGTCTCACGCTGCTCGACCCCGCGTTGTTCACCCCGGCGATCGCGGCCGGCGACGATCCGGGCCGCCCGATCCGGGTGCTGGACCACCGCCCGTTCTCGCCGCAGGCGGCGCTCGGCCTGCAGCGGGCCGTCGCCCACGCGCGCGACCACGTGTCAGCCACCGGCCCGGCACCGCAGTCACCCCTGGTGATCGCCGCCGCGGTGCGGTACCTGGCCGCGAACGTGCTGCACACGTACCCGAACACGGCCGTCCGCGCGCCGCTCGGCTCCGAGGGGCACGACACCACGCCGTCCACCGTGCAGCGCGCCGTCGCCTTCATCGAGGCGAATCCCGACCTCGACCTGACCCTCGACGACATCGCCCGCGCCGCTCGCGTCACCCCGCGCATGCTGCAGCTGGCGTTCCGGCGGCACCTCGCGGTCACCCCGATGGCCCACCTCCGCCGGGTTCGCCTCGACCGCGCGCACGCGAGTCTGCACGCCGCCACCAGTACCGACGGGCAGACCGTCACCGGCATCGCCGCGCGCTGGGGTGTCAGCACCAATCGCTTCGCCGAGCAGTACCAGGACGCCTACGGCGAATCGCCGAGCCGCACCCTGCGCCGGCAGGACACCGCCGTCCCCGAGCGCGCCGACTGACACGATCGGTGGACGTTCAGCCGCGCAGTGCCTGGCCGGGCGTCTGCCCGTAGGCCGCCCGATGCCGCTGGGCTAGCTGTGAACCGGTGAAACCCCAGCGCGCGGCGACCGCGGTGACGGTCTGGCCGTCGCCGTCCGTGGCCGCACGAAGATCCTCATGGGCCAGGTCGAGCCGGACCCGGCGCAGGTACGCCATCGGCGTCGTGTCGAGATGGCGGCGGAACGTCAACTGCAGAGCACGGGGAGTAACGTACGCCGCACGGGCGATGTCGGCGACGGTGAGGGCGGTGTCGGGATCGGCCTCGATGAACGAGACAGCCCGCCGGAGCGTGTCCGGGCGTGCGTCGCGCCGGTCCCCGGCGGTGGGCGTCAGCACCGCGGTGTTCGGGAACGTGTCGAGCATGTGAGCCGCGAGGTACTGACACGCGGCGGAGACCACCAGGCCGCCCGGCGGCACGGGCGCGCCCAGCACGGCCTCCCGCACGTGCGCCACGGCGCTTCGCAGCTCGATCGCGGCCCGGCGCGACACCGGACGGTGGTCGAGCACGCGGACCGGTGCGGCCGCCGCGTCCACGCTCGATGCCACCTCGGTGAGGACGTCGGGGTGCAGGGTGAGGTGCGACAGGCGCGCCGCGTGCACGACACCGCGGTACGGCAGGCCGGGCCGGCAGATCAGGAACGAGTCACCGGCGCGGAAGGTCTGGCCGCCGTCCTCGCCGTCCAGGTGGACCGAGTTGGTGACGACGTCGCAGAGCACCAGGTACGGCTGGGGCTCGGCGTCGAAGTCGAGGTGGAAGCCGTAGTCGAGCTCGTCGAACGCGGCCTCCGGCGTCATGACCTCCCGGGTGATCCGGGTGTGCGTGTCCTCGCCGACGGCACCGACCCGCATCCGGGAGTAGAACGCGGCCATGAACCGCTCGACCTCGCTCACGTCGCGCCCGTCGAAGATCATCGGCTGCATCGGACCGTACCCTCCCTCAATCGGTTGATCCGGGTGTCGCGGAACGGCGGGCCCTCCCCTGCACGGTAGTGCCGGACGACCCTCCGAGCACGCCGAAACTCGATCGGGTCACCCCGCCGGAAACTCGATCGGGTCATCCCGACGATGTCGCCGGCCGGACCGTCCCACACGCGGCGTGGTCGCGGTTCGTTCACGCGGTGCCCGGCGCCCCGGCACTTCGTTTCCGGCGTTGCCGGGCGCCCGCCGGGACTGGAATCCTGTATCAGAGTGGTATCCCCACCGGTAGTCCCACATCCCGTGTTGTCCCACATCCTGTGTTGTCCGTCTTCGGCGGACAGGAGTTCAGTGTTTCGAGACGGTGTGCGATGTCCGGCGACGGCGGTGATCGGGTTTTTGCCCGAGCCGGAGAACGCCGTGGTCGTGCCGTTCCATCGCCGGTGGCCATCTTCAGACACGAGGGTCCGGCGACCGGCAGAGCCGACAGGATTCCGATGACGAGCTTCCATGCGTTCGAATCGCCGGAGAGTACGACATACCCCGTTACGCCGCTGGCCTGCACCTCGATAACCCAGGAGGGCGACACGCTCCGGATCGCGTTCGCCGGCGACCTGGACGCCGACACCGCGGACCGATTCGTGCACGCCGTGACGCAGGCGATGGACGCCATGCCGCTGCCACGCCTGCAGATCGATCTCGCCGGGATCGACTTCATCTCCGCGGCAGGGCTCCGTGCGCTGCTCACCTGTCACCGGCGGGCAGCCGGCCAGCAGCGCCTGCTCACCATCCGCGATCCGCAGCCGGCCGTGCGCCACGTCCTGCGCGTCGCCGAGATCCCCTGCCCGTCCGAGGACGAACCGCAGGCCGCCCAGGACAGCGGTTACCACCGGCGCGGCTGACACGCTGTCGCCCGCGACGACCGGTGATGGCGTTCAGCGTGTAACGCCGCTGTCCTCGTGTGCTCAGTCGGAAGGTTCGTGTCGCCGCAGCGTCGCCCAGACGACCTTGCCGCCCTGCAGCGGGGACGTCCCCCACCGATACGCGAGGGCCTTCACCAGCAGCAGCCCACGCATGTCGGCCGGGTTCGCCGAGGCCGGTGGCGGCAGCACCGGCGCCGCCTCACTGCCGTCGCGCACCGCCACCACCAGGTACCGGCGGCCCAGGGTGATCCGGACATCGATCATCGTCTGCGCATGCACGACAGCGTTGGTGACCAGCTCGACGGCGACCACGCTCGCCGGGCCGAGCAGATGCGGCAGATCCCAGCTCAGACACGCCTCGGCGACCAGTTCTCGGGCCCGCCGGCCGGCCCCGCCGACCGGGAGCAACGTGTCCTTGATGATCGGCGTGCGCTGCTGTGGCGGTGCGGCGAGAGCGTCCTGCACCGAGCGGTGCACCGCCAGCCTGGGATAGGTCCTGGCGAGGAGTCGTGCCAGCTCCCGGCCGGGTGCGGCCAGCAGCAACGGCGTGCCGGGCCACAGCGAGGCCTGGCGCACGGCCCCGAGGAACACCGACACCGCCGCGGAATCCGTGACGACCGTCTCCGCGAGGTCCACCACGACCGCGTCTGGTTGATCCACCAGGCACTTCAGGAGAGCGGTGCGGACCGCGGGGGCGGAGGCGATCGACAGCTCGCCGTGGACGCGGACCAGCAGGCGCGTCCCGACGGATTCGATATCGCATCGCACCGTAGGCACCCTCCCATTGTTACTCGCCACGGCCGGACCTCGCTGGAGACTGCCACGCCGGGTATCCCCGGTCTCGGATGCGACCATGGCTGCATGGCTGAGGAAGGCGAGCAGCAGCGTGATCGGTCGGCGCGGGAGGCGAGGACCCGCGGGGACCGTGCCGCACGCCGCGCCGTGGAGGCCGGGCGCCGGGTCGACGAGCTGCGTGAATACCTCGAAGCGGTCCATCGAGGCGCCGAGGGGGCGCCGCCGTCGGATGAGGATCGCCTCGCCCGGGCTCGCGAACGCGCGCGGCAGAGCGCCGCGCGGGCCACCCAGGCGCATCGTGATGCCGCGATGAGTCACGAGCAGGCGGCCCAGGTTCACGACGAGGCGGCGCAGCGCTTCCCGGCGGAGGCGGAGAGACATCGGCGCGCGGCGGAACGGCACCGCGGCGAGGCGGTGAGGGCGCGGCGCCTGGCCGACGAGGAGCCGGACTGACCACGGCTCTACACCGGTAGGACGTACTCGGGGAAGTGTTTCCGGATGACTCCGACCGCCATCCGGATCTCCTCGGCGGCGGCGCGCTGGTGTTTCTCGGTGAGCCCGTCCGAACCGGTGGACGCGGCACGCCGGGCCAGGTCACCGTGGACGCTCGCCTGCTCCTCCATGATGCTCACCGCCGTCCACAACGCCTGTTCCACTCTCTCCTGCTGTGCGGCGAGGAGGGACTGCGGTGACCACATGTGGCCGGTATGGCAGGTGAAGTGCACGGCCGCGCCGGTCTGCACGACGTTCATTCCACCGGTGCAGTCGGGGCAGCTGAGCGCGGCCGGCCGGCCGGGCCGTTCCCCGGCGTCGGTGTGCGAACCGTCCTCGGCCATGTCCGTCTCCACGATGAGGTCCTGCGTGCTGAACGGGGTGGCGGGCACGGCCACGTGCCCGGCGGCCCGCTCCCGGATCCGCTGCCCCATGGCGCCGGCACCACACACCAGGGCATCGGGGACGACGGCCAGCGCCGCCCGGGGCATCCCGGGAAACAGCGCATCGGCGGGGTCCTGGACCATGCAGACGCCACCGGCCGCGTCCACCGCCGCCAGGCCTGCGGCCCCGTCGTCGAGACTTCCGGACAACACCGCCGCGACGGTACGTGCTCCGCTCCACCGGGCGGCGCTCCGGAACAGCGCGTCGACGGCGGGACGGGCACGGTTCTGCTTCGCCGCGCGGCTGAGCTGGACACACCCGTCCCGGACCAGCAGGTGATGATCCGGGACGGCGACGTACACCTGGCCGGGCAGCAACGCCTCTCCGTGCCGGGCGGGTCGCGCCGGTAGCGGCCCGCAGCGGTCGAGGATCGCGGCGAGGACAGTGTCACCCCGCGCCGGCATGTGGAGGACGGCCAGCACCGCCGCGGGCAGGTCGGCGGGCAAGCCGGAGATCACGTCGCGGAGCGCCTCGACCCCGCCGGCCGAGGCGCCGAGCACCACGAGGTCCCGATGGTGAGTCGCGTCGGCCGCCATCCCGCCCGGATGCCCCGCGCCTGCTGTGGTAAACCCGCATTGGGTGCGCGCGGTCGGGCGAATCGACGGCTCGGCGGCCGCGGGTACGGTAACCACGACGGTAGGACAGCACGCTCGGAGGACCAGGTGACACCGGAGGACCCGCAGTTCGAGGCGCTGTTGGCGTACCTGAAGGAGACCCGTGGATTCGACTTCACCGGCTACAAGCGCGCCAGTCTGATGCGCCGGGTCGGCCGGCGCATGGCCCAGGTCGAGATCCACGGCTACGGCGACTACCTCGACTACCTTCAGGTTCACCCGGACGAGTTCACCGCGCTGTTCAACACCATCCTGATCAACGTGACGGGGTTCTTCCGCGATCCGGAGGCCTGGGCGTACCTGCGTGAGCACGTCGTCCCGCAACTGCTGGCCGGGAAGGCCCCGGACGCGCCGATCAGGGTCTGGAGCGCCGGGTGCGCGTCCGGCGAGGAGGCGTACACGATCGCGATCCTGCTCGCCGAGCAGATCGGCGTGGAGCAGTTCCGGCAGCGGGTCAAGATCTACGCCACCGACGTGGACGAGGAGGCCCTGGCCGAGGCGCGGCTCGCCTCCTACACCGACCGTCAGATCGCCGGGCTCCCGGAGGAACTGAGGCAGCGCTACTTCGAGTCCGCCGGCGGCCGGCACGTGTTCCGCAAGGATATGCGCCGATCAGTGATCTTCGGACGCAACGACCTGATGCAGGACGCACCTATATCCCGCGTGGACCTGCTGACCTGCCGCAACGCGTTGATGTACTTCAACGCCGAGGCGCAGTCGCGGATCCTGTCACGGCTCTACTTCGCGCTCGCCGACGGCGGCGTGCTGTTCCTGGGCAAGGCCGAGATGCTGCTCAGCCACGGTGAGACGTTCACCGCCGTGGATCTGAAGCGGCGCGTCTTCCGCAAGGTGCCGGCCTCGACACCGCGCGCTTCGGCGTCGGCGTCGGCGTCCGCGTCCGCCGGGGTGCTGCTGCCGGACGGTGCCGAGTTGCTCGGCCTGGACCGCCTCCGCGACGAGGCCTTCGCGACGTGCCCGGTGGCGCAGGTCGTGGTGACCGCCGACGGCCTGGTCGCCCTGACGAACCGGCGGGCCGAGACCCTGCTGGGCGTGTCCACACGCGATGTGGGCCGGCCGTTCCGCGACCTCGAGCTGTCCTACCGTCCGGCCGAGCTGCGTGGCTACATCGACCAGGCGCAGGTGGAGCGGCGCACGGTGCGCGTGCCCGACGTCGAGTACTCCCGCCAGGGCTCGGAGGCGGTGGTCCTGCGGGTGGACGTGAACCCGCTGACCGGCCCGGACGCCAGCCTGCTCGGTGTCGCCCTGGTCTTCCAGGACCGCACGGAGACCCGGCAGTTGCGGACCGAGCTCGACATGGCGACCCGGCAGGCCGAGACGGCGCACGAGGAGCTCCAGTCGACCAACGAGGAGCTGGAGACCACCAACGAGGAGCTTCAGTCCAGCGTGGAGGAGTTGGAGACCACCAACGAGGAGCTCCAGTCGACCAACGAGGAGTTGGAGACCACCAACGAGGAACTCCAGTCGACCAACGACGAACTGCAGACGATCAACAACGTCCTGCGGGACCGCACCGCCGAACTCGACACCACCAAGTCGTTCCTGCAGGTCCTGCTCACCAGCCTGCCGGCCGGTGTGGCCGTCGTCGACCCCGGTCTGCAGGTGCAGGCGTGGAACCGCAGCGCCGAGGACCTGTGGGGCCTCCGCGAGGAGGAGGCCCTCGGCGAGCACTTCCTGAACCTGGACATGGGTCTGCCCACCGACGGCCTGCGGCCGCTGCTCCGCTCGGTGCTGTCCGGCGACCTCTCCCGCGAGCAGCTGACGGTCGAGGCCGTCAACCGGCGCGGGCGCAAGATCAAGGTCCAGGTGGCCTTCGCGCCGCTGCTCGACCACGCCTCGCGGACCACCGGAGCCATCGTGGTCATGACCGCGGACGACGAGTGACCGCGGAACACCGTTCGGGCGCCCGCGCCGAGAGCCGGATTCATCGTCGCGGGCGGCACGGCATCGCCGTGCCACCGGATCAGTCACCGGCGAGCAGCGGATCATCCGGTGGAGCGCGGCCGGCGGCGTCCTCCCGGGCCGGCCGGGCCGGTAACTCGCCCACCGTCGCCGCGGGCCGCACGTTGGTCATCGCCGGGCCGTGCCGCCCGTCGGTACGGAACGTGCGAGCGCCGCCGCATCCCTCCGTCTTACCGGTGTGCCCCTCCGATGGGTACAGGACGGCCGGCCCGTCCACCTCCATCACCCTTGATCCCGCCCGGTGTTGTCTGATGGGTGGGGACAGGCTCGGAGACGACGACCGCCGACGGCCGGGTGGAGGTACGAGAGTGGACGATCGACCGCAACGCGAATCGGTCCGCGTCGTCGCGCTGGTGACGTCGGCCGGCGGCCTCCAGGCGCTGACGGTCGTGCTCCGCGGGCTGCCGGCGGACCTCCCCGTCCCGGTGGTGGTGCAGCAACACCTGGGCAGCCAGGGCAGTCAACTGGTAGCCATCCTGCGGCAGCGAAGCGATCATGACATCGACTGGGCGCGGGACGGCGCACCGCTGCTTCCCGGCCACGTTTGGGTGACGCCGGGCCGGCGCCGGCTGGAGATCCTCCCGGACGGCAGCTGCGTGGTGGGCCGGGAGGACCTGCAGGCCCGGGACCGGCCGCACGACGCCCTGCTCAGCTCGCTGGCCGACTCCTACGGCGGGGGTGCGCTGGTCGTGGTGCTGACCGGGATGGGCCGCGACGGCGCCGCCGGGGTCCGGGCGGTGAAGCAGGCCGGCGGCATCGTGATCGCGCAGAGCGAGGACACCGCCGAGCAGCCGTCCATGCCCCGTGCCGCGGCCGAGGCCGGTGCGGACCTGGTGCTGCCACTGCACGAGATCGCGACCGTGGTGCGCGACGTCGTGGCGGGCCGGCCACTGCCGCGGCCGCGCGCGGAGATCGAGGCGGCACGGGAACTGTTCGCCGGGCCCGGGCCGGCCCGGGCCCGGCTTCGTACGATGGACTGGTCCGCCACCGCCCTCGGCGCGGTCTCCGGCTGGCCGGCCGAGCGACGGGAACTGGTCCGGCTGGTGCTCGCCTCGCCGCTGCCGATGCTGCTGGCGCTCGGCCCGGAGCAGATCCAGATCGCGAACGACGCGCACGCGCCGCGCGTCGCGGACCCGTCGATGCAGGGGGCGCCGGCACGCGACACCCCGGCACGGGACCGGGAGGCCGGCGCGTCGCACATAGACCGCCTTCTCACCACCGGTGAGCCGTGGTGGTACGAGGACAGGCTGATCGAGTCGGTCCGCGACGGGCGCCGGGACGAGGCGTACTTCACCGGCTCATGCACGCCGGTGTTCGAGGGCGGCGTGGTCGCCGGCTACCTCGGCATGTCGGTCGAGACAACCGAACGAGTGCTGGCGCAGCGCCGGTTGACCGTCCTGCACGCGCTGACCAGGCTCGCCGGGGCCGACCGTGACGATGTGCTCCAGGAGGTCGGTGACGCGCTCGGCGAGAACCCCCGCGACCTGCCGTTCGCGCTGGTGTACCTCGACGACGGCACGCCGGCCCGCACCGCCGGACTGGCGGTCGCCGTGGGCGTCGAGGCCGAGGGCGCCACCGCGCCGAGGACGATCCCGTCGGCCGGCGGGCACCCGCTGTGGCCGGTGGGACAGGTCCTCACCGGCGGCCGGCCGGCCCTGGTCGATGACCTACGGGCGCGGCTGCCGGAGCTGCACGCGGGCCCGTGGCCGGAGACCTCCGAGGAGGCGCTGGTCCTGCCGTTGCCCGGCGTGGCGGACGGCCCGCCGGTGGGTGTGCTGATCGCCGGGCTGAGCCCGCGGCTGGCGCTCGACGCGCCGTACCGCTCATTCCTCGAACTGGCCGCCGGGCAGATCGCGGTCGCCCTGGCCGAGGCCGGCGCCCGGGACCTGGAACGCCAGCGGCTGGAGCGGCTGGCGGACCTGGACCGGGCCAAGACCGAGTTCTACTCCAACGTCAGTCACGAGTTCCGCACACCGCTGACCCTGATGCTCGGTCCGCTGGATGAGGCGGTGCGGCGCGCCGGCGACCTGCCCGACGAGGTCGCCACCGAGCTTCAGGTCGCCCAGCGCAACGCCCGCCGCCTGCTGCGGATGGTCGGCACGCTGCTGGACTTCTCCGAGGTCGACGCGGGCCGGCTCCGCGCGAGGTTCATCGACACCGACCTGGCGGCGTTGACCGGCGAGATCGCGGCGATGTTCCGCGGCGCCGCCGAGGCGGCCGGGCTCGAACTCACCGTCGATGCACCGGCGCTGCCCCGGCCGGTGCGGGTCGATCCGGAGATGTGGGAGAAGATCGTTTCCAACCTCTTGTCCAACGCGCTCAAGTTCACCTGGACGGGCGGCGTCGGCCTCACGCTGCGGGCGCTGCCGATGCACGCCGAGCTCGTCGTCCGGGACACCGGCGTGGGCATCCCTCGGGACCAGCTGACTCACCTGTTCAAGCGGTTCCACCGGGTGCCGCAGACCCGGGGACGCACCCATGAGGGCAGCGGTATCGGTCTCGCGCTGGTCGACGAGCTGGTCCGGCGGCACCACGGGCGGGTGCGGGTGACCAGCTCCGCGGACGCCGGTACCACGGTCACGGTGTGGATCCCGCTCGGCGGACGCCGGGTGACCGACCCCGGCGCGACGGCGCCGCGCACCGGCGAGGTGGCCGCGGCGATGGCGCACGAGGCCTTGCAGTGGGACGCCCGCCGCAATCAGGCCACCCTCGGCCTGGAGGAGCCGGGCGAGCCCCGCGACCTGCCGGCCGGACGGATGGCCGGAGCCCGCGTGCTGGTCGTCGACGACAACGCCGACATGCGCGACTATCTGACCCGGCTGCTGGGCTTCACCTGGCACGTGACCGCGGCGAGCGACGGTGAGGAGGCGCTCGCGCTGGCGCGCCGGGAGCCGCCGGACCTGGTGCTGGCCGACGTGATGATGCCCGCGCTGGACGGTTTCGGCCTGCTGAGCGCCATCCGCGCCGACCCCGCGCTGGCCGGCACACCCGTCGTGCTGGTGACCGCCCGCGCCGGTGAGGCGACCGCCATCGAGGGACTGCTCGCCGGTGCCGACGACTACGTGGTCAAGCCGTTCACCGCGCGCGAGCTGGTCGCCCGCGTGGCCGCCCAGCTGGAGGTGGCCGGGATGCGTCGCAGGCTCGCCGCGACCGACGCGTACCGGCTGGCGCTGAGCGACGCCCTGCGGTCCTGCGAGGACCCCACCGTGATCCAGCAGCGGGCGGTCTCCATGCTCGCCCGGCAACTGCGCGTGGACAACGTCCACTTCGCCGAGGTCGATCACGCGGCCGGCACGATCCACGTACGTGCCGAGGACGGCCCGGCCGGCACGTCGTTCCTCGGGAGTTTTCCACTCGATCAGTGGGGCGGCGGCCTCCTGGCCCGCACGCTCGGCGTGGGCATCACGCTGGTCGTGCGGGACGTCACCACGCACGACATCGACGAGGCCGGCCGGACCGCGTGGCTGTCGGTCGGTGCGCGCGCCGTCGTGGAGGTCCCGCTCGTCCACGACGGGCGCTGGCTGGGACATGTGGCCGTGCTGCAGGAGAAACCCCGGGAATGGACGGCGGACGAGATCGCGCTGGTCGAGGAGACCGCCGCCCGCACCTGGGCATTCCTTCAGCAGGCCCGCGCCGAGGCGGCGCTGCGGGAGTCCGAGCGGCGCTTCCGTACCGTCGCCGACGCCGTTCCCGCGCTGATCTGGCAGAACGACGCCCGCGGCGAGAACGTCTTCGCCAACCGCTGCTTCCGCGACTTCACCGGCCTGCCCGGCTCCGAGATCAGCGGTGAGCGCTGGCAGGCGCTGGTGCATCCGGACGAGGCGGACGCATACGTCGCCGGGTACCTCACCGCGGTCCGTGACCGGGTGCCCTGGGACGAACGCAACCGGCTCCGCCGCTTCGACGGCTCGTGGCGGACGTTCGACAACTACGCCTCGCCCCTGTTCGGTGCCGACGGCACCTTTCTCGGCCACGTCGGGGTGTCCGTCGACGTCACCGAGCAGAGCGCCGCCACCGCCGCGCTGGCCGAGCGGACCGCCCAGCTGGAGAACCTGTTCCGCACCCTGACCGAGGCCGTCGGGCAGACCGTCTGGACCACGGACGCGGACGGGCGGGTCGTCGAGGACTCACCGTCGTGGCGCGCGTTCACCGGACAGACGGTCGACGAGTGGACCGGCTGGGGCTGGGTCGACGCCGTGCATCCCGACGACCGCGCCCACGCGGTACGTCAGTGGCAGGACGCCGTCACCGCCGGAACCCCGGTCGACACACGGTTCCGGCTGCGCCACGCCGCCAGCGGGGGCTGGCACCTGACCCACGTCCGCGCCATCCCCCTGCGCCACGCCGACGGCACCGTCCGCGGCTGGCTGGGCATGAACACCGACCTCGGACGCGGCTGATGCGCCACCCCATACCCAAAAGAGCCTGCTGACGCTGTACGGCGTGCTGCACTCACTCGGCTGTGGCTACGACGCCACCGAGACCAACACTCGAGCGATGTCGAACTCCACCCGTTTGCTCTCCACGAGGATGATCCGGTGGACGTCGAGTCGATTCTGATTTTTGTTCTGGTAACCGTCGCGGTGGTCGGGATGGTGCGGTGGGCCGCCGATCGGACCGGGTTGCCCGCAGCCGCGCTGCTGCCGGTCGTCGGCGTGGGGTACGCCCTGCTGCCGGGTCCCAACATCACGCTCGATCCGGACATCATCCTGACTTTCGTCCTGCCACCGCTGCTCTACAGCGCCGCCCTGGACTCCTCGATGCTGGCGATCCGGCGCCACCTGCGTACCGTGGCGAACCTGTCGGTGGTCCTGGTCCTGCTCACGTCGCTGCTGATCGGCCTGGGCTTCGCGTGGTTCGTCGCCGGGGCCACCCTGGCCGCCGGCATCGCGGTCGGCGCCGCGGTCGCGCCTCCCGACCCGGTGGCCGCACTGGCGGTGGGACGCCGGGTGGGGCTGCCGCCCCGGATCGTCACCCTGATCCAGGGCGAGGGCCTGCTCAACGACGCCACCGCGCTCACCATCCTGAGCGTCGCGGTCGCGGCGGCCACGGGCGACGGGTTCTCCGCGCCGTCCGCGCTCGGTCAGTTCCTGATCATGGCCACGGGTGGAGCCGCCGTCGGGGTACTGGTCGCGTTCGCCGTCCGCCTGCTGTCCCGGCCGCTCAGCGGTGATCCGATGCTGGCGAACGCCGTTTCGCTGGCCACCCCGTTCGCCGCCTACCTGCTCGCGGAGCGGGCGCACGTCTCCGGTGTGCTGGCGGTGGTCGTCGCCGGTCTGATCGTCGGGCATCACCGGCCGCGGTCTGCCTCGAGCGCGGGCCGGCTGCAGACCAGCGCGGTCTGGCGGTTGGTCGACTTCCTGCTCGAGGGTTTCGTGTTCCTGCTGATCGGCCAGCAACTGCCGGAGGTTCTGCGCGGGCTCGCCGGGTACGACACCGGCACGGTCGTCGTCGCGGTCACGGTCACCGTCGGCGTGGTCCTGCTGCTGCGGCCGCTGTGGCTCCTGCTGACCCTGTTGCTGCCCGGGGTGCTGCGCAGCCGCTGGGGTGCGGCCGGAGTGGAGCCCGCGCGGCTGACCGGCCGGGAGATCGTCATCCTGAGCTGGGCCGGCACGCGCGGCGTGATCAGCCTCGCGGCGATCTTCACGCTGCCGCTGGTCACCGAGACCGGTGCGCGATTCCCGGCCCGCGACCTGATGCTCTTCTGCACGTTCGTCGTCGTGCTGGTCACCCTGGTGGGGCAGGGCCTGACGTTCGCGCCGATGGTTCGCGTGCTCGGGCTGCACGCGGACGAGAACGATCAGGCCCGGCTGCGCAACGAGGCGCGATCGGCGTCCATCCGGGCCGCGCTCGACGCGCTCGACGACCTGGAGGGACAGGAGCACGACGACATCGAGGGCCACGTGATCGACACGATGCGCGAGCAGCTCCAGGCTCGGCTGCGCCGATACCGGGACCGGCTCGTGCTGTTGCGCTCGGCCGACTCGGAGGGCCCGCCGATCTCACCCCGGTACGAGGCCGCGCTGCACGTGCGCCGAGTCGCGCTGGACGCCCAGCGGAACGAGATGCTGCGATGGCGCGACGCCGGGCAGCTGTCCGACGAGGGCCTGCGCGTGCTGGAACGCGAACTGGACCATGAGGAGCGCCTGCTGCCGGACCGGCCGGCCCGCCGGTGAGGCGCCCGACCTCAGGATCTCCAGCATCAAGGCCCTGCGCAGGGGAACGATGAAACGCCCGCGTCCGGAGGCCGGACTGCTGATCACGCACGCATCGGTTACCTCGCCGGGCCGCCGATCGTCCTGCCGCCCGTGCAGATCCTCGCGTTCCCGCTCGGCGCCCCGGCCCGCGCGGCGCCCCGGCCCGCGCGGCGCCCCGGCCCGCTCGGCGCCCCGGCCCGCTCGGGGCACGCGGCCCCCGCAGGACGGTTACCGCACGAGGCGCGCGGAGAATCCGGACCGCTTCGGCGCCACGGCAGTACCGTCGGTAGGACGCCGAGGAACGACCGGCACGAAGCAGCGCCCGCCGCACCGAGCGACGGCCGTGACCCGGCCGGTCCGGAAGGAGACGACCGTGTCCGACAATACTGAGATGATCATCCGGTTCCACCCGGTGGGCGGCGAGGATGTCTCCGTGCTGACCAGTGACTTCTCCGATCCCGACGAGGCGATCGAGGCGATCGCCCGAGCCCTGGACGAGCGGCGCACGCTGATCCTCACCCGCGCCCGGTACAACCGGGAGGCGGAGGAGAACGCGGTGCTCGTCAATCTTTCCAATGTGGTGTCGGTGCGGGTGGCGCGCCAGGACACCGCGGCGAGCGGCCAGTACCTGTAGCCGCGGCCCGCCTCCGCGCGTTGCTGCCAGGCTTGCGGGCCCGGCAGCAACGCGCCCGATCCGGCTGAGGCGTCTCAGCCGTTGAGCGGCTGCCGCGACATGGACGATCCGGCTCCATCGCGGATATCCCGGCCGGATATCCGCGATGGCCACACTTATCGCTGCACTGGTCGCCGTGGGCGGCTTCTTCGCAGGGAGGGCGTTGGAGCCCAGCGACCACGGCCAGGGGTTCCTGGAGATGCCAGCCTTGTCATGCCGAGCGTCGGACTCGTCTCCTCAAGCGACGGCGGCCGACTCGCTCATCTCGCCGATCCGGCCGCCGTCAGCTTTGAAGCCTGCGCAGCCAACACCAGATTTACCCGCACCATGCACCTCGGGCGCGGCGACGCCTTCTGCTATACCGGGCGCAGTCTCCTCGCCGCCGTCCAGGTCAAAGACAAGGTCATCGGCCTGAACGGCAACTACCCGGCCCTAGAGATCACTGTCTGGGCAGCACCATGATCCATGCACGAACGCCTAGCCCTTGAGGAGCTGCCGCGACATCACGATTCGCTGCACTTGATTCGTGCCCTCGTAAATCTGGGTGATCTTGGCGTCGCGCATCATGCGTTCGACGGGGTAGTCGTGGGTGTAGCCGTAGCCGCCGAGGAGCTGGACGGCGTCGGTGGTGATGTCCATGGCGGCGTCGGAGGCGAAGCACTTGGCCGCGGCGCCGAAGTAGGTGAGGTCGGCGTCGCCGCGCTCGGACTTGCCGGCGGCGACGTAGGTGAGCTGGCGGGCCGCCTCCAGCTTCATGCCCATGTCGGCGAGCATGAACTGGATGCCCTGGAAGTCGGCGATCGCGCGGCCGAACTGCCGGCGCTCCTTGACGTAGCCGAGCGCGAAGTCCAGCGCGCCCTGCGCGATGCCGACGGCCTGGGCCGCGATCGTGACGCGGGTGTGGTCGAGCGTGCGCATGGCGGTGCCGAATCCGGTGCCGGGGTCGCCGATCATGCGGTCCGCCGGGATGCGCACGTTGTCGAGGTAGACCTCGCGGGTCGGCGAGCCCTTGATGCCGAGCTTCTTCTCCGGCGCACCAAAAGAAACACCATTGTCCGACTTTTCTACGACAAAAGCGGAAATGCCGCGGGAACGAGCGGCCGGGTCGGTGACCGCGAAGACCGTGTAGAAGTCGGAGACGCCGGCATTGGTGATCCATCGCTTGGCACCGTTGAGCACATAGTGATCGCCGTCACGTTCAGCGCGGGTGGTCATCGACGCGGCGTCGCTGCCCGCCTCCGGTTCGGACAGGCAGTAGCTGAACATCGCTTCCCCGGCCGCGACCGGACGGAGGTAACGCTCCTGGAGAGAAACCGACGCTGCCAGCAACAACGGCATGGTGCCGAGCTTGTTCACCGCCGGGATCAGCGAGGACGAGGCGCAGGCGCGAGCCACCTCCTCGATCACGATGGCGGTCGCGAGCGCGTCCGCACCGGCGCCGCCGAACCGCTCCGGGATGTGAGGTGCGTGAAAATCCGCGGCGCGCAGCGCGTCGTAGGAAGCCACCGGAAACTCGGCCTTTTCGTCCGCTTCGGCCGCGTTTGGTGCGACTTTGGCGTCACACACCGCGCGAACTGCTTCACGTACCGCATCATGATCTTCAGGCAGCTGATACGCATCGAACGATGGGATTGTCGACATTGCGGCCCTTCCCTTTGCTAGCGACCTGCGCGGATGCGAGGATACCGACCGTCATTCAGATCCTTGTTACCGACGCGTAGGAACCCTGACTATTGTCGCCTGCGCCCAAGGCCGAAACATGCTGTGAGCGGAGAAAAGGCGTGACGATCCCCTACCCCACCAGCCAGTCCGTGCAGGCGATTGCCCCGGTGACCCCGCCGTCCGGCTCGCCCCGGCCGAGGTTGACCTTCCTCGGCACTGGCTACCTCGGTGCCACCTACGCGATCTGCTTCGCGGAGCTGGGCTACGAGGTGGTGGGCTTCGATGTGGACGAGGCCAAGATCGCGAAGCTGTCCGCCGGTTCGGTGCCGTTCCACGAGCCCGGCCTGGACGAGCTGCTGCGTCGCAACCTCGCCTCCGGCCGGCTGCGGTTCACCACCGACTACGCCGAGACGGCCGAGCACGGTGACGTGCACTTCATCTGCGTGGGCACCCCGCAGCGCGCCGACGGAATGGGCGCGGACCTCTCCTACGTCGAGGCGGCCGTGAGCGGCCTCTCCCAGCACATCACGCGCAAGGCGCTGATCGTCGGCAAGTCGACCGTCCCGGTCGGCACCGCCGAGTGGATCGAGCAGCTGGTCGGCAAGCACGCCGACCCCGAGCTCGGCATCGAGGTCGCCTGGAGCCCCGAGTTCCTCCAGGAGGGCTTCGCGGTCGAGGACGTGCTCCGCCCGAACCGCATCGTGGTCGGCGTCAAGACCGACTGGGCGAACAGCATGCTCTTCGCCGCGCACAAGGGCGTCTTCGACCTGGCCGCCACGGAGGACCGCGAGGTCCCGATGGTGGTCACCGACTTCGCCACCGCCGAGCTGGTCAAGGTCGCCGCGAACGCGTTCCTGGCCACCAAGATCTCCTTCATCAACGCGATGGCCGAGGTCTGCGAGGTCGCCGGCGCCGACGTCACCCAGCTCTCCAAGGCGATCGGCTACGACCCGCGCATCGGCAACCGCTTCCTCCAGGCCGGCGTCGGCTTCGGCGGTGGCTGCCTGCCGAAGGACATCCGCGCGTTCCAGGCGCGGGCCCAGGAGCTGGGTGCCGGCGAGGCGCTGCGCTTCCTGCACGAGGTCGACCTGATCAACCTGCGCCGCCGCACCAAGGTGCTGCAGGTCGCGGCGGACCTGCTCGGCCGCCGCTTCGGCCCGGCCGGCCCGGACCTGTCCGGCACGAAGATCGCGGTGCTCGGCGCCACCTTCAAGCCGAACTCCGACGACGTGCGCGACGCCCCCGCGCTCGCGGTCGCGGCGCTGCTGCGCAAGGCCGGCGCGGACGTGCACACCTACGACCCGCAGGGCAACGAGAACGCCGCCCGCGCGCTGCCCACGGTGACGTACGAGGACAGCATGAACGCGGCCGTGCAGGACGCCGACCTGGTCTGCGTGCTGACCGAGTGGGCCGAGTTCCGCAACGCCGACCCGGTCGCGCTCGGCGAGATCGCCAAGGGCAAGAAGGTCATCGACGGCCGGAACTGCCTGGACAACACGGCGTGGGTCGCGGCCGGCTGGGAGTACCGGGGCATGGGCCGCCCGTAACGGATCAACGCTTCACCACGGCCGGGGTTCCGCGGGAACCCCGGCCGTTTTCGTGCCCGCTCGCGTGGAAATAGATCGTCAGGGCTACCCAACACGAGGGTCGTTTCGGCATGCTTCCTATGAGGGCGATTGCGGAAGTGAACGTGGAGGGTGACGCGTGGCAACCTATCCTTGCGCTTCCTGCGGCCGGCAGATCAACCCCGCGGTGCGCTGCCCCTACTGCGGACACGTGAACACGTTCCAGGAGGAGATCTCCCGGATCGACGCGGCCATGGCCGAGCTGAAGCAGCGCGACATGAAGCTCGCCAAGGAGCGCGCGCAGCTCGCGGCTGACCTGAACACCGCGATGTTCCAGCGCGACACGCTGCGCGCCGCCAACACGGTGCGGGAGAAGGCGCAGGAGAAGGCCCGCACCCAGACCCGGCGCACCCGCCGCCGCCCGGCCCGGCCCGCCGCGTCCCCGCAGGCCGGCGCGCGCACCGCGGTGATGGACGAGCCGCCGCTGCCCCCGCCACCCGGCAGCCGCCCACGGGTGGCCCCGCTGGACGACGACGCGCCCCGGCCGGAGCACGCGGAGACCTCGTCCCGTTCGGTGCAGAACCTCATTCTCGGCCTCGCCTGGCTGGTGCTCGGCACCGCGGCCGTCGTCTTCGTCGCGGTCGCGATCGGCAACGTCGACTCCGTCGCGCGCGTGGTGGTCCTGCTGATCGCGGCGCTGGCCATGCTCGCGCTCGCACCGGTGGTGGAGCGGCGCGGCCTCAGCTCCACCGCGGAGACGATCTCGGCGATCGGCATCGTGCTGGTCCCGCTGGGCGGTTACGCGATCCACGAGGTCCAGGCGTTCGGCGGCAGCGCCGTGTCCGACGAGATCTTCCTGGGCGTGACGTTCGCGGTGACGGCCGGCGTCGCCGCGTTCTACGCCGGCATGACCTCGCTGGCCACCCCGCGCTACGCGATGGTCCTCGCGCTGCAGCCGGTCCTGCCGCTGCTGCTGTCCCAGGCCGCCGGCAACAGCGCCACCGGCTGGGCACTGATCTTCACGCTGGTCGCGCTGCTCGACCTCGCGCTGACCCGGGTGCTGCTCCGCTTCGGCACGCTCGCCCCCACCTGGCCCCGGGGCCGCACGGTCACGGTGCCGCCGCCGCGCCGGTCCGGTGAGCGTCCGGAGGGTGCCGACGAGGAGCCCGACGCGGTGCTGCACGCGGAGACGCCGCAGCGGAGCACGGCACCGCCCTCCGGCCGCTACCTGACGGAGCTGATCTGGGCGCTGTTCGGCGTGGCGGTCGTGGTCGCGCTCCTCTTCGCCACGGTCGCGGTGCTCCGGGCGGGCACGCCGTCCGCGGCGTACCGGTCGGCACTGGTCCTGCTGCTCGCCGCCGGTGCCGGGCTGGCCGGCGCGATGCTGCTGCGCCGCCCCGGCCTGCGCGACCTCGCGACCGGCGCGATGACGCTCGCGGTGATCGGCGCGATCGCCCGGATCGCCGCGGTCGCGGTCCCCGGCCGCGCGCTCGTCGTGATCGCGGCCGCGGTCGCGGTGACCGGCGTCGGCGTCCGGATGCTCCCCGCGCACCTGCGCCGCGGCCCGCAGCTGGCGTCCGCGGTCGCGCTGACCGTGCTGACGCTCGTGGTGGCGATCGCCGCGATCCCGGCCGCGATCGCGCCGGTCCGCGCCGCGCTGCCGCCGTGGGGCACCGACCTGACCGCATACTCGGCCGACCTGGCGGAGTTCGCGAACTTCCCCGACTGGCAGCTGGCGCTGAGCGCGCTGTTCATCACGATCGCGGCCGCGCTGGCGCTGCCCGCGGAGGTCCGCTACGAGAGCGCGGTCGCCGGCGTGGCCGTGACCGCGCTGACCGTGCCCGCGTCGCTTGAGCTGCCCTGGTCGGAGGCGCCCTGGCCGCTGGTGGTCGGCGCGATCGGCATCGGCCTGGCCGGGCTCGCCGCACGCACCCGGAACGGCGCCTACGCGCACGTCATCGCGGCCGCCGTGGTCGGCGTCGCCGGTGCCGGTGCCGCCGTGTCCCGGCCCTGGCTGACCGCGGCCGTGCTCACCGCGCTGGCCGGCGCGGGCGTCATGATCGCGGTCGGCTCGCAGCTGATCCCGCGGGAACGGCTCTTCGCCTGGGTGATCGGCGACTGGGCCCGGGGCGGCGCCGCGTTCGCGTTCCCCGGCGCGGTCGCGTCCGCCGTGGCCGCGGTCTCCGCGACCGACGCGCCCGGCGACACGCTGCCGATCCTGGCCGCCAGCTTCCTCGCCGTGTCGGTCACGCTCGGCTACGCCGCGGTCAACCAGGTCGCGCAGCGCGCGATCAGCCTGCCGGTCACCATCGGCGCCGGGCTCGGCGCGCTCGCGGTCGCCGCGGCCAGCTTCGGTGCCGAGCACACCTCGCCAGCGGACGTGCTGGTCGGCGCGCTGCTGCTGGTCGCGGCCGTGCTGCTGTTCCTCACCCCGCAGATAGACTCCGGCCGCCGGTCCGACATGGTGCTGGACGGCGCGGACGTCGCCGCGGCCGCCGCCACCGTCGCGGTGATCGGCGCGCTCGCCCGGGTCGGCGCGATCGCGTTCCCGGACTCCCAGCTGGCCGTGGCCGCGCTGATGGTGCTGATCATCGCGGCCGGTGCCTGGCTGCTGCCGGCCGACTGGCGGCGCGGCCCGACCGCGGGCGTCACCGTGGCCGGCGCGGTCGTCGCCGCGATCGCCGGCTACCTCGCGATCGGCGCCGGCCTGCGCGCGCTCGCGGTGTCCGGCTCGCTCTGGGACGCGGACCTCACCTCGTGGACCCCGTCCCCCTCCACCGGCGGCGCCGAGGTGCCGATCGCGCTGCTCATGCTCGCGGGCGCGGCGGCGCTCGCACTGAACCGGCCGTTGGCCTACAACGCGGCCGCCGGCTGCGTCGCGCTCGCCACCGTCGCCACGCCGGCCGCGCTCGGCTGGCCCTGGTGGTCGCCGATCGTGGTCGGTGGCCTGGTCGCGCTCGTCTACGGCGTCGCGGCCGTGCTGACCACGGTCCCCTCCGCCGGTTACGCCCGGTTCGCCGCCGCGGTCGTGGTCTCGCTGCACGCCGCGGCCGTCAGCGTGGTCCGGCCGTGGACCACCGCGGCCGCGCTCGCCATGATCGCGGCGATCTGCGTGCTGGTGGCCACGCTCGCCAGCGACCAGGGCCCACTCGCCCGGCGGGTCCGGGCCGCGCGTGCCGGTGGCGGCGACCTGGAGGCCGGGCGCATCGAGCTGCCCCGGCACCTGGCCCTGATCGGCGGCGCCGGTGCCGGCGGCGTGCTGCTGGCCGTGCCGGGCGTCTTCGCCGCGACCGCCGCGCACCTCGGCCGGAACGTCGACGTGGTGCTGCTGTCCGCGCTGGCCGGGTCCGCGCTCGGGCTGGCCGTGCTGGCCACGATCGCGCGCGACATCCCGCAGTACCTGCCGTACACGTCGATCGGCGTCACCGCCGGTGCCACGCTCACCGCGCTGGCGTCGCTGCCGACCGACCACCCGGCCGCGCTCTACGCCGCCGCGGCCGCGCTGCTCGGCGTGCTCGCGGAGCTGCTGCGTGGCGGCACCAACCCGCCCGCGCGCGTGGTCACCACGGCGCAGCGGTGGTCGCCGAGCGCGAGCGGCCGGTTCCAGGACATCTTCAGCCGGGCGATGACGGTCAGCCGCCGGTGGACGGTCAGCCCCGCGATGGGCGCGCTCTACGCGGGCGCGATCCCGGCGATCATCGCGCTGGTGCTGATCCTGCCGTACCTGGTGGCCGCGCTGGTCACGCCGTACCAGCAGCTGCAGTTGATCTGGGGTGGCCCGGTGGAGGCGCTGCTCGACCCGCTGCCGGACCGGCCGCTGGACGGCACCAGCGTGCTGGCCGCGCTGCTGCTCACCGGCGTCGCCACGCTCGCGGCGCTCGGCTTCAGCGGCAACCGGCCGCTGCTGTCCGTGCCGGTGATCCTGCCCGGCCTCGCGGCGACGATCCTGATCACGCCGATCGCGCTGGACTACAACTGGCCGACCTCGACCACGGCCGCGCTCGCGGTCTTCACCATCTCGATGCTCGGGCTCGCGCTCACGCCCACGCTCTACACCGCCGCGGCGCGCCCGCTGCGGGCGTCGCGCATCCTCGTCTTCGTCATCGGCATGCTGGCCGGCGGTGCCGGGCTCGCCGGTGCGCTCGCCACCCGGCCGCTCACGCTCTTCACGCTCGGCGCCGCGGTCGGCGTCGGCCTGGTCGCCGCGCTCGGCGGGCGGGTCGAGATCGCCCGCATCCTCGGCTGGCTGTTCGCCGCGATCATGGCGCAGCTGTTCGTGGTGACGCTGGTGCTCACCGCGGGCCAGGACCGCTACTGGGCCGCGTTCGGCGTGCTCGCGGTCGGTGCCGGCCTGCTGATCGCCAGCGCGATGCTGCCGCGCCTGCGCGACCCGGAGGCGGTCCGCGAGGCGTACGCGGTCGAGTGGACCGGTTACGCCGCCGCGGTGCTGGCGATCACGCTCGCGTTCGACTCCGCACCGCACGTCGCCGCGCTGCTGGCCGCGTGGGGAGCGGTGCTCGGCCTGGCGTCCAGCCGGCCGCGCGCCGAATCGGAGCGGCGAATGCTGTTCTGGATCTCGGTCGGCCTGGAGGTCGGCGCGTGGCTGCTGCTCATGGTGGTCGCGGACGTGGCGCTCCCGGAGGCGTACACGTTGCCGTTCGCCGCGCTCGCGCTGCTCATCGGCTGGCTCGAGTCGCGCCGCCGCGAGGACCTGAGCAGCTGGTACGCGTACGGACCCGCACTGATCGCCGCGTTCCTGCCCACGCTGGTGCTGGTCATCTCCCGGGAGACCACCGGCGTGCGGCAGGTCGCGCTGCTCATCGGCGCGCTGGCCTGCCTGGTCGTCGGCTCCCGATACCAGCAGCAGGCGCCGCTGGTCATCGGCGCGGTGGTCACCACGATCGCCACGCTGCACTTCGTCATCACACTGGTCAGCGCCTGGCTCGTCCTGGTGCCGATCGGTCTGCTGCTGCTCGTCCTCGGCGCCACGAACGAGAACCGGCGCCGGGCACTGGCCTTCCGCGGCAACATCGGCCGCATGCGGTAGGCGAAATTCAAGGACAACTTCATATTCCCGCTTCCGGCTGGGCACGTTCCCAGAGCTCCCGCGGGCACCGGTCGGCCGCGGGCGGCCTCCCTGCCGGATCCGTTGTGGTCGCGAAGAGCCCGCGAGTGCGCAGCCGGGCACGTCCCGGCCGCGGAACCGTACACACGAATCTCGATCGGGGAAATCCCGCCGGAACGCCGGCACGAGGACTAAATTTCGGATAGCTCATCGGGTCCCGGCGCGAAGGAAGGAGGCGCGATGCTCGACCAGATCAGCGCGGATCAGGACCTCGACTCGCGCGCGGAACACTACGTCCGGGCCCGCGCGGCCGCGGACGAGGCCGGGCGACGCCGGCTGCGCGACGAGTTCATCCGCGACTCTCTGCCGTTCGCCGGCCGCCTGGCCAGCCGCTACTACGGCCGCGGCGAACCGGCTGAGGACCTCGACCAGGTCGCCCGGATCGGCCTGGTCAAGACCGTCGATCGGTACGACGCGGATCGCGGCTCGTTCACCGCGTTCGCCGTGGTCACCATCCGCGGCGAGCTGCGCCGGCACTTCCGGGACCACACCTGGGGCGTGCACGTCCCGCGCCGCATGCAGGACCTCGGCCTGGATCTGAACCGCGCGACCGGCACGCTCGCCGCCCGGTTCGCGCGCGTGCCCACCGACGACGAGCTGGCCTGCTTCCTCGGCGTCGGCGAGGCGGACGTGCGGGACGCGCGCACGTCCCTCGCCGCGTACCTGCCGGTCTCGCTCAACCGGCAGCTCGACTCGGGCGAGGACGTCGAGTTCGGCGACCTGGTCGGCGCGCCGGACCCGTCGCTGGCCGCGGTCGACGACCGGGCCGCGATGACCCGGCTGCTGCTGCGCATGCCGCAACGGGACCGCCGGCTGCTCGCGCTGCGCTACTGGGGCAACCTGACCCAGGCGGAGATCGCCGAGCAGTTCGGCGTCTCGCAGATGCAGGTCTCCCGGCTTCTCGCCCGCGCGCTCGCCTGGCTGCGAACCGCGCTGCTCAGCGACGCCGTGCCACCGTGGCCGGGCACGACGGACGAGCCGGAGGTCCGGGTCGTGCTGCACAGCGGGCCGGGCCGGGCCCGGCACGCCCGGGTCTACGGCGAGGTCGACCGGGACAACGCGGCCGAGCTGCGCGCGCGCCTCCTCGCCGCGCTGTGCGCGGGCCGGCCGAGCACGCTGGTGGTGGACCTGGCCGGCGTGCCGTCGATGGACGCGGCCGGCCTGAGCGCGCTGGTCGCCGTGCACACCGCCGCGCACGGCCGCGGGGTGCGGCTGCGGGTCGCCGGCACCGCGCCGCATCTGGCCCAGCTGATGGCCGCGACCGGCCTCGACTTCCTGCTCCGCCCGGCCGAGACGGGACCGGGCGCGGGCGGCAGCGCGTCGTGACCGACCGCGCTACCGGAGCGCGAGCGCGGCCCAGACGGCCTTGCCGTCCGCGGCCGGCAGCCAGCCCCAGTGGGTCGCGGTCGCGTTGATCAGTGCGAGCCCGGATCCGGGGCGGAACGGGGGCAGCACCGGATCGGGCGGCTCGGACACACCGTCCCGCACGGCCACGTAGAGGAACCGAGGCCGCAGCGACACCCGCAACGTCATCATCGTCCCGGCGTGATCGATCACGTTCGCCACCATCTCGCCCGCGACCACCGAGGCCGGCGCGACCAGCTGCGGCAGCGACCACCGCATGCACGCGTCCGTGACCACGTCGCGCGCGTGCCGGGACGCGCCGCGGATCGGGAGCAGGTCGTCCGAGACCATCAGCATCCCGGAATCGCCGGCGTCGAGCAGCGACCGTGCCTCGTCCAGGCCGGCCACCATCGTCAACTTGCCGAACCCGCCGCCGGCCAGCAGCTCGGCCACGGCCGGCGCCGGCGCGCAGAGCAGCACCGGCGTGCCCGGCCAGGTCGCCGCCTGCCGGACCACCGCGGTGAACACGGTCAGCGCGGACGGCTCCGGCACCCGCATCCCGGACAGGTCGACGAGCAGCGCCTCCGGCTGTTCCGCGAGGCACTTGAGCAGGGCGGTCCGCAGGCGGCCGGCCTCGTTCACGGACAGCTCGCCGCACACCGTCACCACGATGCGGCTATCGCCCGGATCGACGGTCCACGTCAGCACGGCCGCACCTTCCGTATGGGAGCACGGCTGAATACCCGCCCGGTGGCATCCGAACCCCTACTCCTCCATGACGAGGATGGCGCCGACCGGCACCCCGTCGTCGAGCATGGGACTGCACGCTACTCGCACCGCGAGGTGCCGTCCACGACGGTTGACCGCCTCCAGCCGCATCTCACCCGGCTCGGTCTCGCCGCCGAGTGACTGCCGGATCAACGGGCGCAGCCGGTCGACCGGCAGCCCGATGTCGAGGTTGAGCAGATGCTCGCCGACCGCCTCGTGCGAGCGCAGGCCCCACAGGTCCTCCGCCCGCCGGTTCCAGGCGCGGATCTTCAGGCTCTGGTCGACCACCACGATGCCGGCGCGCAGGTGTGACAGGACCGCGTCCAGGAACGCGTTCGCGCCGTCCAGCTCCGCGGTGCTCAGGCGCAGCCGCTCGTTGCTGTTCTGCAGCTCGCCGTTGGTGGACTCCAGCTTCTCGTTGGTGGACTCCAGCTCCTCGTTCGTCGTCTCCAGTTCCTCGTTCGTGGACTGGAGCTCCTCGTTCGTCGTCTCCAGCTCCTCGACCGTCGACTGGAGCTCCTCGTTCGTCGTCTCCAGCTCCTCGTTCGTGGACTGCAACTCCTCGTACGCGGTCGCAAGCTCCCGGTTCGCGGTCTCCAGGTCGTCGTGCAACTTCCGCGCCGCGGTCACGTCCTGGAAGACCACCGCCACCCCGATCGGGTCCGCCGCGCCCTCTCGCAGCGGCGTGACCTGCACCTCGAAGTATGTCGAGTGGTGCCGCACGTCCTTCAGGCCCACGGTCCGGCGCTCGGTCAGCGCCTGCTCGATGTAGGGGCGCAGCTCCACCGGCCGGTACGAGACGTCCAGGTCCTGGAACGGCCGTCCCACGTCCCGCACGGACACCCCGAACAGCCGCTCGGCCTGCTGGTTGCTGAGCGCGACCAGCCCGTCCGGGGTGACCACGATCTGCGCGACCGGGCTGGCCAGCATCGCGGCGTTGCGCAGCTGGTCGACCCCGGCCCGGCCGTCCGCGCCGCGTGGGACCGGCGGCTGCCAGCCACCCGCCGACGACGACCCGGACGCGGCCCGCGGCGTCCGCCGGAAGATCCGGTGCTTGATGTCGGTCGGCAGGAACAGCGCGTCGTGATGCCGCAGCGTCTCGGCCCGGCCGAGGAACAGCGTGCCACCGTCGGCGAGCGCGAAGTGGAACCGGGCCAGGATTCGCGCCTGCGTCTCCGGCGTGAAGTACATCAGCGTGTTCCGGCAGGTCAGCACGTCGATCCGGGAGATCGGCGCGTCCTGGACCAGATCGTTGCGCCCGAAGATCACCGTCCGCCGCAGGTCCGGCCGGAACTGGTAGCGCTGCCCGGCCGCCTCGAAGTACTTCGCGACCAGCTCCGGCGGCACCGACGCGATCGCGGTCGCGTCGTAGGTGGCGTGCCGCGCCTCGGTCAGCTGCTCCTCGTCCACGTCAGTGGCGTAGATCTTCACCCGGTCACGCATCTGCTCCACGCCGAGCACCTCGCCGAGCAGGATCGCCAGCGTGTAGGCCTCCTCGCCGGACGCGCACCCGGTGCTCCACAGCCGGATCGGCGCGTCCGGGCCCTTCGCCGCGACCAGCGGTTCCAGCACGGACCGGCGCAGGCTGTCCCACGCCTCCGGATCCCGGAAGAACGAGGTCACGTTGATCAGGATGGTGTTGAACAACGCGGTGAACTCGTCCGGGTACACCTGGAGGTGGTCGACGTAGTCGGCGTACTCGGTGATCTCCAGTGCTGCCATCCGCCGGCCGACCCGGCGCACCAGGCTCGACCGCTTGTAGCCGGTGAAGTCGAAGCCGCGTGCCTCCTTCAGATGGATCAGCAGCTCCTCGAACTGCCGCTCGGCCTGGTCCATAGCACGCCTCTCCTCCAGCCGATACGCAAAGCTACCGCACCTGAGTGCGTCAGCCCGCGCGCCGTAGCGTCCAGGAGGGGATCACGCCGTACACCGCGCGGTACTGCGCGGTGAACCTGCTGTGGTCGGCGAAGCCCCAGCGGCTCGCGATCGCCATCACCGTCGTGTCGCGCGGGTCCGCGGCGAGCAGGTCACGGTGCGCGTGCGCGAGCCGGACCCGGCGCAGGTATCCGCGCGGCGTGGTGTCGAGGTGGCGGCGGAACGCCAGCTGGATGGCCCGGATGGAGACGTGCGCGACGGACGCGATGTCGGCCGGGCTGATGTCACGGTGCGCATTGTCGTCGATGAACGCCACCGCCCGCCGCAGCGGCACCGGATGCGCGTCCCGCCGGTCCTCGATGGTCGGCTCGTCCGGCCCGTCGTGCGGGAACACCGCCAGCGCGGTCGCCGCGAGCAGACGGGCCATGCTGCCCGCGACCAGCGGCTCGGCGACCGCCTCCGGCGCGGCGGCGACGCAGCCGAGCACGTAGTCGTAGGTGGTGCTCCAGAGCCAGGCCGACCGCGCGGGCACCGGCACGTTCGCGGCGAACCGGATCGGGTGGGCGGCCCGGCCGGGCGCACCGTCCGCGACCTCGGCGACCAGTCCCGGCTCGAGCACGGCCAGCTCCAGGTCCGCGTCCTCCAGGGCGGCCCGGTGCGGCTCGCCGGGCTGGACAGCGGTGAACACCTCGCCCGGTCTGCCGTACACCCGGACCGGGCCTCTGGTCCGGAACGCGATGTGCCCGCCGGCGACCCGGCCGAAGATGAGCGTCTGCTGTGGCGCGCTGTCGACGTCGATGCTCATCCGGAACGAGTTGCGGTGCAGCTGGGCGGCGCCGAGCGCATAGTGGCCGAACCGGGCGTGGTGCTCGCCGTTGGTGACGCGCAGGCGCAGCCGTCCGTAGGCACGGCAGAGGAACTCGTGCGCCGCATCGACGTCGGTGGTCTGGAACACGGTCGCCATGGGGATCTCCGGCTTCTCCCACCGTGCGGCTCGGTTATCCGATAAACGAGCCCGACGGCCGCGAAGCACTGCCTCACGTGCGCCGGCATCCGTTCGGGTGAGGAGAGGACTTCGTTTCCGGCACATCCGCGTGCCCGGCGGTCGTTTCGCGCGCTAGCGCCGGTCGGCTGGGCCGGTCAGCATCAGACCGTGACCGGAACACACATCCTCGTTCGCGGGCCCGCCCGCCTGGAGGCGGTCGGCGAGTTCGACCACGACAACCGACACCAGATCGTCGCCGCGGTGTGGCAGGTGATCGCCGACGGGCACCCGCACATCACGATCGACTTCGGTGCCGTCACGCTGATCGACGCCAGCACGGTCCGGGCGCTGCTGGCCTGCCGGCACCTGGCCGTCGCGCACGGCGGCGGCCTGCGCATCCTGCGCGCGAACGGCGTGGTCGAGTTCGTGCTGGACACGACCGGCGCCGCGGCCGCGCTCGGTCTCCGGCCTGCCCAGAACACGCCCTAGCCGAGGGACGCACGCAGCTTCGCGTCCTTCTCCGCCACCATCTCGGTCAGCGCGGCCTGGAACTCGGTCACCTTCGCCTGCAGCGCCGGGTCGGAGGCGGCCAGGATGCGCACCGCGAGCAGGCCCGCGTTGCGCGCGCCCGCGATCGACACGGTCGCGACCGGGATGCCGGACGGCATCTGCACGATCGACATCAGCGAGTCCATGCCGTCGAGGTGTTTCAGCGGCACCGGCACGCCGATCACCGGCAGCGGCGTCGCGGACGCGACCATGCCGGGCAGGTGGGCGGCGCCGCCCGCACCCGCGATGATCACCTGGAGGCCGCGTCCGGCCGCGCCGGTGGCGTAGTCGAGCATGCCCTGCGGCGTGCGGTGCGCGGAGATCACCCGGACCTCGTGCGCGACGCCGAACTCGTCCAGCGCCTCGGCCGCGGCCTTCATGACCGGCCAGTCCGAGTCCGAACCCATGATCACGCCAACGCTTACCATTGTCCCTCTTGCAGCCACTTGGCGGCACGGACGGCCCGCGCCCGTACCGAAGTCATGTCGGAACCCAGCGCGGTCACGTGCCCGATCTTGCGGCCGGGGCGGACCTGCTTGCCGTACAGGTGAACCTTGATCCCTGGATCTTCGGCGAACAGGTGGTGCAGCCGCTCGTCGATGCTCATGCCACCGGGTTCGCCACCGAGCAGGTTCGCCATCACCACGGCCGGTGCGGCGAGCGACGTCTCGCCCAGCGGATAGTCCAGCACCGCGCGCAGGTGCTGCTCGAACTGCGACGTCCGCGCGCCCTCGATCGTCCAGTGACCGGAGTTGTGCGGGCGCATCGCCAGCTCGTTGACCAGCAAGCCGTCCGCGGTCTCGAACAACTCGACCGCGAGCAGGCCGACCACGCCGAGCTGCTTCGCGACGCCTATCGCCAACTCCTGCGCGGCCACGGCCAGCTCCTCGGAGAGGTCCGGCGCCGGGGCCAGCACCTCCACGCAGATGCCGTCCCGCTGCACGGTCTCGACCACCGGGTACGCCGCGACCTGCCCGAACGGCGACCGCGCGCATAGTACGGCCAGCTCCCGGACCAGCCGCACCCGCTCCTCGACGATCAGCGGTGTGCCGGTCGCGACCAGCGCCGCGGCCTCGTCCGCGTCGGAGAGCGGGAAGACGCCGCGTCCGTCGTAACCACCGCGGGTCGCCTTCGCGATCACCGGCCAGCCGGTCTCGTCGCCGAAGGACACGAGATCATCAAGGCCCTCGACGGTACGCCAGCGCGGCGCCGGAAAACCCAGCTCGGTCAGGCGCGTGCGCATCAGCAGCTTGTCCTGCGCGAACTGCAGCGCGTCCGCACCCGGATGCACCGCGAACCCCTCGGCGGCCAGCGCCCGGATGTGCGCGGACGGCACGTGCTCGTGGTCGAACGTGACCACGTCGCACGACTTCGCGAACTCGCGCAGCGCGGCCAGGTCGGTGTGCTCACCGATCTGGACGTCCGCGGCGACCAGCGCGGCGCCGTCGTCGGGGGACTGTGCCAGCACACGCAGTGACTGGCCGAGGGCGATCGCGGCCTGGTGGGTCATCCGGGCCAGCTGGCCACCGCCCACCATGCCGACAACGGGCAGACCGGTTCGGGTATCCATCTCGCCGATCAGCGTAGCCTGGCCGCCAGCTCCTCCTCCGAGGTGACCGGGCGGTCGCAGACGAAGCCGCGGCACACATAGGCGGTGGACTTTCCATCGAGCATCGGCCGGTCCGCGAGCAGTGGCACACCCGGCTGGTCCGGCAGGCCCGCGACCACCACCGCGCCGGGCGGGGCCAGCTTGCGCGCGGCCGTGACCAGCGGGTCCGTCTCGGGTTCGCCGGTGACCACCGCGATCTCGAACGGCCCGGAGACCAGTGCCTCCGCCGCGGCCAGCGAGTAACCGGCGAACCGCGGATGCCTGTCCGCGATCGGCGCGATCGTGCGCAGCGCCGCCTCGGCCGCGTCCCGGTAGCTCGTCTCGCCGGTCAGCGCGGAGTAGGCGATCAGCGCGTTCGCCATCGCCGACAGCCCGGCCGGGGTGGCGTTGTCGGTCGGGTCCGCCGGCCGGGTGACCAGCTTCTCCGCGTCGTCCGCGGTGTCGAAGAACCCGCCGGCGCCGTTGCCGAAGCGGGCGAGCGCGGTGTCCAGCAGCGCACCGGCGCGCTCCAGCCACTCGCCCTTGCCGGTCAGCTCGTGCATCGCGCAGAACGCCTCGGCCACGCAGCCGTAGTCCTCCAGCACGCCGGCCGGGGTGCCCACCATGCCGTCCCGGGAGACGCGCCGCAGCCGGCCGTCGACCAGGTGCCGCTCGGCCAGCGCCCGGGCGGTCATCAGCGCGCCGCCGTACGCCACCGTGCGCTCGCCCAGCGTCTCCGGATGGCCCTCGGCGGGCTTCTCGGTGCCCTCCAGCGCCATCGCGTAGTGCGCCAGCGCGGTCACCGCCAGCCCGTTCCAGGCCGCCACGATCTTGTCGTCGCGGGCCGGCTGCGGACGGCCCGCGCGCGCCGCGAGCAGACGTTTGCGCACGTCCCGCCAGCGCGCGGTGATCTCCGGGGCCGCGTCGTCGATGTCCCTGGCCAGGACCAGCACGCTCGAGCCGTGCTCGAACGTGCCGCCCGGCGTCACCTGGAACAGGTCGGCGGCCCAGGTGCCGTCGGAGTCGCCGAGCACCTCGCGCAGTTGGTCCGGCGTCCAGGCGTAGGTCAGCCCTTCCACGCCGTCGGTGTCCGCGTCCAGCGCGGACGCGTAACCACCGTCGTCGGTCAGCAGGTCCCGGGCCAGGAACGACACGATCTCGTCCGCGATCCGGCGGGCCAGCGGGTCGCCGGTCAGCCGCCACAGTTCCGCGTAGACGCGCAGCAGCAGCGCGTTGTCGTACAGCATCTTCTCGAAGTGCGGCACGGTCCAGTGCGCGTCGACCGAATACCGCGCGAACCCGCCGGCCAGCTGGTCGTAGATGCCGCCGCGAGCCATCGACTCCGCGGTGTGCCGCACGATCTCCAGCGACCGCGCGTCCCCGGTGCGCTGCCAGTGCCGCAGCAGGAACAGCAGGTTCATGTGCGGCGGGAACTTCGGCGCACCACCGAACCCGCCGGCCCGCTCGTCGTGCTCCGCGGCCAGCCGGGTCGCGGCCGCGTCCAGCAGCTCCGCGGAGATCGGCGCGGTCGGCCCGCCGGCCAGTTGCGCGCCGCCGATCGCGGTGACGACGGCCGCGCCCTGCTTGACCACGTCGTCCCGCTGCTCCCGCCACGCCTTGGTCACCGACGTCAGGAGCCCGGCGAACGTGGGCCGCGGGTAGTAGGTGCCGCAGAAGAACGGATCACCGGACGGCGTGGCGAAGACCGTCATCGGCCAGCCGCCCTGCCCGCTCATCGCCTGCGTGGCGGTCATGTACACCGCGTCGACGTCCGGCCGCTCCTCCCGGTCGACCTTGATCGCCACGAAGCCCTCGTTGACCAGATGCGCGATCGCCTCGTCCTCGAACGACTCGTGCGCCATCACGTGACACCAGTGGCAGGCCGCGTAGCCGACCGAGATCAGCACCGGCACGTCCCGCCGGCGCGCCTCCGCGAACGCCTCCTCGCCCCACGGCCACCAGTCGACCGGATTGTCCTTGTGCTGGAGCAGATAGGGCGAAGTGGCGTCCGCGAGCCGATTCATACCCTCACCCTCCCACAGACCCCAGACCATCAGCGGGTACGCGCTGTGACGCGCTTCACCCGGGCACGGATCTCTCGGACCGGGCGGACCGCTGCCGATCAACGGGGACATGCACCTCTCCCCCCTGCTCGTGCCGGACGGCCCCGCCCCCGCGGCCGGCGCCACGGACGCGCTGCAGCAGGTGCTGCAGGTGGTCCGCCGGCGCCTCGGCATGGACGTCGCGTTCATCGCCGAGTTCGTCGACGACCGGCGCGTCTTCCGCTGGGTGGACGCCGTGGCGCCGATCCCGGGTCTGAGCCCCGGGCTGGGCGATCCGCTGGAGGACACCTTCTGCCAGCGGATCGTGGACGGCAGGCTGGACCGTATCGTGCCGGACACCGCCGCGAACCCGGTGACCGCCCCGCTGCCGTTCACCCGGGGCCTGGGCATCGGCAACTACCTCGGCACGCCGCTGCGGCTGAGCACCGGCGAGGTCTACGGCACGCTGTGCTGCTTCTCCGCCACGCCGGACCGCACGCTGAACGCCCGGGACCTGGACTACCTCGACGACGTGGCGGAGATCGTCACGGTCACGCTGAGCGCGGCGGACGCGTCCCGCAGGGAACAGGCGCGGATCCGCGGCTGCCTGGCCGAGCTGGAACGCAACGGCGGCCCGGTCGTGGTGGTCCAGCCGATCGTGGACCTGACCAGTGGCAAGATCGCGGGCTCGGAGGCGCTCAGCCGGTTCCCCACCGGGTCGCCGCTGACCTGGTTCGAGGAGGCGGCCCGGGTCGGCGAGGGCATCGCGCTGGAACGGTCCGCGATCCGCAACGCGCTGGCCGCGAGCCGGGACACGCCGGGCTTCATGTCGCTGAACCTGTCCCCCACCACGATCCTGGCGCCGGGCACGCTCGCGCTCTTCGACGACGTACCACTGGATCGGCTCATCGTCGAACTGACCGAGCAGGAGAAGGTCGACGACCTGACCGACGTGCGGGACGCGCTGGCGCCACTGCGGCGGCGGGGCCTGCGGGTGGCGATCGACGACGTCGGCGCCGGATACGCCGGCCTGAACCGGGTGGTGCAGCTGCGCCCGGACATCATCAAGCTCGACATCGGTCTGGTCCGCGGCATCGAGGGCGACGAGATCCGGCAGGCGCTGAGCCGTGCCCTGATCTCGTTCGCCCAGGGCAGCGGCTCAAAGGTCATCGCCGAGGGCGTCGAGACCGCTGGTGAGCTGCGCATCCTGCGCGCGCTCGGCGCCGATTACGGCCAGGGCTGGCTCTTCTCCCGCCCGTGCCCGCCGGCCCAGCTTACCGACGCCGTCGTCTTCGACCTGGACGGCCTGTAACCCTTCTCGCACCCCCGCATGCAGACGAAGGGTCGTCCCCGCCATGGCCTACCTGTTCCTCGCCACCGCGATCGGCGCCGAGATAGTCGGCACCAGCCTGCTCAAATCCACCGACGGCTTCACCCGGCTCTGGCCCACGGTCCTGGTCACGGCCTGCTACGTCACCTCGTTCTGGGCGCTCTCCCGCACGGTCCAGACGATCCCGGTGGGCGTCACCTACGCCATCTGGTCCGGCGTCGGCACCGCCGCGATCGCCGCGATCGGCGCCGCCTTCCTCGGCGAGCCGCTGAGCCTCACCAAGGTCGCCGGCATCGGCCTGGTCATCGCCGGCGTCGTCACCCTCAACCTCGGCGGCGCCCACTGACCCACCCGGATCGGGCGGCCGCTGGTCGCCCGCGAATCGGAAAGGGGCGGCGGGACGCGGCCTCCTCGTCCCGCCACCCCGTCACTGGAGGATGTGCGGCCCCGTCGGTCGAGACGAGCCAAAGCCTGCCGGCCTCAGCTCACGACCACTCGCTGCCGTTGTGCGTGGTAACCACCATGACGGCCCTTCTTTCCTCGAACGTTTGTTCTAGCCTACGACTCGGGTACGACATTTTCCGGCGCCGGCGAGCGAGGGGCGGCGCGCCTTTCCCGGGTGCACACCACCCCGTGACGACGCTGGTCCGAACGGTCGCGCGCACCGCTCGGCAGGTCGTCAGGATCTCTTCGAATGGTGACTCATCGCGGCAAGTCACCGGTGACGCTCGCGTGCCGCAATAGCCGGATAAATCCAGCCAACTCGCGAGTTCCTGCCCCAATCCTCCGCGATTCGGATCACCCCCGGCAACGCAATTACCGGCCTCCCGCCCAGGCCGCCAACGCCACACCGGCGCCACCGCACTACCGCGCCCCACCCGGTCCCCATGAATCGCAACCCCACCCCTGAGCGATCAATCAGCGGTACGAAGAGGAGATCATCCGGCCGCGAGAACGACCTCCTTTTCGGGCCCTGGAGGCTTATTCAGCGCCGCCTCGTCAGGCCGCCCGGACTGCGGCAACGCGGTGCCGGTTCGCTGCGCTGAACAAGTCTCAAAGAGGTTGATTCAGCACGTTATGCGCCGACAGCGCTGGCCTGCGGTGACGCGACGTCGGCTCGCCCCGCTGAACAAGCCTCAAAGCCCGCGAACCGCAGCACGCCGAAACGTGGGTTCGGCGCGCCCGCGGCAGCGTGCGGGCCGCCACCACACCGGAAGCGGTCTTCAGCCGGCGTCGGTCTGGGATCAGGAGGCGTCGTCGGCGGCGCGGAGGGGGACCACGGTGGCGCGGCCGGCGGAGTCGCGGAGGGAGCGGAGAAGGGGGACGATCTTGTCGCGGCGGACCGGGCGGCAGAAGTGGTAGCCCTGTCCGGAGTCGCAGCCGAGGCTGACCAGGGCGGCACGCTGGTCGGCGGTCTCGACGCCCTCGGCGACGACGCGGGCGTTGATCCGGCGGCCGAGTTCGACGGTGGCGCGGATGACCGCGGTGGCGCGGGTGGAGCCGGCCATGTCGCGGACGAAGGAGCGGTCCACCTTGAGTTCGTCGACCGGGATCCGGGTGATGAAGCTGAGCGACGAGAACCCGGTGCCGAAGTCGTCCAGCGACAGTTGGACGCCCAGTTCGCGCAGGCCGTCGATGACGTCGTCGACCGCGCCGGTGCGGCTCATCGCGACCGTCTCGGTGATCTCCAGGACCAGCAGATGCGGCGGTACGTGGTGGCGGCGCAGCAGCGCGCCGACCTCACCGGGCAGCCGCGGGTCGTGCAGGTTGCGCGCGGACAGGTTCACCGAGATCGGCACGTCCAGGCCCTGTGCGCGCCACTCACCGGCGGTGGCCAGCGCCTGGTCCAGGACGTAGCCGGTGAACCGGGCCAGCAGCTCGCTCTCCTCGACCGCGCGGACGAAGTCGGCCGGGGTGAGCAGGCCGCGCCGCGGGTGCTGCCAGCGGATCAGCGCCTCGACGCCGGTGGGCGCGCCGGTGGCCAGGTCGACCGCGGGCTGCATGTCCAGAACCAGCTGGTCGTCGGCGGCGAGCGCGGCCCGCATCTCGGCCAGCAGCGACAGGTGGTCGACCGTGGCGGAGTCGGCGGCGCTGTCGTACGCCGCGATCCGCGCGCTCGCCGCCTTGGCCCGGTACATCGCGTGCTCGGCCTGCCGGACCCGCTCGGCCATGTCGGCCGCGCCGGCCGGGCTCACCGCGACACCGACCGTGACCTCGACGGACATCGGCACGTCGCAGACCTCGATCGGCTCGGACAGCCGCTCCGCGATCTGCCGGGCGCGGCGCAGCAGCGGCGGCTCGGCCGGGGCCGGCGGCGCCTCGTGCGGCGTCTCCGGCGCGACCGCGATCATCGGCCGGGGCGGCGGGACCGCGCGGTACGCCCGGGGCCCGTCCGCCGCGGTCAGCAGCAGCGCGAACTCGTCGCCGTCCAGCCGGGCCAGCAGCTCACCGGGCCGGGCCAGCGAGATCAGCCGGTCGGACAGCGCGCGGAGCAGCGCGTCACCGGCCGCGTGGCCCATCGCCTCGTTGACCCGCTTGAGCCGGTCCACGTCGAACAGCAGCAGCGCGGCCGGCGCGTCCCGGTCCAGTTCGCTCAGTGCCGTGTCGCCCTCGGCGAGCAGCGCGACCCGGTTGGTCAGCTCGGTGAGCGGATCGTGGGCGGCCTGGTAGACGGCTTGTTCGGTGAGATCGTGAACCTGGGCGGTGATTGCCGCGTTTCCCAGGGCGAGAGCGAGCGCGTCACCGTACGCGGAGAGCACCGCCTCGTTCGCGGACGCGGCCCCGGCCGGCGCCGGGAAGTGCACGCGGATCTCGCCGAGCCGGCGCTCGGCGGCGACGAGCGAGCGGGCGATCAACGAGCGGGCGACGAGCGTGTCGGCTGGATCGGAGGGTTCGTTGGCCGGAGGAGCGGCGACCACCAGTCCGTCGTGGCCGGCGGTGTACCGATTCACGCCGGTCGGCGTGACCACGTCCACCTCGACTCGCTCCGCGCCGAACAGGTCCAGCGCGCCCTCCGCGCCCGCGGTCGCCACGGCGCGCTGGTCGGGGCCGGCGAGCGCGCCGGTGGCCGAGGCGAACGTGATCCAGGTGCGCCGGTCCTCCTCGTGGCGCAGGCGCTGCCCGTACCCCCGGTGGATGAACCACAGCGCCGGCACCAGGAAGAACAGCCAGCGCGGGTCCACCTCGATCACCGCGACGAAGGAGAGGCCGACCAGCACGTTGCCGGTGAAGAGCGGCAGCTTGGCGCGGAGTGCGGGCCAGGCGAGCACCACGATCGACAGACCCTGCCGCACCGCGAGCGCCAGCACGGCGGCCGCGGCGGACCCGGCCACCAGGGACGCTCCGGCGTGCACGGCGTCGGCGCTCACCCGGTGCGGGTGGCCGGCGGAGAGCACGGTCCAGGCGAGCACCGCGCCGGCGGCGGTGGCCGCGGGCAGCCACTGCGCGGGCAGCAGGTGCAGACCGACGATCAGCGCGGCCTCGCCCCAGGTGAGGCTGACCGCGCCGGTGGCGACCTGGACCCGGACGCGGGCGAGCTGCCCGCAGGCGACGAGACCGGCGACGACGGCCCAGCGGATCGGCCAGGGCAGGCCGGTGAGCCCGCCGGAGACCGGGAGCAGCAGCCCCAGCAGCGCCGCCGCCAGTGCGACCGCGAGGACGGAGGCGTGCAGCGCACGGACCGCACCACCCACTGTGGAGTGGTTGGCGGTGCTTTGGCGATCACTCGTCGTAGACATCGGCGACCGCCCCCTTTCCGCGCAGGGTCCGGAGGTGATTACACCCCCCGGCGGAAGGCTAGGCCAATCGTGGAGCGCGCAACAGGGGTTGACGCCCCGGCCACAGTGCGGATCCGGCCACAGAGGCTGGTCAGCGTCGCGTGCTCAATTCTTGGGAGCGCTTCCGCTCTCTTCCTTCGCCTCGGCCTCGGCCGGCGGATCTGTCGGATCGAGGACTTTCTCCTCGCCGTCCTTCTCCGTCCGCACCGGACCGGCCGTGGGCGGCGGGAACGAGTCGGGCAGCCGGCGAAGCCGCTTGTTCATGCTCCTGATCAGGAACACGGTCGCGATCGCCAGCAGCACGATGATGAGCAGGCCCAGCGGCCCGGTCAGGCCACCCGTGCGCGTGTCACCGAAGTTGTTCTGCGCGAGCACGTCCAGGCCATGCTGCGCGCGCGCGTCGAGACCATCGGTCACCATCACGCCGCCTCCTCGTTCTCACCGCCCACGGTACGCCGGTCGGATCAGCGCACCGTCACCGAGTCTCGGATCCCGGCGAACAGGTCGGTCTCCGGCAGCACGCTGTCGACCAGCGACCGGGCCAGCTCGAAGTCCTCGGTCGGCCACACCTTGAGCTGCAGCTCCCGCGGCACCTGGAACCAGAAACCGTCCGGGTCGACCTGGGTGGCGTGCGCCCGCAGCGCGTCGTCGCGGACGTCGAAGTACTCGCCGCACGGCACCCGCGTGGTGATCTTGTCGCCGCGGTCCCGGCTCTCGTCCCACTTCTCGATCCACTCCACGTACGGCGACGTCAGCCCCTCGGCCAGCATCGCCTCGTGCAGCGCGAACACGCGGTCCCTGGAGAACCCGGAGTTGTAGTAGAGCTTCAGCGGCTGCCACGGCTCACCGGCGGCCGGGAACCGGTCCGGGTCACCGGCCGCCTCGAACGCGGCCACCGACACCTTGTGGGTCATGATGTGGTCCGGGTGCGGGTAGCCGCCGTTCTCGTCGTACGTGGTGATCACGTGCGGGCGGAACTCGCGGATCAGCTTGACCAGCGGCTCCGCGGCCACCTCCGGGTCCATCAGGCCGAAGCAGCCCTCCGGCAGCGGCGGCAGCGGGTCGCCCTCCGGCAGGCCGGAGTCGACGTAGCCCAGCCAGGCCTGCTCGACGCCGAGGATCTCGCGCGCCGCGTCCATCTCCTTGCGCCGGATGTTGGCGATGTCCGCCCAGACCTCCGGCCGGTCCAGCTTCGGGTTCAGCACGCTGCCGCGCTCGCCGCCCGTACAGGTCACCACCAGCACGGAGACGCCTTCCGCGATGTATTTCGCACTCGACGCGGCGCCCTTGCTCGACTCGTCGTCGGGGTGGGCGTGCACCGCCATCAGACGCAACTGCTCAGCCAACGCTGACTCTCCCTCGTGACCTGCCGGTACATTCGTCCCCGCATGCTGCGAGAATGCACCGGACACATTCTGGCCGACCGGCCCCGACGTACCCAACCGCAGGAGTGTGGCACCGGTGACCGAGACCCACGCGACAACGCCTGCGGCGGCTCCGGTGTTCCCCCCGGGCCGATACGGCCGACGGCGTGAGCAGCACCGACGCCGTCCTTGGCTGGTCGTGGCCGCGGTCTCGGCGGTGCTGGTGATCGGCATCATGATCGCGTACAGCGAATATCAGAAGTACGGCGATCCGGCGTACGACGCCGAGGTCATCAGTTACACGGACATCACGGACACCGGGATCGTCGTGCACTTCCGGGTGAACGTGCCGGCGGACGGTTCCGCGACCTGCGGCGTGCGCGCGCGCAACCGGGCCGGCGCCACGGTGGGGTCCGAGGAGGTCCGGGTGAACGGCGTCGCGGGCGGCGAACCGGTCACCGTCGATCACCGGCTGAACACCAGCGAGCGACCGTTCATCGGCGAAGTCCTCCACTGTCGCGCTAACTGAGAAAAGCGCTCACGATCACTAGCCGTGAAACTCGGTAGTGAAATGGGTTGTCTCCCACTGGTAAGTTGGTAGTTCGACCCTGTTCGCCGCAAGCCATATGAGGAGATCGTCTGTGTCCACGACCTGGCTTTCCCAGGACGCGTACGACCGGCTGCAGGCCGAGCTCGACCAGCTGATCGCGGCGCGCCCCGTCATCGCAGCGGAGATCAACGAGCGGCGCGAGGAAGGTGACCTGCGGGAGAACGGCGGTTATCACGCCGCCCGCGAGGAGCAGGCCAAGCAGGAGCACCGCATCTCGTACCTCAAGGAGCTGCTCCGCGACGCGCAGGTGGGCGAGGCGCCCACCGCCGACAAGGTCTCGCCCGGCATGGTCGTCACCATCTACTTCGACGACGACAAGGACGACACCGAGACGTTCCTGCTCGGGTCCCGCGAGATCTCCGCGACCACGGACTACACCGTCTACAGTCCGGAGTCCGCGCTCGGCAAGTCGATCCTCGGCGCGTCCGGCGGCCAGACCTGCACCTACACGGCCCCGAGCGGTGCCGACATAAAGGTCACCGTCGTCAGGTTCGAGCCCTTCGCCGGGTAGCCGGTCCTCGCTCCGCTCGGACGGCTCGGGCGCTCTCGGGCGTCGACCTTCGGCCGATTTTCCGCAGGCGAAGTGCGTGCCTGCGGAAAATCGGCCTCAGGACAACGCCGCGCCCTCACGGGGTGGGTCGCGTCGCTCATCGCGCCCTGACGGCTGATCGTGTCGCTCACCGCGGCCCCCACGGCGTGGGTCGTGTCGCTCACCGCGGCCCCTCACGGCGTGGGTCGTGTCGCTCATCGCCGGCCCCACGGCGTGGGTCGTGTCGCTCACCGCGGCCCCCACGGCGTGGGTCGTGTCGCTCATCGCGCCCTCACGGCTGGTCGCGTCGCTCGTCGCCCTGCGCGAGGCGGACGGAGTAGCCGTTCTCGCGCAGGGCGCGCAGCAGCGCCTCGCTGTGCCCGGAGCCGCGGGTCTCGACCGAGAGCGCCACCTCGACCTCGCCGATCCGCAGCCGCGGGTTGTGCCGCAGGTGCTCGACGTCGACGATGTTCGCCTGCAGCTGCGCGATGCGGGAGAGCAGCTCGGCCAGCTGACCCGGCCGGTCCCCGCACCGCACGGCGAACCGCAGGTAGCGCCCGGCCGCGGCCAGGCCGTGCTCGATCAGCCGGAGCAGCAGCAGCGGATCGATGTTCCCGCCGGACAGCACGGCCACCACCGGGCCGTCGCCGACCTCGATCGCGCCGGCCAGCAGCGCGGCCACGCCGACCGCACCGGCCGGCTCCACCACCATCTTGCCGCGCTCCAGCAGCATCACCAGCGCCCGCGAGATGTCCTCGTCGGAGACCGTCACCACGTCGTCGCACAGTTTGGACACGTGCCGGAACGTCACCTCGCCGGGGCAGCCGACCGCGATCCCGTCCGCGATCGTGCCGATGCTGGACAGCCGCACCGGCGAGCCCGCGGCCAGTGACGGCGGGAACGCGGCGGCACCGGCCGCCTGCACGCCGATCACCCGCACGTCCGGCCGCAGCGCCTTCGTGGCGACCGCCAGCCCGGAGATCAGGCCGCCGCCGCCCACCCCGGTGACGATCGTGCGCACGTCCGGGCACTGCTCCAGGATCTCCAGCGCCACCGTGCCCTGCCCGGCGATCACGTGCGGGTGGTCGAACGGGTGGATGAACATCGCGCCGGTCTCCTCGGCGAACTCCTGCGCCGCGACCAGCGCCTCGTCCACGGTCGAGCCGCGGAACTCGACCGCGGCGCCGTAGTTGCGGGTCGCCGCGACCTTCGGCAGCGGCGCGCCGACCGGCATGAACACGGTCGACGGGATGCCGAGCAGGCTCGCCGCGAGCGCCACGCCCTGCGCGTGGTTGCCGGCGCTGGCCGCGACCACGCCTCGGTCGCGCTCCGCGGCGGAGAGCCGGGAGATGCGCACGTACGCGCCGCGCACCTTGTAGGACCCGGCGCGCTGCAGGTTCTCGCACTTCAGCCACGTGGGCACGCCGAGCAGCGCGGAGAGCGGCCGGGACGGCTCCAGCGGCGTGGTGCGCACCACGCCGCTGATCAGCTCTCGGGCCGCCTCGACGTCCGGCAGCGAAACGAGATCGTCCATGCCCGCATCGTCCCACCCGCGGACGGTCCGCCGCCCGGAAGAGGTGGGACTACCGCACTGCGGGAAAGACCGACGGCGCGTGCCGCTGCCAGGGCGCGGCCAGCTCGAACTGCCCGGCGACCGCGAGCAGCGTCATCTCCGAACCGGGCGGGCCGACCAGCTGCACGGTCAGCGGCAGCCCGTCCGGGCGCAGGCCGACCGGCACCACCAGCGCGGGCAGCGCGGCCAGGTTCCACGGCGCGGAGAACGGCGCGTACCGCATACAGGCGCGCATGTTGGCCGCCCAGGACCGCTGCGCCCAGCCGTCCGCCGCGGGCGGTGTGGCGGCCAGCGCCGGCGTGACCAGCAGGTCGAACCCGTTGTCGCCGAAGAACGCGATCGAACGGGTGCGGAACGCCTCGCGATCGGCCTCCCGCACGTACCCTCGGCGCAGTGCGATCTTCCCGAGCCGGGCGTGGATGCGGTGGCGACGCTGCAGCGTCCCGAGCGGGAGACCGCCCTCCTCCGCCTTCTGCGCGGCGTCGGCGAACCAGGTGGCGAGGCCGCGCGCGCCGAGCGAGACCGGGTAGACCGGGTCCCGGGCGACCGCGGTGTGCCCGGCGGCCAGCAGCAGGCGGGAGGCGGCCGTGACCGCGTCCCGGTTCGGTGCGTCGGCCCGGATGCCGGACACGGGTGACCGGGTGGAGACCGCGATCCGCAGGTGCGACGGCTCCACCAGCTTCGCCGACTCGCGGCCGGCCAGCACCGCGAAGCCGATCGCCGCGTCCGCGACCGTGGTGGTCAGCAGGCCGTGCTCGCCCATGCCGAAGAAGCCGGTCGCGCCGGCCGGCGGCGGCACCACGCCGCGGCCCGGCTTCAGCCCCACCAGCCCGCAGCACGCGGCCGGGATCCGGATCGAGCCGAACCCGTCGTTGCCGTGTGCGATCGGCACCAGCCCGGCCGCGACCGCGGCCGCGGCGCCACCGGACGAGCCACCCGGCGTGCGGGTCAGGTCCCAGGGGTTGCGGGTCGGCCCGTCCTCGTCATCGGTCACCGCGAAGACGCCCAGCTCCGGCATGCGGGAGGTGGCGACCACGACCGCGCCCGCGCCGCGCAGCCGGCGGACCACCTCGTGGTCCTCCTCCGCGATCGGGCCGCGCGCCGCCGCCGAGCCGTGCCAGGTGGGCAGGCCGGCGATCGCGGTGTTCTCCTTCACCGCGACCGGCACCCCGGCCAGCGGAAGGCGGGTGAGATCGTGCTGCTCGTCGACCTTCTCCGCCTCGGTGGCCGCCTCGCCGCCGCGCACCACGCGAAACGCGCCGATCAGCGGCTCGCGCGCGGTGATGTGCTCGAGGTGGTCGGCGACGACCTGGGTGGCGGACGTGTCACCACGGCGGACGCCCCGGGCGATCTGCTTCGCCGTGGCACCCACCCAGTTGGGCACCGGCTCCGTCATGACCCCTCCCCAGTGTGTGGGGCCCTGAACGCCAGGGCCCCGATGTCGATCAGCGCAGAGCCGCTTCGAGATCCGCGAGAAGATCGTCGACGGTTTCGATGCCGACCGACAGTCGCACGAGATCGGCGGGAACTTCAAGCGGGGATCCGGCCGTGCTCGCGTGGGTCATCCGGCCGGGGTGCTCGATCAGCGACTCCACGCCGCCCAGCGACTCGGCGAGCACGAACAGCTTGGTGCTGTTGCAGATGCGCTCCGCCGCCTCCGGGCCACCCGCCGCACGGAACGAGATCATCCCGCCGTACCGGCGCATCTGCTTCGCGGCCACGTCGTGGCCCGGGTGCGACTCCAGGCCGGGGTAGATGACCTCGGAGACCGCGGACTGCCGGGTGAGGTACTCGGCGATCTTCTCCGCGTTGTCGCAGTGCCGGTCCATCCGGACGCCGAGCGTCTTGATGCCGCGCAGCGTCAGCCACGCGTCGAACGGGCCGTTGATCGCGCCCATCGCGTTCTGGTGGAAGCCGATCTGCTCGGTCAGCTCCTCGTCGCTGACGATCAGCGCGCCGCCGATCACGTCGGAGTGCCCACCGATGTACTTCGTGGTCGAGTGGACGACCACGTCCGCGCCGAGCGCGAGCGGCTGCTGAAGGTACGGCGAGGCGAACGTGTTGTCCACCACCAGCACCGCCTCCCGCTCGTGCGCGATGCCGGCGAGCACCGCGATGTCCACGATCGACAGCAGCGGGTTCGTCGGCGTCTCCACCCAGATCATCCGGGTGTGCGGCGTCATCGCGGTGCGGACCATGTCCACGTCCGTGAGGTCGACCGCGGACCAGCTCACGCCCCACCGCTCCGCGACCTTGGCGAAGAGCCGGAACGTGCCGCCGTACGCGTCGTCCGGGATGATCACGTGGTCGCCCGGCCGCAGCACGGCGCGGAGCAGCGTGTCCTCGGCCGCGAGCCCGCTGGCGAACGCGAACGCCCGGCGCCCGCCCTCGATCGCGGCCAGGCACTCCTGCAGCGCGTCCCGCGTGGGGTTGCCGGACCGCGAGTATTCGTAGCCGAGCCGGGGTGAGCCGACGGCGTCCTGCGCGTATGTGCTGGTCTGAAAGATCGGGGGCACCACCGCACCGGTGCGTGCCTCCGGGTCCTGGCCCGCGTGGATCGCGAGCGTTTCGAAGCCGTGCGTCATTCGGCTAACGCTAGTCTGCCCGGATGGCGGACTGTGTCTTCTGTGCGATCGTGGCGGGCACGACACCCGCTACCGTGGTAGCGGACACCCCGGACGGGGTCGCGTTCCTGGACACCCGTCCGGTCTTCAAGGGGCACGTGCTGGTGGTGCCGCGCCCGCACGTACCCACGCTGCCCGATCTTGATCTTGATCTGCTCGGGCCGTTCTTCGCGCTGGTGCGGCGGCTGTCCGTGGCGGTCGAGGCCGGCCTCGGCGCGGGCGGCACGTTCGTGGCGATGAACAACCGGGTCTCGCAGTCGGTGCCGCACCTGCACGCGCACGTGGTGCCGCGCACCAGGGGCGACGGCCTGCGCGGATTCTTCTGGCCCCGCACGCGCTACTCCTCGCCCGACGAGGCCGCGGCTTACGCCGACAAGATCAAAGACGCTTTGTGACGGTACGTTCCGCAGGTAAGAAACTGGTAAGGATCTTGCGGGGCCCGGTGTTGGATGCTGGTGGAAGCATGAGAGGAGCTCACCGTGTTCTTGCGGTTCAAGAAGCTTGATCTGGTCACCGAGGCACAGGCGATCCCCGGCCGTTCGGTCGCGATGCCGGTGGCCGACCGCCACACCGTCCTGGGCACCTCACTGACCGGCCCCTGGCCGGACAACGCCGAGGTCGCGGTCTTCGGCATGGGCTGTTTCTGGGGCGCCGAGCGCATCTTCTGGCGGCTGCCCGGCGTGATCTCCACGTCCGCCGGCTACGCCGGAGGCTTCACCGAGAACCCCACCTACGAGGAGGTGTGCTCCGGCCTGACCGGCCACACCGAGGCGGTGCAGGTGGTCTACGACCCGGCGAAGATCTCCTTCGAGACGATCCTGAAGGCGTTCTGGGAGAACCACGACCCGACCCAGGGCATGCGCCAGGGCAACGACGTCGGCACCCAGTACCGCTCCGCGATCTACACCACCACCGACGCCCAGCTGACCACGGCCGCCGCGTCCCGGGAGGCCTTCGCCCCGGTGGTCGCCCAGGCCGGCCTCGGCGACATCACCACCGAAATCGCGCCGCTCACGCACTACTACTTCGCCGAGGACTACCACCAGCAGTACCTGTCCGACGCCAAGAACCCCAACGGCTACTGCAACCACGGCCCCAACGGCCTGTCCTGCCCGATCGGCGTCGGCAACATGCCGGCCCAGACCTCCATCGAGGCCCCGGGCGCCCGCTGATCTCCACCGATCACTCGGTGATCTTGGGATGAGCTGGGCCCGCCGCGACCAGCCACACGATGCGACGCTCCGGATCAGGGCAGTACCAGATACGGCCACCTGCCGTAACCTCGTATTGCCACTGCTCAAGACGCCTCCCACCGATGTCACGGTGGGAGAGCGGTCCGAAGAGTCGATGCTGCCGCGCCGGATTCACCGGCGCGGCAGGTCGTTCAGTAAGGACTATCCACGCCTCCCACGTGTTCGATCTGGCGGTCTGGCACAGGCTTTCCCAACCCTTCGCCGCCTCGGAGGTGGCGAACCGCGCCTCCCATCCGCCGGGCTTCCCCGGCGGCGCCACTCGGTCACCTCGCTTAGCGCTCATCGGAGTCGCACTCCACCGGAACCGGAACGGGCCCGAGATCATCGCTCAGCGGGCCACTCAGCTGGCGAAGAAGATCCGGGTCGGCGTAGACTGCGGCAGTCGCCTTCCAGCCCCGCAGAAGCTCAGCCAGCACCGACCACTGCCCCAGCTCAGCGGAGATCCGCGCGGCCTTGACGAACTCGGCGACGAATTGGTTCACCGCATCGGCCGGAAGCAGGCTCAGCCAGGGGAACTCGTCACTCAGAGCCACCGCGGCCGTCTCCACGGGGACATGTGCGATGAGATTTCGCAACATCCGCACCGTGGCGATGGCGCCTTCTCCCGAGGCTGCAGCCCGGTCCTCCCGGGTCAGCAGCAGGTCAGCGCCGTCCCGTCGACGCACCCGGACGTCGCCCGCGTCCGCCAGGGCCGCAACTGATTTGGGATCGCGCTGCAGCTCGCTCCACTGCACTTCCTTGGTCTCCACACCCCAATTCTGAACTTATTCAGAACTCGATGCAAGGGGCTGTCATCAGCCTCAGCGTTGGGGCACATATCGCCAGCCCCGGCCCCAACGGCCTGTCCTGCCCGATCGGCGTCGGCAACATGCCGGCCCAGACCTCCATCGAGGCCCCGGGCACCCGCTGATCCGTTGCAGCGCCCCTTCCTGTGTACGTACACTCGTCCGTACACAGGAAGGGGATGGCCATGACCATCGCCGCGTCCGCCCGCTTCGAGTTCCGGCTTCGCCCCGAGGCGAAGAGGCGCATCGAGGAGGCCGCCGAGCTGGTGCACGAGAGCACCTCCGACTTCGCCCGCACGGCGGCGGAAGAGCGCGCTGATCAGGTTCTGCACCAGCACTCGATCGCCACCGTCGTGCCGGCCGACTTCTTCGAGGAACTGCTGCGGGCGCTCGATGCTCAGCCGCGCCCGAACGCCGCACTACAGCGGGCCGCACGACGCGCTCGTGACGTCGTCGAGCGGCGGTGACGCTCGCGGCCTTCATCGGGGAAGCGCTGAACGAGCAGCATGAAACCGCACATTTCGACAGCGGCAAGGCCGACCTCGACACATGGTTGCGAGAACACGCCCTGACCGCCGAGGCTCACCGCACCGGCCGGACCTTCGTCTGGCAGGACGGCGGCCGGGTCGCCGCGTACTACACGATCGCCGCGCACCTGGTCGTGCGTGAGGACCTGCCCAGGTCGCTCGGGCGCGGAAACCCGGGCCAGATCCCGGCCGTGCTGCTGGCACGACTCGCCCTCGACAAGACGCTGCACGGCCAGGGACTCGGCGGAACCCTGCTCGCGGACGCCCTGCAACGCATCGTCGTCGCCACCGATGTGGTCGCCGCCCGCTTCGTGGTCGTCGACACGATCGATCGCGACGCCCACGGCTTCTACCTCCACCACGGCTTCCGCGAGATCCCCGGCACCATGCGCTTGGTCCAGAAGATCAGCGACATCGCCGCGGCAGTCGGACACTGAACCCGCACGGGGGCACGTATCGTTCAGCCTCGCCCTCACGAACGGCCGTATCCTGGGCAAAGGAGGTGAACCTCGTGCGCCGTTACGCCAAGCCAATCGTGACCGCCGACAGCCTGGCCGAACTGCACGGCCCGTCTGCGGGCTCGGCCTGCCTTCCGGTTCACCTGGACTGGTCCGGCTCTCCCCAATACGACCTCGACGATCCGGCCCGGCTGGTCGACTATTACCGGGCTGTGCTGATCGAGGCAACCAAGCCGGCCGATCTGCACGATTACCTCGATCGAGCGACTTTGATCCGCCTGTGGCCGTCTCTGTGGCTCTCACCGGAAATGCGCAGCACGTGGGAGCAGCGTTTTCCCGAATTGCCCCGCCCGGAGAACGGACGCTTCGCCGCGTAGCCTCCGCCGCATGGACCCATGGCACCGGCGCCTCGCCGAAATCGCACTGGCCGCCGCAGGCGAGAAGCACGGACTCGCGCTGGCCGGCGGTTACGCCGTGCGCGCACATGGCATCGGCGAACGCCCGAGCAGTGACGTCGACCTCTTCATGGATTGGCAGCGTCGGGCCGACTTCCCGGCCGCGGTGGATCTCGTCATCGCAGCGCTGCAGCAAGCGGGATTCACCGTGGTCATAGATGCACAGGCGGAGACATTCGCGCGCGTAATCGTCACCGGCGCCGGCTATCTGGGTGGCCGATCGGACAAGATCGAGATGGCCGCGGACTGGCGATCTCACCCACCCGTGCAACTGGACCTCGGTCCGGTTCTGCATCCGGACGACGCCGTCGCCAACAAGATGGCGGCACTCTACGGTCGCGCGGTCGCACGAGACTTCCTCGACATCCATGCGACCCTCCGCAGCGGTCGCTACACGCGTGAACAACTGCTTCGCCTGGCGGTGAACGCAGATCCCGGCTTTGACCGGATCATGTTCGCGCGAGCGCTCGGCGTGGCGGATCAGATCAGCGAGAAGACGTTCGCCGCCTACGGCACCGATGGCGAGACGATCGCCTCGCTGCGGGAGACGTTCGCCGGTTGGCGGCGGGAGTTGCTGGGTGGTGGGTGATCAGGCGGCTGGGGAGTCGGGGCTCTGGCCGCCGAGGAAGCGGACGCGGAGGCCCATGCGGTGGCCGAGGTTGATGATGTCCTCGCGGCGGGAGAGGCCCAGGACGTAGACGCCGAGGTCGAGGACGACCTCGTCGTCCTTGATCTCGGCGGGGAGGACGCGGGCGTTTACCTCGCCGGCGATCCGGGTGGCCTCGCGGAGCAGGTCGCGGACCTGTGGCGGGGCGCCGGAGAAGGCCAGCTCGTCCTGGGCGGCCTGCTCGGCGGCGGCCGGATCGGGGGCGGATCGGGCGGCGGTACCGCCGTCGTGCTGTTGCTGGAGCAGCGCGTCGACCTGGGCGGTGAGCAGCTCGACCTTGGCCTGCAGCGGGCCCTTGTCCTCCTCCTGCTCGACCGGGGACTGCGCCCGCTGGGTGAGCCCGAACGCCTTCCACAGCGGGTTGCGGTTGTCCTCGTTGGCGTTCCGGGTGGCGAGGATGTGACCGGCGAGCGCCTCGGTCTGCTCGCGCATCTTCCAGTGCGTCAGGCCGCTGTCGTACGTGTAGGTGTTGATGAACGACGTGTCGAACGGCAGCGGCCCGCTCCGGTCGTCGCGGATCAGGCAGATCGGCCGGTCCAGCGCGATCCGGATGCCCAGTTCGAGCATGACGTTCGGGTTGAACGTGGAGAGGTCGCAGAGCACCAGGTCGGAGTGCTCCAGGTTCTTCACGATCTCGGCCAGGATGAGCGTGGACCCGGACGCGGCCGGCGGGATCGGCGTGTAGCCGGCCTCGCGCAGCGCCGGCGAGATCAGGTATTCGAGGACGTGCTTGAAGTGGTCGGCGTCACCGTCGTAGTCGGCGACTCGGTCCGCCGGCGTGCTGATGGGCATCGCGACGAAGCACTTCCGGGTGGTCGACGACAATCCGGCCTCCAGGGCGGAAACGGTACGCAAGACCATGTCACGGTATCGGCCGGGCGCCAACCGGACATCCCTCGCGCGGCCTACGCGTTCCGGGTTCCGGCCGTACCCACCGATATTGATCTTGGTTTGTGGGCAACCGGCCCTGAGCGCGTACGGCGGGCGTGTACTACGGTAGGCGCGATCAGCTCGATGACAGCAAGGACGGTGCGGCGATGTCGGACTTATCCCCCGTCCTGCGCACCTGCCTGTCATGTCACGGCTCCGGTGCCCGCAACCGCCTCCCCTGCATGGCCTGCAAGGGTTCCGGCCTGGTCTGGTGCGAGCCCTCCGACGACGATCTCGTGGACGGCGAGCACCGCGCGGGGCCGGACGAGCGGCGGCTCGATCCGCCGCGCTGAGGACACACGGCATACCAGAAGAGTGAAGTTCGCCGCCCGTTCACATGGGCGGCGTCATCCGGGGGTAGCACTGAGAGATGGTCACCGCGACGCGCTTCCGGCGTAAGTTCGAGGTCATCGACACTGCGGCCGTGGCCGGGTCACCCTTGCCGGCGGCTCCGGCCACCCCGAGCGAGGATGACCGGATGCCGACCAACCTGGTCCTGCAGTACGTGCGCGCACAGCGGGACACGATCCGATGGACCGAGGCCGGCGCCCGGCGCGGCGACGCCGAGGCGGTCCACGACATGCGCGTGGCGATCCGCCGGCTGCGCAGCACGCTCCGCACGTTCCGCGGCCTGTGGGAGGCCGAGCGCGCCGAGTGGCTGCGCACCGAGCTGAAGTGGCTGGCCGACCAGCTCGGCCCGGTCCGGGACGGTCAGGTCATGTCCGAGCGGCTCGCCTCCGCCGTCGAGGCCGAGCCGGCCGAGCTCGTCCGCGGCCCGATCGCCGACCGGCTGCGCGAGGGCCTCGGCGACCGCATCGCGGAGGGCCGCGCCGGTCTGCGCGGCGCGCTCGACGGCGAGCGCTACCGGGTGCTCCTGGGCCGACTGAACGCGCTGGTCGTGACCACGAACGGCAGCTCCTCGTCGTGGCTGCGCAAGCGCACCCGCAAGGCCGTGCGCCGCGCCGACCGAATGCTCGCCGACGCGGTCCGCGACCGGCGGACCACGCCCGGCCCCGAGACGGACACGCGGCTGCACGACGCACGAAAGGCCTACAAGCGCGCGCGGTACGCGGTGGAGGTCACCCGCCCCGCAGCCGGCCGCCCGGCCCGCCGGCTGGCCAAGCGGCTCACCGCGCTGCAGGACGTGCTCGGCGCCCACCAGGACTCGGCGATCACCGGCTCGGTGCTGCTCGAGGCGGCCGGCGCGGCCACGGCCCGGGGCGAGGAGACGTTCACCTACGGCCTGTTGCACGCCCGCCAGGCCGACGCGGGCGAGCGCGCGCTGGACGCGCTGCCGGCCGCCCGCCATCGGGCCGGCAAGTCTTCCGCCCGCTCCTGGCTGAAGTAACGAATCCGCTGGTCAGACCGCGTGATTCAGGTCGCCGGAAAACCGTTGCCGATCACCCCCGGAAGTGGATAACGTAGCCGTACACGTGAGAGGAGGTGGTCCTAGCTTTGTGTAGCAATCGGACTCGTGAGGTGGCTGTCCGCTAGCCGCTGTCCTTGACAGTTGTTTGAACGTCGAGACCGTGTGGCAGCGGTGCGGCGAATACCAGACAGCCACCCAGCCCCCGGGGTTCCGGCCGAGTCCAGCCGGTTCGCGTTCGCGCGAGTGCCCCGGGGGCTGCTTACTCTCTCGCACGTGTGCCCGGAGGACTGTTTACTGTCTCGCGTGAGCGCACGCGAACTGGTCGTCCTCGGCACAGCCAGTCAGGTCCCGACCCGGCACCGAAACCACAACGGTTACCTGCTCCGCTGGGACGACCAGGGGATTCTCTTCGACCCCGGTGAGGGCACCCAGCGGCAGATGCAGGGCGCCGGCGTCTCGGCCGGCGGCATCACCCGCGTCTGCGTCACCCACTTCCACGGCGACCACTGCCTCGGCCTGCCCGGCGTGATCCAGCGGCTCTCGCTCGACCGGGTGCCGCACCCGGTTCCGGTGCACTTCCCGGCCGGTGGCGCCGAATACTTCAACCGTCTGCGGTACGCAAGCTCGTTCTACGAGACCGCGACCGTGCTGCCGGCCCCGGTGACCGACGGCTGGAGCGCGGATCTCGGCGCGTTCACGCTGACCGCCCGCCGCCTCGTGCACTCCGTGGAGGCCTGCGGCTATCAGCTCGTCGAGCCGGACTCCCGGCGGATCGTGCCGGAACTGCTCGCCGCGCACGGCGTCACCGGCCCGGCCGTCGGCGTGCTGCAGCGAACCGGCCGCCTCGATCTCGGCGACGGCCGCGACGTCACGCTCGGCCAGGTCAGCGCGCCGCGCCCGGGCCAGCGATTCGCGTTCGTGATGGACACCGGGCTCTGCGACGCGGTCTTCGCCCTGGCCGACCGCGCGGACCTGCTGTGCATCGAGGCCACGTTCCTGAACGAGGACGCCGCGCTCGCCGCCGAGGTCGGGCACCTCACGGCCGCGCAGGCCGCCCGGGTGGCCCGCGAGTGCGGCGTCCGCCGGCTGGTGCTCACCCACTTCTCCCAGCGGTACGGCCAGGACGAGTACGAGCCGGACGGCCGCTACCTGACCGAGGCGCGGGCCGAGTTCGGCGGCGAGATCGTGCTCGCCCGGGACCTCATGCGGGTGGACGTGCCGCCACGTGTGAGGGTGGACGCATGACCGTGGTGATCAGAGAAGCGACGGACGGGGACCTCGCGGCGATCGGCGCGCTGCATCTCGCCTCCCGGATGACGGCCTACGCCGAGATCATCTCCGCCGAGGCGCTCGCGGACACCACGCCGGACGCGATGGCCGAGTGGTGGCGGGAACGGTACCGATGGGAGCGGGACACGCACCGGTTCATGGTCGCGGAGGACGGCGGCACGGTCGCGGGCTTCACCTACGCCGGCCCCGACGAGACGCCGGACGCCGCGATCCTGCACGCGATCCACGTGGCGCCGGGCCGGATCGGGTCCGGCCTCGGCCGGCGCCTGCTGGCCGACGTGCAGGACTGGTTCGCCTCCCAGCCGGCCTGGACCAGCGCGTCGCTGTGGGTGCTGGAGGGCAACGCGCGCGCCCGCGGCTTCTACGAGCACCACGGCTGGCGGTTCGACGGGACCACCACGGTCGATGCCATCGGCACCGCGATGGTGCCGATGGTCCGTTACCGTCGATCATGGAGCCATCCCCCGGTGACGGCCGGTCAGCGGGAGACGACTCCATCATCGACGGTGCGCGGATGTTGGCAGGGCGAGGGCACGTGACCGTTCGTTGCGGGGGAACCGGTTTCCCACGCACCCTCGCCCGCCGTCCCCATCGCGCCCGGACCGAACGCCTGGCCGGAGGCGTTCGACGATCGGCGGAGGCCTGCCGGTCGCCGGGCCCGATGGGTTCTGTGCGGGACGCCTCGAAGCTGGCGGGGCGACAAGACGTCAACCGCGGGAGGATGCCACTGGCTTTGCTCGCCGGGGGACGGTCAAGCTCTCAGGCGTGGCATCCGGATAAGTCGCTATCTAGCTGAGATCGCTCAGTGAGGCGTGCCGGGCCGAGGGCTCCCACGGCCGGCGCGATGCCGCGTCCGCCCGTTCGGCCAGCCGGCGCGGCGGGCACGGCCACGGCCGTCCGCACCACACGCAGCCACCGTCGTGATCCGGCGTGGCGTGCCGTCCGAGCATGGTCTGGGCGTCCCGCCACAGCAGACGATCCACGATGTCGGGCGGCTCGGCATGGCCGACGCTGACCATTCCTCCCCCTTGTCTTGCCCTCGTGAGCCGGAGGTATTCCATATCGAATGTTCGGCCCCTCCGTACGACGAAGTCAACCGTCACCGGGAGTCCGAACGCCGCACACGGTGTGCGATTGCGCTATGTGGACCGGTTGTTTGCGCTTAGCGGATAAAGCGCGCCTGACCTGCATCTATGACACATCAACGTTGCGTCGATCCGCGCACCACCATGCCCTGAAAACCGTCTCCCCGATCATCGAACATCATGTGCGCGGTATCCCGTTCGTCACCCTGTTCGCGCCGGGCGAAACGGCGAAAGGCATTAGACGGTACGCCGGAGTGTTGCCGCTGTCATGGACGCCGATCGGATCGACGCAGATGGTGAAGCTCTCGACGCGTACAGCCGGGTGGTCACGCGCGTGGCCGCCGGGATCCTGCCCAGCGTGGCCGCGCTCGCGGTCCGGACCGGCCGGGGCACCGGGGCCGGCTCCGCCGTCGCGTTCGACGGCTTCCTGCTCACCAGCGCCCACGTGGTGGCCGGCGCCCGCTCCGGCACCGCCACGTTCGCCGACGGCATGCAGTCGCGCTTCGACGTGATCGGCGCCGACCCGCTCTCCGACCTGGCCGCGCTCCGGGCCGGCGGCGCGGTCCCACCGGCCACGCTCGGCGACGCGGACCGGCTGCGCGTCGGCCAGCTGGTCGTCGCGGTCGGCAACCCGATGGGCCTGGCCGGCTCCGTCACCGCCGGCGTGGTCTCCGGACTCGGCCGGTCCATCCCGGCCCGGGACGGGCGTCGCGTCCGCCCGATCGACGACGTGATCCAGACCGACGCCGCGCTCAACCCCGGCAACTCCGGCGGCGCGCTCGCAGCCTCCGACGGCACCGTGGTCGGCATCAACACCGCGGTCGCCGGCTACGGTCTGGGCCTCGCGGTCCCGATCAACGCCACCACCCGCCGGATCATCGGCGAGCTACGCTCCGCCGGCCGCGTACGCCGCGCCTGGTTGGGCATCGCCAGCGTCCCGGTGCCGCTGCCACCGCCGCTCGCCGCCCGCCTCGGCCAGCTCCACGGCCTCCGGGTCGTCGAGGTCGTCCCCGGCTCCCCCGCCGGCACCGCCGGCATCTTCCTCGACGACATCATCGTCTCCGCCGGCACCGAGCCTACCGAGACCGTCCAGACCCTGCTCAAGCTGATGCTCGGCCCGGCGATCGGCACCCGGCTCCCGCTCACGCTCTACCGCCGCCAGGCCATGGTCGATGTCATCACGGTCCCGGCCGAACTCACCTGACAGCACCCACAACCGGGCATTCCGCTTCCGGGGTAGCAGAGCAGAGCCGCTGCGGCCCACCTCACCGGACCTCTGCCCGGCCTCGCGACCGGGGTAAGCAGAGCAGAGCCGCCGCGGCCCTCGCCGAAGCTTTGCTCTGCTTACCTGCGCGAAACGGCACGAACGACCCCGAGACCACGTGTCCGTTCTACGCGGTTCATGCAGGTAAGCAGAGCAAAGGAGGGCGAGACCTGCCTCCGATCGAACACGGAATGAGGCGTGCTGGGAGGCGCGCAGCGCCGCTCCTCCCAGCACGCCTCGCGCTGTTCGGCGGCCCCGGCCGGTGGGCGCGGCACGAGGCCGCGCACCGAACGTGGCCGCGTGGGGTTTTCCGGGCCCGCCTCGGACCGGCTGCGTCGCGGCGGCCGGAGCGGAGCGCCAGCGGAGTCGCAGGCCTCCGCGCGGTTTGCCTGCGGGAGCACACCCGGAGCGGCCACGCCGGAAGCGGGAGTATCTGCTTCGGGAGGGTTTAGGGGTTTGTCGGTGCCAGGTGGGCCAGGAGGTCCTGGCGGGTGAGGACGCCGGCGGGCTTGCCGTCGATCAGGACCATGGCGGCGTCGGACTGTTCGAGGAGTTTGACGGCCTCGCTGACCGGCTGGCCGCCGCCGATCATGGGGAGCGGGTCGGCCATGTGGCGTTCGATGGTGTCGTGCAGGTGGGCCTGGCCGGAGAAGAGCGCGTCGAGCAGTTCGCGCTCGGCGACGGAGCCGGCGACCTCGCCCGTGACGACCGGGGGCTCGGCCTTGAGCACGGGGAGCTGGCTGACGCCGTACTCGCGCATGTAGTCGATGGCGTCGCGGACGGTCTCGGTCGGGTGCAGGTGGACCATGGGCGGGATCTGGCCGCCCTTGGTCTCCAGCGCCTCCGCGATCGTCGACTCGGTGCCGGACGTCTCCAGGAAGCCGTACCGGGCCATCCAGTCGTCGTTGAAGATCTTGGAGAGGTAGCCGCGGCCGCCGTCCGGCAGCAGCACCACGATCACGTCGTCCGGCTGGGCGCGGCGGGCGACCTCGAGCGCGGCGACCACGGCCATCCCGCAGGAGCCGCCGACCAGCAGGCCCTCCTCGCGTGCCAGGCGGCGAGTCATCGCGAACGACGCCTTGTCGGAGACCTCGACGATCTCGTCCGCGACCGTGCGGTCGTAGCAGTCCGGCCAGAAGTCCTCGCCGACGCCCTCGACCAGGTACGGCCGGCCGGTGCCGCCGGAGTAGACCGAGCCCTCCGGGTCCGCACCGATTATCCGGACCCGCCCCGCGGACGCGTCCTTGAGGTAGCGGCCGGTGCCGGAGATGGTGCCGCCGGTGCCGACACCCGTGACGAAGTGCGTGATCCGCCCGTCGGTCTGATCCCACAGCTCCGGACCCGTGGTCTCGTAGTGGGAGCGCGGGTTGGCCTTGTTGGAGTACTGGTCCGGCTTCCACGCGCCGGGGATCTCGGTCGCCAGCCGGTTGGAGACGTTGTAGTACGAGCGCGGGTCCTCGGGCGCGACCGCGGTCGGGCAGACCACGACCTCGGCGCCGTACGCCCGGAGCACGTTCCGCTTGTCCTCGCTGACCTTGTCCGGGCAGACGAAGACGCACCGGTAGCCGCGCTGCTGCGCCACCAGGGCCAGGCCGACGCCGGTGTTGCCGCTGGTCGGTTCGACGATGGTGCCGCCGGGCTTGAGCAGACCGGCGGCCTCCGCGTCGTCGACCATCCGCAGGGCGATCCGGTCCTTGACCGAGCCGCCGGGGTTCATGTATTCCACCTTGGCGAGCACGGTGGCCTCGATGCCCTCGGTGACCCGGTTGAGACGGACCAGGGGCGTGTTGCCGATCAGGTCGACGACGGTGTCGTAGTAGCGCACGCCCACAGCCTACGTCCCGCAGTTCGGGAAGTTAGTGCGCCTTCCCGATCAGGATGCGGTCCTTGTCCTTCTCCCACTCGATGAAGCGCTGCGTCTCGGAGAGCACGGACCCGGCCAGCCACGTGATGACCACGGCGTCGTCCGCGAGGCCGAGCAGCAGCAGCATCGCCTCCGGCACCAGGTCGATCGGGGACACCAGGTAGGCCAGCGCACCCGCCATCAGCAGCAGTGACTTGCCGCCATCGTACTCACCCTTGACGATTGACTTGATCATTCGCGGTACGGCCGCGATCCGCTGCCCGATCGACGGGCCACCCTTCCGGCTCGCCGTCAACGCCTGCCATAGGGCCTTGAAGGCCGCCACACGCCGCAGATTGTTCGCCATCTCTCCCCAGCTCCTCGCTCCCGCTCCTCAATGGTGACCGGGCTCGGCAACATCTCTGTACCCACCCCGGTGATCCACACCACCTGTCCTGGTCGACGCGTTGAACTCCACGCGAACTAACCGGAAAGCACCCTGGGCGCACCGGTGGGCGCTCGCGGGGAGGCGTTAATCTCGAAATCCGTCGCTCGCGTGAAATAGGAAGGCGGGGGCGTGTGATGAACGGGCGGACAGCTCAACGCATAGTCAAGGGGGCGGTGTTCTCGGCCGGTGCACTGACCGGCGTGACCATCGCATCCGCCGGCCTGCTGATCTCGCAGGCCGAGCGGGCCCGGCGGACCATACCGCTCGCCGAGGGGCCACCGCCCCGGGCGGACGGCGTCTTCGGCGCGAAGTTCGGCGGGAAGCCACTGGTCATGGCCGTGCTCGGCGACTCGATCGCGGCCGGCTACGGCGTGCTGCGCACCCGGGAGACGCTGGGCGCGCTGCTCGCCACCGGCCTCTCCCGCCGGTTGCGCCGGCCGGTCCGGCTGCACCGGTTCGCGGTGGTCGGCGCGATCACCGACGGGCTGCGGCACCAGTTGGAGGACGCGCTGGAGGTGCGGCCGGACCTGGCCGTGATCCTGATCGGCGGCAACGACGTGACCAAGCGCACGCCGGTCGCGGTCGCGTCCCGGCAGCTCGCCGACACCGTGCGAGGGCTGCGCGGGGTCGGCGCCGAGGTGGTCGTCGGCACCTGCCCGGACCTGGGCACGATCCGGCCGATCAAGCCGCCGCTGCGCTGGCTCGCCCGCCGGTGGAGCCGGCAGCTGGCCGAGGCGCAGACGATCGCGGTGGTCGAGGCCGGCGGGCGCACGGTGTCGCTCGGCGACCTGCTCGGGCCGCGCTTCTTCGCGGAGCCGACCCGGATGTTCGCGTGGGACCACTTCCACCCCTCCGCCGACGGCTACGCGGTGGCCGCCGCCGCGATGCTGCCGACCGCGGTCGCGGCGCTCGTCCCGTCCGCGCCGGCCTCGACGCTGAGTCTGGACCAGGGCGTGCACACGCTCGCGGACGCCGCGCAGGAGGCGGTCAGGCACGCGGGCACCGAGGTGTCGGCCGAACAGGTGGCCGGGCGCGACCGCGGGCCGCTGGGCCGGTGGGTGCGGCTGCGACGACTGGCCGTGATGCCGCGTCAGCAGACTCCCGATCGGGACGCGCCGGCCGTACCCTTGGACGAGGCTTTGTCGGGAAAAGGGGATATGACCCCGCAGGAGTCGACGGACGGCCGTGGCCGCGACGGCATGATGTGATGTCAACCACGCACGGAGGAGGACGGTGATGGGCATGACTCCGGAGGCTCGCCAGATCGGCCGGACCGCAGCCATGACGCTGCTCGCCGGCACGGTGAGCGGCGCCGCGCTGCTCGCCGGCGAGATCGTCGCCGCGCGTAGTCGCCGCTACGCCAAACCGTCCATGGGCCTGGGGCTGCGCACCTCGATGGGGCCGGCCGCCGCCCCGTCTCTGCGCCTGGTGCTGCTCGGCGACTCCAGCGCGCTCGGCGTGGGCGTCGAGTTCCTGGCCGATACGGTCGGCGGCCACCTGGGCCGGCTGCTCTCCGAGGGCGCGGCCGGCCACGGCGAGCGCCACGTGCACCTGTCCAGCGTCGGCGTGGCCGGCTCCCGCTCGACCGACCTGGCCACTCAGGTGGCCCGCGCGCTGCTCGGCGAGCGGCCGGACGTGGCCGTGATCCTGATCGGCGCGAACGACGCCACCTCGCTGCGCCGCCCGGCCGAGGCCGCCGCCCACCTGAGCGCGGCCGTCCGACGGCTGCGCGGCGCGGGTGTCGAGGTCGTCGTCGGCACCTGCCCCGACCTCGGCGCGGTTCGCGCGCTGGCCCCGCCGCTGCGGCAGATCGTCGGCATGCTCGGCCGGCAGATGGCGCATGCGCAGGCCACGGCCGTGCGCGAGGCCGGCGGCACGGTCGTCGACCTGGCCGTCGAGACCGGCGCGGTGTTCCGCGCCGACTCCGGGACGCTGTGCTACGACGGTTACCACCCGTCCGCGGACGGCTATCGGGTGTGGGCGCACGCGCTGCTGCCCGCGGTCTCGCAGGCCGCGTCGATGCCGAATCCGCGGACCCAGTGAGGGTTGTTCAGCGACGCACTCAACCTACGCATAACCGCAGGTCAGCGCGATAATCTCGACATGATGTTACCGGTGGGGTATCAGGCACCTAGCGCTGTGCTAAGGCGCCTAACCACAGGTCACTTTTCTGCATTAAGCCGATAGTTAATTGTCGTTGGGCCAGCCCGTTAGGGCTGGCCCTCACTACTTTCCGTAGCCATTCGGTCTTTGATTACTCGCCAAGCGCGGAGCAGCCGAACCTGGTGCCCCGGGTCCACCTCGGCCATGTCCAAGACGTAGTCGTACGGGTCCTGCGCAGATCGCACCGCGTGCGCGAGGTCCAGGCGGACTTCCGACGGGAAGTCGGCACTCGCCAGCACCGCATCGAGTTCAGCGTCCCGATCACGAGCTGGAGCACGAGCCACGCGCAGCTCGTCGAGAGCGGCTTCGTACTGCTCCTCCGTGAGGGAAATGCCGGCGGCCGCGAGCGCCGAACGGTCATCGACCCGTACCGCTTTCGCCATGCCGATTACGGTTACTGGCCTTGGCCTAACCTCCAGGCGCCGGCCTCGCGACGACTGCCACCCGCGGACTACCTGACGCCATCGGGCATCGCTCATGCCGGCGCGCTTCGCAGCCTCCCGGACGCTGAGGCGGAGGCCTTCTCGGGCCTCTTCGAGCAGCAGACCGAGCGGTGTTCGCTCGCCGTCGTCGGACATGCCCACAGAATACGCAACTGTTCGCAGATGTTCGCAACCACACAGATGAATGAATCTGCCATGACCTGTGATTGCAGGTTGTAGGATTGTATTCCGTAGAAGTTGCGAACACATGCGAACACACCTATGGTGTTCGCATGCCCAACGCACCTTCGCGGCGGCGAGCAGCACGCTCGCCGCTCGATCACAGCCCCCGTCGCCTCCGCGCACAGCGCGTCATCGCTGGTCTTCGTCTCTCCGAACTTGCTCGGCGAGCCGAGATCAGCAAGGGGACGCTCTCCGAGCTGGAGTCCGGCACCCGAAACGCGTCGCCGGAAACGCTCGACAAGATCGCGACGGCGCTCGGGTGCACGATCGCGGACTTGACGCCTGGCCGGCGGACGGCGGCGTGATGCCGGCTCCGACACCCGCTCAGCGCCAGCTCGTCGCCGGGGTGGCCGCGCTCACGCGTTGGTCTCGGATCACGAGTCCTGAAGACCGCACGGCGGCAACTGCCGCGGCCAGGCGGGCAGCGTCCCGGAAGTGGGAGTTGCAGGCCGATCCGGACGGCATCTTGACGCCGGACGAGCTCGCTGCCGCCGTCGACCGGCTGAAAAAGGCTCACTACCGCCGGATGGCGCTCCGCAGCGCCCAGGCGCGCAGCGGCAAGGGCCGCACAGCGGCCTGAACAGCGCAGACATGCCGAAGGCGTCCCCCGCACCGCCAAGCACTGAGGACGCCCCGAACTCCAGGAGTCTCCCATGACCCAGGACATATCCACCACGACCATCACCCCGTCTCTCGCTGATCTTCTTCGCCGCACCACCCAGGCCGACACCGCGTCGCACCGCGCCGCCGTCGACCTCCTCCTCGCGATCCCCGGAAACGTGCACGAAGCGCGCGGCCTCCGGGACCGGTTTGTCGTCGACGTCGACGACGAGCACACCGGCGAGCCCATCGGCGCGGTCGTGCACTGGGGCGGCATCGCCCAGGCCCTCAACGGCTCTCCCATGCCGCTACAGGCGACGGTGCGCGAGCGGAAACTCCTGCTGATCGCGGCCAGCCTCGGCGGCGCCGTCATCGGCGCCAGCCTCGCCGAGCTGCTCACCGGGCTCACCGACGCGGACAAGACCGCGGTCCTGGCCGCGATCGGTACCGCCTGGCACCTCGACGTCCGTACGCCGTGCGGCGACCGGGACTTCGGCGTCGACTACAGCCGCGACGTGCCGGAGGAGACCGGTGAGCACCCGGCTCCGGACGGCTTCTGCGTGGGCTTCGGCCCGGGGCGGCGGGTTCGGTGACCGTCTTCGAGATCCCGCTCAAGCCGTGCTGCGGCGAGGTGTTCCTCGGCGAGGAATGCGACTGCGCCGTCATCGCCGCCGAGGCCGCCGCCGCGTGGCGCCAGCCGATCATCGTCCGCTCGACCGCACCGAGGCAGGAGTCCCCGTGCTGACCGCATTCGATATCGCCATCATCGCCGGAGGTTTCGTCTCCGCGCTGGTGCTGCTGCTCGGTGCCTTGCTCTGGCTGCTCGGCCAGGACACCACCGACCAGGGCGAGCCGCAGATTCTGCCGGTGGCGTCCGGCCCGGCCTGGCCGCGCGCCCGGCACAGGCACGACACCGTCGAGATCGTCCCGGCCAGCTACCGACCGGACGTCTACAACGAGCGGACCGCCCGCGAGCGCGCCCGGCAGGTGGGCCGATGACCACCCCGATCCGCTCCCGCAAGCCCACGGGCGCCGTCCCCTGGCCGCTGATCCTCATCGAGGGCGCCGAGAAGGCGGGCAAGTCCTGGGCCGCGGCGGAGCTGTCCGCCTCGGGCCGGGTTGGGCAGACCTACTGGATCGACCTGTCCGAGGGCGGCGCGGACGAGTACGGCGCGGTGCCGGGCGCCCGGTACGAGGTGATCGAGCACAACGGCACCTGGGCGGACTTCACGGGCCAGGTGCTCGCGGTCCGGGCCGAGGCCGCTCGCGCAGCCGCCGCCGGTGAGCCGCCGGTCGTGCTGGTCATCGACTCCATGACCGCGGAGTGGGAGCTGCTCAAGGGCATGGCCGACGCCAAGGCCCGTGCCCGCCTCGCCCGCAAGGGCAAGCAGCTCGCCGCCGACGAGGAACCGAAGATCACCACGGACCTGTGGAATGAGGTCAACAGCAAGCACCGCAAGCTCATGACCTCGCTGATGACCTTCCCGGGAATCGTCGTGATGACCGCGCGCGGTAAGGAGGTTGCGTCGCTCGACGCCGCCGGGCGGCCGATCGAGGGCTCCAAGGAGTACAAGGTCGAGGGGCAGAAAGGGCTCCCGTTCGACGCGTCGGTGTGGTTACGCGTCTCGCGCGAGCACCCGCCGCTCGTCATCGGCGCCCGCTCCGTGCACGCCGGCGTCCGGCCCGGCGTCGACCGGCCGCGCCCGGCACCTGACCTGACCTTGGAACGGGTCGTCTTCGACATCCTCCGCTGCGACCCGCGCACCGCGCACGTCCGGGACCTTGTCGAGCTATCCACGGCGGCCGAGGAACCGGCGGCCGAGGCCCGCCCTGCGCCGGACCCGAACGCGCTGCGGGACTGGGCGCTTCGGCCAGGCCGTCCGGCCGAGGAGATCGCGAAGTACCACGGGCGGCTCGTCAGCGAGCATCCCGCCGTCGCCGAGCACCTTGTGCCCAATGAGCGGGGCGAGCGCGAGCAGCTCGGCGCACTCCTGGAGCGCCTCGTTCGGCGGGCGGCCGACGAGGCGCAGCGGCAGCGCATGCTCGCGCTGCTCGCGGAGGCGGAGATCACCGACCGCCACGAGCGTCTCGCCTACGTGGCGGACGCCATCGGCCGGAGCGTCACCAGCGCCGACGAACTGACCACGGACGAGATCGCCGCGGTGTGCACGCGGGTCGCGGCCTACATCGAGCAGTCCAACCCCGAAGGAATGGCAGCGTGAGCCACCAGCCGACGCCTGAGCAGGCGGCGGTTCTGGAACAGTTCGGGACGTCCCGCGCCGACCTCACCATCGAGGCCGGCGCGGGCACCGGCAAGAAGCAGGACGCGGACGTCGTCGTCTCGACCGCGCACCGGGCCAAGGGCCGCGAGTGGCGGGAGGTGCAGATCGGCGCAGACTTCCGCGAACCGCGGCCGGACCCGTACGGGCGGCATCGGCTCCCCGCCGACGAGTTGATGCTCGGCTACGTCGCCGTCACCCGCGCGCAGACGCGCCTGCACCGCAGCGGGCTGGAGTGGGTCGACGACTACGCCACCGCCCCGCGCCGCGAGATCTCCGAGGCGGCTTCCTGGGCGCTGCCGGAGCAGACCGGGGCGCCCCGTGCGTAGGAAGGTGCCCCCGGCCCGCGTCGTCCGGCTGACGGCCGACCTGGTGCTCGACGAGCGCACCGGCCTCGTGGTTCCGGCGCGCGGGCTGGTCGGTCCGGCCGGTGCCCGCGCGCCGGAACCTCCGGCCGCCGGCCGCGAGCGGGTGCCGGATGCGTAGCCGTTCACCAGTGCGAAGGCGCGCGGGCATCCCCGACAGCCTGCTGCACGAGTTCCGGCGTGCCGCGCGCGAGGTCGACCCGACCGGGCGGACCTGCGGCACGTGCCAGCTCCCGCGATCGAACGCCAGGCACGACGCAGCCCGGCTGGCCGAAAAGGCGGTCAGACCGCCGCCAGTGCCGCAGCCCTGAAGAGCGCGCAAACCAACCAGCGCAGCTGGTACGACCCCCAAGACGAGGACGGCAATGCCGAGGAATAGCCGAACCAAGGTTCTGTTGATGAACCGGTTCAAGGTGACCGAGTCCACCGCGTACGAGGTCATCCGGCGCCTCGCGATGGACCTCAAGATCAGTCGGGACCGCGTCGCGGCGATCCTGCGCGGCGGCATCGAGGTCGAGGCGCTACAGGAGTCCGTGCAGCACCTCATCACGTTCGAGCCTGGCGGGTGGGCGATCATCCACCCGCGCTCGTGCCGCGCCGCCACCGCCCCGTGCGGGCTCGGGGCGGTGGCCGCACGCACTCTCCCCCGGGCGCTGGTCGCGGAACTGCTGCCTGACGAGGGCACGTTCGAGGTGGCGCTCAACGACGTCGGGGACCGGGTGCTGATCGGTGACCTGATCGGCGAGTCGAGCCTAGCGCCGGCCGAGGAAAACCTGATCGGCCACCTCGCCCGGACGTTCGTGTTCGCCGGGCACTACTGCGGGCCGGGCGAGCTGGCACCGGAGTCCCGCTGGGTCGGCTCGTGCCATTGCGGGTTCGTCCGGTTCTCGTGCGAGGTGCTGCTCGACGAGATCAGCGGTTTCCGCGCGGCCGCGGCCGCCGAGGTGACGAACCGATGAAGATCAAATACGAGAACTGGCGCCCAAGCGAGCAGGTCCGCATCGACATCCGCCGGGCCGAGGCAGTGTGCCAGCAGTACGCCGCCGACGGCTACGACCTGACGCTCCGCCAGCTCTACTACCAGTTCGTCGCCCGGGGCTGGATCGAGAACAACCTCAAGAGCTACAAGCGGCTGGGCGAGATCGTCAACCGTGCGCGTCTGTCCGGGCTGCTGGACTGGTCCTACATCGTCGACCGGACCCGGTCCCTGCGCGGGACGTCGCACTGGCGCACGCCGGGCGCGGTCATCGACTCCGCGGCCTGGTCGTACCGGCTGGACAAGTGGGCCACCCAGCCCCGCCGCGTCGAGGTCTGGGTGGAGAAAGAGGCCTTGGCCGGCGTTGTGCAGCGGGCAGCGAACGAGGCCGACGTGGACTGGTTCTCGTGCCGGGGCTACGTCAGCCAGTCCGAGCAGTGGGCGGCCGCGCGCCGCTTCCTGGGCTACCTCCGCAACGGCCAGGCGGTTACGGTCCTCCACCTCGGCGACCACGACCCGAGCGGGATCGACATGACCCGCGACATCCGCGAGCGGCTGGAGCTCTTCCTGAGCCAGGACTGGCTCTCCGAGCACCGCGCGTGGTTCGACGAGGACGTTGAGATCGCGGAGGTGCTCGCGCACATGCGGGATCAGCTCGGGGACGTCGACCCGATCGAGATCCGCCGGATCGCGCTGAACTCCGACCAGGTGCGCGAGCACAATCCGCCGCCGAACCCCGCGAAGCTGACGGACAGCCGTGCCAGCGCATACGTGCGAGAGCACGGCTACGAGTCGTGGGAGCTGGACGCGCTGCCGCCGGACGTGCTGGCCGGGCTGATCGGCCAGCACATCGAGGGCATCCGGAACGAGGACGCATTCGAACTGATCGCGGCCCGAGAGGCGCACGAGCGGGAGCTACTGCGCGCGGCCGCGGACCGCTGGACCGAGCTGGCCGGCGTGCTCGCGGCGAACGGAGACGAGGGATGACCTCGATCCCGGCCTGCTTCCGCTCCTGAACCTCTGCGGTCCGGCCGGGTTCGCGCCGCCGCGCCGCCCGGCCGGACCGCCTAAGCACATAGATCGGAATTGGTGTGGAAGAACGTGAGCTGCATGCCGCGACTCGGTGGGAGTGGGAAGCCATCCTCATGCGGGCGCGGTTGCGCGGTCTCATCCCGGCGAAGGGAAAACGGGGCGGAGTCTCACCCGCGACCTTGCGCGCCGTTGCGTTCGTGCTCGCCTCGCACTCCGACGCGGACACCGGCACCCGCATCTGGCCCGGGGACGCCACCGTCGCGGTCGAGACCGAGGTTGGCGTGCAGGTGGTTCAGGCCGTCCGTCGCGCCCTCGTTGAGGTAGGCCTGCTGCGAAAGGTGCGGTCGCGTTCTCGCCGTGAGCGCCAGGGCGACGAGTATCAGCTGACGATCCCCAGCGATCTCATGGAGCGTCTCGACGTCCTGTCGCCGGCCGCGGTCAAGGTCGCCGCCGAGCGGGTATACGCCGCGCGGCGCGGAAAGCGTGGGGGATCCGACGGCACCCCCACACCGCCTCAGCCCGACGCATCCGAAGAGGTGCCGTCGGATCCCCCACAAGACGAAGCAGACGACCCTCGTGGGGAGTCCGATGGCACCCCCACAGAGGCTCACGTGGGGGATCCAAAACAACCCCCACGCGCCGCCGATGACGACCGGCGTGGGGGATCCGATGGCATCCCCGATTCCGGGTGTGGGGGATCCGATGGCGCCGCCGTGGGGGATCCATCGGCACGCGATACCAGACCCGGACCAACCACAAGACCAACCAACCCCACGACACCCGGTTTCTCTGCGGACGTCACCACCTCGCGCGCGAACGATTCGGTCGAAGACCCGGATTCGGTCGCTGACGGAGAACCGGCCGATGCGCCGCCGGAGCGATGCCCGGACCACCCGGCGATGCTCGCCGGCCACCGCGAGTCGGACGGCAAACCCCGATGCCCGTTCTGCCGCGCCCTCAGCGCCCCACGCCCGGATTACCGCGCGTGGGACGCCGAACGCGGCCGGCTCGCCCCCGTCATCCCGCTCCACCCGGCCGCCTGACAGCCACCCCGGAACCGGACCTACCCGTCTCGATCATCGTCCGCCAGCCGGCCTCTCATCACCGCCGACGGCACACCACCGCGGCGCAGCCCACCACCCGAAGGAACCACCACCACATGCGCAGCACCACCGCCGACCTCACCTGGCGCAAGCCGCCCATGACCATTTACCACCCCACCGTGGATATTCACCCACCCGAAGCCCCGTTCGGCGCCCACAGCCCCGCTCACGCCCCGGCACCGGCCTCGGTTCTCGCACGCGCGCACGGGAGCGGCCCGGCTCGTCTTCCGCCTCGGTCCGCTCGTCGTCGCGGTCGCTGTGGCAGTCGTGGCCGGTACCGCGGTCGTTCTCGGCTACGCGGCGGCCACCGAAGCAGCGTGGGACCCGCGCACCGCGGTCCTGCTCGCGCTCGCCGCCGTCTGGCTGCCCCAGACCCTCATCACCGCCGACCGGCACCACCGTGCGCGGGACGCCGTCCGCCGCGATCGGGCCGGCGCATGAGCCGACGCCTTACCGGCCGTGAGCACGCAGCCCGCATGTCCGCGCAGGCCGCCGTCGAGCGAGCCCGGTCGCGCGCCGGGCTCGCGCCCACCAGCGACCAGACGCCAACCATGCCGCTCCCGACACCGCGCAGCGCACGGGACTACGAGCCGGAAGGCCTGCCGGACCCGGTGCGCTGGCGCCGCCGAGTCCGGCAGATCCGGACCGAATTGGACGGCGAGGCCGCCCCACTCGGCCGCCCACGCCGGGTCCGCTGGCCCGGCTGCCCCTGCGAACACCACCCGACCTCGACCGAGGAGATCCTGTGACCACCGCCAAGATCCTGATCCGCTGCTCCGGCCGAGCCGACGTCGTGCTCGACCTACGCCCCGGACTCATGGTCCCGGTCAACCTCCGGCCCGGCATCCACGGCCACTTCGCCCCGTTCAGCGTGCTGCTGCTGGAGACAGACGGCATCGACGTCACCCCGGCCGGCATTCAGGTCTCAACCGCCGACAGCACGCAGATCGAACAGCCCGCCCTGATCGACACCGCAGGGCATGCGGAGAGCGCCGCTGAGGACTCGGAGACTCGATCCCCAGGCATGGAGTCGCACAGAGGCTGTGCGACAGCTCAGCAACGCGTTGAGCGGATCCCGACGCTGTGACAACGAACCACCGCACTCAGCACGACCCGCGCTGGGCACGGCGCCTCCCGCCATTCGCTGGCCGCCGGGACCTCGCCTGCGACCCGGCCCACGCCGAGGAGTTCTTCCCGTCCGAGGACGCCCGCAGCATCGCAGCCGCCGTCCGTATCTGCGCCGGATGCCCCGTCGCCGCCGAGTGCGCGGAGTGGGCCGTCACCACCGACCAGCGGTACGGCATCTGGGGCGGCACCACCGCACCCGAGCGGCACGCCGAACGCCGCCGCCGAAACGCACGCCAGCGCATCACCGCTTGAACTACCGAACGGAGCACCGTGACTCACCCACACCACGCGCGCGCCGCCGCCGCTCTCTGGACGCTCTGCGTCGCCCTCGACCAGCTCGATGACCGGGTTCGCGAGGAGAACGATGCGATCCTGGCCGAGCGGGCTACCGCCGCCGACCCGCTCAAATCGCCGTCGTGGGGCCGCCGACATGCACTCGGCGGCCATGGCGACCCGACCGGCGACGCCATCGCAGCTCTCGGCCCTCCGCGCCCGAACCGGTGGGCCGCCCTGCGCACCGAGGTCTGGAGCCAGCTCCGAGACGTCGCCGAGCACCTGCCCGGGCTAGCCGACCCGCTTGACCGGCTCCGGGCCGCCGTGCCGCACATGAGCGACCGCATGGCGGACGCGACCCAGCTCTTCGCCGACCGGATCGACGGCCGCGTGCGCCGGCTCCTCGGCCTCCCCGCAGACCGGCAGCTCGTGCCCCGTGTGCCGTGCCCGGCATGCGCCGCGGTCGGCCTGATGCTGCGGGGAGCGCCGCCGGTGGCCGAGCGGGTGGTCGAATGCACAACCTGCGGGGCCGCGTGGATGTGGGCCGAGATGGTGGGGAGCGTGGCAGCGTGATCATGGTGGCCGGGGAGACATGGGGAACGGCGGCAGAGATCGCCGATCACATCGGCCAGGGTGTCACCGCGGACACCGTGCGCTGGTGGGGCCGCAACGACGGGCTCGCTTCGGTGCGCATGGCCGATGAGGACGGCCGGCCACGGGTCCGGTACATCCTCGGCCAGGCCATCCGCATTGACCAGGCGAAGCGGTTGGGTGGTCGAGGTCGCAGACGTACCGGCTTGACGGACGGGTGATCATTCTCCAGACTGGCGGCGGCAGCACTCTGCCCACAGCCCGGTCGAGCGAAACGCTCCCGGGCTGTCGTCGTCTCCAGGGGGTCGGAGACCAGGGGGAACGGCCAGGCCGGACAGACAATCCGGCCTGGCCCGCCAGCTTCACGGCCATGGTCGACGTGGACGCGCCTAGAACACACCCGCCGATGATCAACAAACATCGGGCGTACGGCCACGCCGTGCCCGGCTCGACCTCCGGGAGTGACACCCGGAGAGCAGTAGGGCGAGGCCGGGCGGCGGCATACCGGGGCGCCGCCCGGCCCAGCCTCAGGCGAACGGCAGCTACGTGGTCTTGCGAGGCCGTCCGGACTTCCGCTCCCAGCGCTCGCCGAACGCCCGAATCGACGCCGCCGTGTAGATCCGGCGCCCGCCCGATACGGTCTCCACCGGCACCGGGAAGTCGGGGCGCTGCTCGATCTCGTACATCCGCTGCTGGGTGTTCACGCCGAGGATCTCCCGCGCACCGGTGCTGTCGACGAGCGGCGGGACGATCGGGTGCTCGTTCTCGACGGCGAGGTCCTCGTCGGTGATGATCCGCATCTGGATCGGAGCGCCGGCGATGATGCCGTCCGCGTACGTGCGGGCGTCGCGGAGCGCTGCGTCGGTGGCCTGCCGGAGCGTGGAGGCGCTCACGCCGAACGAGACGCGGGTGCGGTTGCGATCGGTGTCGATGGTGGCGATGACGAACTCGCCGCGTTCGGTCAGCTCGGCGGCCTGGTCCTCGGTGATGGCGCCGGCGTACTCGACGATGGCGTGCCAGTTGGTCATATGCTGGTGTCCTTCCCTTGTGGGTGTCTACCAGGGGATGACCGGGGGCCGCGCCGTACACGCGGCCCCCGGGCTCTAGGTCCGCGGGGGCGGGGGCCAGAGCAGCCCGGATCCGATCAGTTCGGTGATCAGCCACCGCCATTCCGTCTCCGTGTCCGGAGCCTTCGGGCAGATGATCATGTTGTCGTTCAGGAGGAACACGCGGGCGCCATGTCCGCTGACCATGACTCGGTGTCCTTGAGCGTCAACCTCTCTGACCAGGAGTTCGAGCATCCCCTCATCCACAATTTCACCTCGATTCCCTTGTGGGTGTCAAGGGGAATCCTAGCGTAAAACCTTGTGCATTAACAAGGCTTTTATCCGGATGAAACCCGGGGGCCGCGCCGTACACGCGGCCCCGGGGCTGCCGTCACTCCCGGGGCGGGAGAGCCAAGCCAGCGCCGCGCAGCGAGTTGATCAGGTACATCCACTCGGTGGCGCTCTCCGGGGTCCGGCGCGCGATCACGGTGATCCCGCGCCGGGTGAAGACCCAGGAGCCCGTGCGGGTCTGGCGGACCGCAAAGCCCTGCCGGACCGCGGCCAGGATGACGGCGTCCATCCGGTCGGTCATGTCGTTTCACCTCCTTCCCTCGTGGGTGCCTACGTCAAGAATACCCGAAACCCTTGTGCACGCACAAGGGTTTAGCGATCTTTGAGCCACCACGAGGGAGATCAACTCGCGAGGTGCGGATGTCCCCCATCACCGACGACGAGCGCCGCCAGGTCCGCGACCTTCACGCACAAGGGCACGGCCGCAACGAGATCTCTCGCCGGACCGGCATCCACAACCGGCGCGTCTCCGCCATCGCCGCAGACCTCGGCCTCACCTTCGTCCGCGGCGCCCGGACCGCGGCCGCCACAACCGCCAGGGTCGCCGACGCCGCCGAACGTCGCGCCCGGCTACAGGTCGACATGCTCAGCGCCGCAGAGCGCCTGCTCGGCCAGATGTTCTCGCCGGCCAAGGTCTACAACTTCGGCGGCAAGGAGAACGACTACAACGAGCGCGACGTCGACGAGCCACCGTTCCGCGACAAGCGCGACATCGCAACCGCGCTCAGCGTGCTCGTCAACGGCTCCGTCCGGCTCGCCGAATACGACAAGGGCACCGGCAACGAGGACGAGAGGTCCATGCTCGGCGACCTCTTCGACCAGCTCCGCGCCGCCCGCAACAACGCCCGCAAGGACGACACGTGACCGGGCTCCGCGGCCTGGCGCTGTCCGAGAAGCAGATCGACTTCGCGCTCGACTCCGACACGTTCGTCAACCTCGCCGAGGGCGCCGTCCGGTCCGGCAAAACCATCTCCGGTCTGCTCCGCTGGGCAAAATACATCGCCACGGACGCCCCTAAGTCCGGCGACCTGGTCGTCTGCGCGAAGACCTACGACACGGCCACCCGCAACATCTTCAACCCGCTCCGGGACAGCGCGGTGTTCGGCCCGCTCGCCAAGGCCACCTCGTACACCCGAGGCGCACCGACCGCGATGATCCTCGGCCAGCAGGTGGAGGTCATCACCTTCAACGACGAGCGCTCCGAGGCCCGCCTACGCGGCATGACGAGCCGCGGCGCGTACGTCGACGAGTGGTCGCTCATGCCACGCACGTTCCACGAGCAGCTCCTCGGCCGGCACTCCGTGGACGGGTCGCAGATCTTCGGGAACACCAACCCGGACAACCCGCGACACTGGCTGAAGACCGAGGGCATCGACCAGGCAAAGCCCGGCGGCCGGCTCGCCGGCGACTGGAAGGTCTGGCACTTCGGCCTCGACGACAACCCGGGCCTCTCGGAACGGGTGAAGGAGCGCTACCGGCGCCAGTACACCGGGCTCTACTACCGCCGGAACATCCTCGGCGAGTGGTGCGTCGCCGAGGGCACCGTCTACGAGTCCTGGGATCCCGCGCGGCACGTGGTCAAGGAACTGCCCGGCATCACCCGGTGGATCAGCTTGGGCGTGGACTACGGCACCGTCAACCCGTTCGCTGGCCTACTCCTGGGCGTCGGCACGGACGGGAAGCTGTACCTCGCGCGGGAGTGGCGCTGGGACTCCAAGAAGGAGCAGCGGTCGCTAACCGACGCCGAGTACTCGGCCCGGCTCCGCGGCTGGCTGAACCAGTTGCAGGTGCAGCCGGACTGGGTCTGTGTCGACCCCAGCGCGGCCAGCTTCAAGACCCAGCTCTTCAACGACGGCCTCATGCCGATCGCGGCCGACAACGCGGTGGCCGACGGCATCCGCCTGGTCGCGTCGCTGCTCGCCGAGGGCCTGCTCTTCGTGCACGAGTCCTGCGCTGGCTGGATCGAGGAGATCCCGGGCTACGTCTGGGACGAGAAGGCCGCGCTCCTGGGCGAGGACAAGCCGGTCAAGGCCGGCGACCACAGCTTGGACGCCGGCCGGTATGCGATTAAGACCCCCGAGGTGCTGTGGCGGCCGCTCGTGCGCGGCGTTCTCGACCTCGCAGCTTGACCAGTTCCAACGCGAGGAACACCTACCCAGCGACCAGTTCTTGCAGTTACCACTAAATCGAACGATCGAGCTGCCAGTCCACGATGGACATGGCTGCGAGTAGCACCACAGCTAGGACAAGCGTAACAAAATATCGTATTGGTCGATTAGCTCCGGGCCAGACGACAGGAATAAGTCGATAGAGGCAATCATAAACGGGGGCCATGAAAACAATTAGAAGAGACGCAGCCAGCACCATATCCACAATCACCGCGGGAGCGCCCCCGAATGCCACCTCAATTGCCTTAGTCTCAAGCGCAACAAGGCCGCTCTGCGTGATGCTGAGCGCGCCAATCAATATTCGCGCCATGAGTAATTCTGCTCCGAGATCCTCTCTGGAGGATGAATCAGATTCGGCATTATTGCGCGCGACTGCCCCGACGATTTGCAAAGTAAGTGATCGAATCTCTAATCCCAGCGCCAGAGCAAGAACCGGAACAATCTGCGCGATTAGTAAGGCAAATTCTTTAGTCACACCAAAAGTATGACGTCGACGTGCGATCGAGGAAACCTCCCTTGCCGATGCCAACCGGCGGCGCCTGGCCGCCCCCGCAGCTCGCACCGGCCTACCAGGCCTACCGGGACTGGGACGCCTGGTACGACGGCAGCCCGGACAAACTCACCGCCGTCTACAACGGCCGCGCCGTCACCGGCCAGACCCTCCCGCCATCCCAGCGCCTCTACCCCGGCCAGCGCGCAGGCGGGCTCGTCGGCCGCGTCTCCCGCTGGCTGTGGGGCAGCCCGCCACCGAGCGACGCCCGGGACGGCCGACTCCACGTGCCGCTCCCGGCCGACCTCACCGCGGCGGCCGCGAACTTGCTCTTCTCCGAGACGCCGCGGCTCACCGCGGAGGACACCGCGGTGCAGGCCCGCCTCGACCAGCTGATCGAGGACGGGCTCACGACCACGCTCCTGCACGCGGCCGAGGCCGACTCCGCGCTCGGCGACGTCTACCTCCGCCCGGTCGTCGACCAGGAGGTCTCGCCCGGAAAGGCGTTCCTCGCTGCGGTACACGCGGACGGCGCGGTTCCCACGATCCGGTGGGGCCGGCTCTTGGAGGTCACGTTCTGGTCGGTGCTGGAGGTCGACGGGAACACCTGGGTACGGCTGCTGGAGCACCACTCACGCGGCCGGATCGAGTACGCGCTCTTCATCGGCACCGCCACCGATCTTGGTCAGCGGCGCGCGTTCGCCGACCACCCCGGCGCCGCCTACCTCGCCGACTTGGTCGACGACAGCTCCGGGCAGAGCACCGGTCTTGACCGGCTCGACGTCGTCCGTATCCCGAACGCCGGCCCTCAGCGCCGCTGGCGCACGCTGCCCGCGTTGAAGTACCTCGGCCGGTCCGACCTCGACGGCTCCGAGCAGATTTTCGACCGGATCGATGACGTGTGGACCAGCTGGATGCGCGACATCCACCTCGCCCGCGCCCGCATCATGGTGCCGGACTACATGCTCACCTCGAACGGGCCCGGAGCCGGCAGCAGCTTCGACGCGGACCGCGAGGTCTTCCGCGCCCTGCGGATGCCCCCGAACAGCGAGAGCGCGGGCGGTCAGATCACCGTGGCGCAGTTCGCGATCCGCCACGCCGAGCACAAGGCGACCGGCGACGCACTCGTGGAACTCGCGCTCCGGCACGCCGGCCTCAGCTCGCAAACCCTCGGCGACGAGGGCGACGTCGCGGTCACCGCCACCGAGGTTCAAGCCCGCGAGCGGCAGTCGTTCACCACGCGCGGGACCCGAGTCCAGAGCTGGGCGCCGGCCATTGCGGAGGCGGTCGAGCTGCTGCTCGCCGTCGAGCGGGTGCAGCTCGGCGGCCGCGCCGATCCAGTCCGGCCGAACGTCGAGTTCGGCGACTCCGTCTCGGAATCCCCCGAGACCATCGCCCGCACGCTTCAGCTGCTTCAAGCGGCCGAGGCGGTCTCCCTCGACACCAAGGTCCGCATGCTCCACCCGGACTGGGCGGACCCCGACGTGCGCGCGGAGGTCGAGCGGATCAAGCAGGACAGCGGCACCGGCGCAGACCCGGAGCAGGTCCTGGCCGGCTTCGCCGGCAACACCAGCCAAGACGGCGACGTGCCCGGTGAGGGCGAGAACGAGGAGCCGGCCGAGGAGTAGGCAATGGCGGTCGCGCCCGAGGACATCGACGCGATCGCACAGGCCACGGCCGCGGTCTACGCGGAGGCCGAGCAGCAGATCCTCGCGACCGTCGCGCAGTGGCTCGCCCGCGGCATCGACGCGCCGACGTGGGCCGAGGAGCGGCTCGCTGCCGTGTCCGGGCTTCGCCGGGCTGCCGAGGCGATCGTTGTGCGCCTCCAGGCGGACCAGGGCGACGCGGTCCGGCGCGCGATCGCGGCCGGCTATCGCACCGGCCGCGCTGGCGCGCTGCTCGACCTGCCCGACGACCTCGTCCCACCGGCCGTCCGGGCGGACGCGCGGACCCGGGCGCTGCGGACCGACGCGATGGAGTCCCTCGCCGCGGCGCTCGTCACCGACCTTGGTGAGCGCTGCCGGAACGTGCTCCGGCACGTCGAGGACGTCTACCGGCGCACCGTCACAGGTGCGGTCGCCCGCTCCATCACCGGGAACCTCACCCGCAGGCAGGCCTCGCAGGCCGCCTTCCAAGGCTTCATCGACCAGGGTGTGGCCTCGTTCGTCGATGCGCGCGGCCGCACCTGGCGGCTGTCCTCCTACGTCGAGATGGCCGTCCGGACCGTCACCCAGCGCGCCGCAGTCCAGGGCCAGACTGACCGGCTCGATGACCTCGGGATCCGGCTCGTCTACGTCTCCGACGTCACCCAGGAGTGCGAGCGGTGCCGGCCCTTCGAGGGCAAGGTGCTGCGGACCGACGACGGACCCACCGGCCGGATCGACGTTCCGAGCGCGGTCTCCGCGAAGCAGGTCACGGTCACCGTCGCGGCGTCGCTCGACGACGCGCGCCGCCGCGGCTTCCAGCACCCGAACTGCCGCCACAGCGTCCGCGCGTACCTGCCCGGAGCCACCCGGCTCCCGACCGGGCCGACCGGGGACCCGGACGGCGACGTCGCCCGGCAGCGGCAGCGCGCGATCGAGCGGCAGATCCGCAAGTGGAAGGAGCGGCAGCAGGGCGCCCTCGACCCGGCCGCGGTCAAGGCCTCCGGCGCCAAGGTTGGGGCCTGGCAGCAGGCGATGCGCGAGCATCTCGCCGCCAACCCCACCCTCAAGCGCTTGCCGTACCGTGAGCAGCTCGGCGCCGGATCCACCCCGCCGCCCGGCACCCGCGTCGACCCGGCGCGGCCTCTCGCCGGCGGTGGCGGCGGCCGGCCGTTGCAGCCGGAAGACCTCGACCTCACCCCGCCGGAACCGGCCGCGCCGGAGCCGACACCGACCGAGCAGGTGGAGAGCGGCGACTTCTCCGCGCTTACCCGGGTCGGGCCGCAGGCCGGCTCGAACGAGGGCGGCCTGTTCGAGGCCGCGGACGGCTCGCGCTGGTACGTCAAGTCCCAGCGCTCCGAGGCGCATGCGAACAACGAGGCGCTCGCGTCCGCGCTCTACCGCGAGGCCGGTATCGACACGCCGCAGGTCGTCCGCGGCCGCGGCACACCCGGGCTGTCCGGCGAGCACCACACCGCATCCCGGCTTGTCGCCGACGCGGTCTCGGACCTGGACTCCCGGCTCCTCGACGGCGCGTACCGATCGAAGGTCCGCGACGGGTTCGGGGTGGACGCGTGGCTGGCGAACTGGGACACCGTCGGCCTGAACTTCGACAACGTCGTTACTGGCGGGGACGGCAAGCCGTGGCGCATCGACCTCGGTGGGAGCCTGCTCTTCCGCGCCCGTGGCGACGCGAAGGGCGCCGCGTTCGGTGACCAGGTCACCGAGTGGACCTCCCTGCGAGACACGGCCAGCGCCCCTCAGGCGGCGCTGCTGTTCGGGCAGATCACCCGGGCCGAGATGGTCCGCGCCGTACGCGCGGTGCAGAAGGTCACGATCGCCCGGATTCGCGAGCTGGCCGAGGAGCACGGGCTCTCCGACCTCGCGAAGCAGCTGATCGCGCGCCGAAAGGACCTCGTCGACCGGCTACCGGAGCTGCGCGAGGAGGCCAAGCGGCACGCCGCGTTCGACAAGCGCCACAAGGCCGCCCTCGCGTTGCAGGACGCGCTCGACGCCGTACAGCACCAGCTGACCGACGACAGCTATCTGCGACCCGCGCCCGCCGGGTGGGACTCCGCGCGGGTCAGACAGGCGGAGAGTGCGCTGCAGTCGTACCGCGGCTTCGGGTTCGAGGACATGAACGACCTTCTCCGCAGCGGCGAGAGGAACGCCCGCATCGAGCGGCAGATCGCGATGATCGACGCCGTGCACGCGGAGTCGACGCTGCCGCGCGACGTCGTCGTGTACCGGGGGTTCAGGAGCCCGGCCAAGATCTTCGGTTCCGCCTGGAACGATATCGACCTGGTCGGTCTGACGTGGGACGACGCAGGATTCGCGTCCACCAGCGTCGATCAGCGTGTGGCAGAGAACTTCGCGAACATGTCCGGCAGCGTCGTGATGCGCATCGTGCAGCCGAAGGGCACCAGCGCGATTCGGCTCTCCAGCCTCGCCCCGCCCGACCGGCACCCGTCCGGCATCGACGAGGAGGCCGAGCTGCTGGTCCCGCGCGGTCAGCGACGGCGGGTCGTCGCTGACCATGGCGTGGACGCGGCTGGAAGGCGGATACTTGACGTGGAGGTGATCGACTGATGGCAACACAGGACGAGGCACGCCCGCGGTCGATCGCCGACCGCTGGGACGACGTTTCGCCGGTGATCGTGGTGTCCGGCCCGTCGCAGCCGCCGGTTCACCCGCGCCGGTTGCTCGAAGACGCGCCCGCTGCGCCGGCTGCCGAACGGCCGGCGCCGGCACGCCGCCGACGCCGGCGATAGCAAGGCTGGCCGTCACATCTTCTTGAGGGCGTCCTCGTACTTAGGGCGGTCCTCAGCGGGCGTGCGTGCCGCCGCGTAGGACAGGACGATCCCGCCCGAGCGGTAGGCCTCCGTGCCCGCGGCCTCCACGTACTTCGCTGCCGCGGCAGCATCATCGAACGACAGCACTGTGATTGCGTCGGTCGTGATGCGCTCCTTGCAGCCGAGCTCACCGCAGCCTGACGAGTTGTCGCGCGGGTTCGACACGGCCAGCCCGGCGCGCTCAAACGCGTCGATCACCTCCTGAGCTGTCGGCCCAGCCGCGGAGCCGCCGTCCGCGGTGGCCGGCGCGCTGCCGTCCGGCTCGTTCGACCCGCCGGTCAGCGCGCCGATGACACCGAACCCGACGATCAGCAGCAGCACGCCCAGCACCACGAGGCCAGCTATCGCCGGCGTGCTGAGGCCCTTTGTTCTCTGTGCGCTCACGCGATCACTCCATGTTGGTCAGTGGGGGCGGGGCGCACGGTACCGGCTGCCCGCAAGGCGAGGCGGTCACCTACCCGACACACCCTCAAGGAGGGGACGTCTTTGTCCCGAAACACCCTCCCCACCGCCATGACTCCCGGCTTCATCAACCCGCGCACCGGCCAGCGCGTCATCCCGGGCAAGGTCCTCGGGTACCGGCGCAACGGCCAGCCGATCCACGTGATCGCGGGCGGCTCCGGCGAAGGCGAGACCGGCCAGGCCGACAGCGACGGCACCGACGACAGCAGCGCGGACGCCGACGACGCGAACCCGAGTTCTGGGTCCGGCGCGGGCAAGAAGCCGGCGCTCGACGGTAAGTACGACCCCGACCGCGCGATGGCGGCTCTCGGCAAGGCCCGCGAGGACGCCGCACGCGAGAAGGACGCTCGCCAGAAGGCCGAAAAGGCGCAGCAGGAGAAGCTCGACGCGGTACTGATGGCGCTCGGGCTCAAGCCCGACCCGAAGACCGACCCGGCCGCGACCGCCGCGGCGGTCGCGAAGGAGCTGGCGGACGCACAGACACGGCTGCGTGAGGCCCTCGTCGAGAACGCGCTCTTCAAGGTCGCCAGCAAGGCCGGCGCCGACGTGAATGCGCTCCAGGACTCGCGCTCCTTCATGCGCCAGCTCGCCGACCTGGACCCGGCCGCGACCGACTTCGAGAAGGCGGTCGCCGAGGCGGTCAAGGCCGCGATCAAGGCCAACCCGAAGCTCGCCGCCGCCGCGCCGGCCGCCGGTCAAGGACCGGCCCGTCAGGGCGCCGACCACTCCGGCGGCGGCACCGGACGCCAGCGCCCCGCCCTCGGCGCCGCGATCGCGGCTCGCATGAACGGCAGCTGACCCACCATCCCGAACTGAGCTAGGAGGCTCCGAGTGCCCGTCACTCTCGCCCAGGCCCAGGTGAACGTGCAGGACGACGTCGCTTTCGCGGTGATCGACGACCTGCGCCGGTACTCCTGGCTTCTGGACCGCATTGTCTTCGACGACACCGTCAACCCCACCGGCGGGACCACGCTGACCTACGGCTACACCCGGCTGGTCACGCCCCGCACCGCCGCGTTCCGCGCCCTCAACACCGAGTACGTGCCCGGCCAGGCCGTCCGCCAGCGATACAACGTCGACCTCAAGCCGCACGGTGGTGCGTTCGAACTGGACCGGGTCCTCGCCCACCTCGGCCAGCGCGCCACGGACGAGGCCACCTTCCAGGTCACGCAGCTCACCACGGCCGTGCACCAGAAGTTCCAAGAGGAACTGATCAACGGCGACATCGCCGTGGACGCCAACGGGTTCGACGGTCTCGACAAGATCCTCACCGGCGCATCCACCGAGTACGACCCACTGACCAACGGCACCGCGACCGGCTACCTGAACTGGTCCGCGTCCGCGATCACCACGCAGGCGCTCGCGATGGCCGCCCTCGACCAGCTCGACGAGATGCTCGCGAAGATCATCCCTTCGAAGACCGGCGGCGGAGACCTCAGCGCTCCCGGTGCACTCCCGCCCGGCGAGAAGGCGATCCTCGGCAACACGAAGAGCATCACGCGCATTCGGGCGCTGGCCCGCTGGGCAGGCCTCTACACCGTCGAGAAGGACGACGTGGGCCGCCAGGTCGAACGGTACGGCCCGTGGGTGCTGGTCGACCTCGGCGACGGGCAGACCGGCGCATCGCCGATCGTCCCGATCTACAGCGCCGACGCGGACAACGCCGGTTCCGGCGGCACGATCACCGGCCTGACCGACATCTACGCGGTCACGTTCGGCATGGACGCCCTCCACGCGGCCGCGGTCGCGAACAAGCCGCTCGTCGAGACGTGGCTGCCCGACTACACCACCGCCGGCGCGGTGAAGAAGGGCGAGGTCGAGATGGGGCCGACGGCCGCGGTGCTGAAGTCCACCCGGGCGTGCGGCGTGCTGCGGAAGGTCAAGGTGCAGTGATGATCCAGGTCAAGATCACCGCTCCGACCCCGTTCTCCGGGAAGGTCGCCTCGGTCGGGTTCGTCGACGGTGTCGCCATGGTCGACCCGGCCGAGCACCGAGCGGCGCTCGCGTACTTCCGCCGCCGCGGCGGCTACGTCATCGACGAGAACACCCCGGACACGCCCGCCCGGACGCCGGAGCGGCCGGCGCCGCCGAAGAAGACCGCGTCGACCGAGATGTGGCGGGCGTGGGCCGTCGAGCACGGCGGCATGCCGCAGGAGGCTGCGGACACGATGTCCCGCGACCAGCTCGCGGACCACTTCGAGAACGTGGCCAAGACTGCGGACCAGTCCTGACCGTCGCCCGGTCCCGTACGGGACCGGGCGCCCAAGGAGAAGCGATGCCGTTCCCGTACGCGACATCGGAGCAGCTCAGGGCGCACCTCGGCGTGCTCCCGGCTGACGCCGATCAGCTACTCGTCCGGGCGTCCCGGGACGTCCGGCACGCCACCCGCTGCGCCGTCTACGCCGTCGACGAGAACGGGGAGGCCACCGACCTGGCCGTCGTCGTCGCGCTCCGGGACGCGGTCCTGGAGCAGATCGCCGCCGGGCGCGCCTCCGGGGACAAGACCGGGCTCGGCGCGAGCACACCATCGTCGTTCAGCATCGGCCGGCTCTCCGTCAGCGCCCCCACCGGGACCACCGCGGCGGCAGGCGTGAAGGTCGGGGCGCTGTGGATGCAGGCGTGGCTCGTCCTCGACGACGCCGGCCTGCTCGGGCAGCCGCAGTCATGACGTGGGAGGAGTTCATCGCCGCGTGCGGCCTGGCCCCGGCCACGATCACGGTCGAGGCGTACGAGGGGGCCGGTGCGCACGGCGACGTTTACGCGCCGGCGGCCGAGATCACGCCGTGCATCGTGGAGGCGGCCCGCCGCCGCGTCTCCGCGCAGACGCAGGACGCTGCCGGCGCCGAGGTGCTGTCGTCCACGACCATCTACTGCCCGCCCGGCACGGTCGTGCCGCCCGGCTCGCGCGTCACGGCCGCCGGTCGGACCGGCCGCGTGATCGCGGTAGCAGACCTGGACGCCCACGGGCTCGACCTGCCCGCGCACGTCGAACTGTCCTTGGAGTAGCGGTGGAACTGGAGTGGGACAACGCCCACGTCCAAGCGGTCCTCAGCGAGGCCAGCCTCGACGGGCTCCGTCTCGCCGCCGAGCACCTGTTGCAGGTGTCCTCCTCCCGCGCCCCGCTGGAGGAAGGCGACCTAGAACGGTCCGGTGACATCGACACCGACGAGGTCGAGATCGCCGTCTCCGTGTACTTCGACCGGCCGTACGCCGTCCGCCAGCACGAGGAACTCACCTGGCGGCACGACGCCGGACGCACCGCGAAATACCTGGAAGACCCCATGAACGAGGAGGCCGAGACCATGGCGGCGATCATCGCCAAGGCCGCCGGCCACCCGCTCAGCTAGGAGACGGACACGATGGCGATCGGTGAAGGCTGGACCGCGCGACTTCTCACCGGGCTCGCCGAGCACCTGGCCGCCGCCGGCATCGGCGCCTGGCGACCGGACGGCAGCCCGTACCGGGCGGCCGAAACCGCGATCGTCTACCGGTCGATCCCCCCGGCCCCGGACCGGCTCATCACCCTCGCCCCGTACCCGGTGACCGGGCAGCCCGGCCTCGCCGACGTCGTCCAGGCGGTCCAGATCCGACTCCGCGGCACCGCGGACCCGCGGGCGTGCGACGACCTCGCCGACGCGATCTACAACCTCCTGGACGGTGCCAGCGGGCTCCGGTGGGGCGGGATCGCGGTCGTGCAGGTCTACCGGCAGTCGCATACCTCACTCGGCCAGGACGGCACCGGCCGATGGGAACGCTCGGAGAACTACTACGTCGCGGCGATGCGCCCGACCTCGAACAACACCGATTGACCAGGAAGAGGAGGCGTCATGTCGACGACCCCGACCACCCGCGTCACCGCCCTCGCCCGGCGGATGCGGGTCGACATCGACACGGCCGTCTACCCGGCCGTGAGCTATCAGCAGCTGCTCGGCATGCAGGAGCTGAAGCTCATCGAGGAGCTGAGGACCGAGTCCGACGAGGGCTACGACGACGAGGGCGCCGCCCGGGAATCGGTCACCGGCTACAGCTGGCGCTTGGAGGCGAAGATCCTGCACTCGACGAACGCGGCCGGCACGACCATCGACCCCGTGCAGGCGTTCCTCCGCGCGCGATTCAACGCCATCCTCTCCACCGGCTCCGTGGCGGCCGGCGAGTTCGGCGTGCGCTGGTACGACCGCAACGGCCTGGAGGGCGACTCGAAGGAGGGGCGCGCCTACATCAAGGCGTGGCCGCCGGACGGCGGCAACTCCACCGCCCTCGACACCGTCTCCATCGTCATCCAGGGCCAGGGCCGGCTCAGCGAGATCACGAACCCGCTCGCCACGTCCACGCCCGCCGTGTCCGCGGTCAACCCTGCGGGCGGACCGACCGCGGGCGGCGCTCTGGTCAACGTCTACGGCCAGAAGTTCACCGGCGCGGTAGGCGCGGCCGCGGTCAAGTTCGGCGCCACCAACGCCATCTCCTGGACGCTGATCAACGACGGGCACATCGTGGCCGTGGCCCCGGCCGGTGCCGCTGGCACCGTGCAGGTGGCGGTCACGACCCCCGCAGGCACCTCCGCCAACACGGCGGCCGACGACTTCGTGTACGCGTGACGACCAGGCTTGCCGACCTCGACGAGTTCTTCTCCCCCGGGCTCGTGCTCACGGTCCGGGGGCAGGAGTACACGGTGCCGCTCGCGTCAGCCGAGCTGGGTGTGTGGTGCCGTCGTATGGCGGTCGCGACCGGCGAGATCACCCACGCGTCTACGGCGGCGGAGATGCAGGCGGCGATCGAGCGGATCGACGCTGTGCCAGAGCTGCCCGGCCCCGCGCTGACGCTGCCGGAGCGGGTGCTCGGCGACGTCTACGCCCGAATGGTCGCCGACGAGGTGCCGGACCCGTACGTCCAGTTCTGTGGCGCGACCGCCTACATCTGGATCATCAGCGACGAGGAGACCGCGGCCCGGTACTGGCAGTCGGGAGGCCGCCCGGAAGCACTTCGCCCGGCGGGCAGCCGGGCGGAGCGGCGGGCCCGGACTGGCGGGAGCAATACGGCCGCGGCCACCGCGACCCCGTCAGCGGCCTCTACGAGTGGTACGACATCCCGCCCGAGCAGGCGGACCGGTCGGAGGCGCCGCGCGTAGCGTGGCTCGACATCCTCGCGCGCTGGCGTCTGCTGGAGGCCGACCTCCACGACGTCTACGGCGTCGACCTCGGCGATCCCGTGGTGCTCCGCACGCGGTCGTGGCGGTGGCTGGAGACCCGCATCCTCGGCCTGCTGTCCGCCGACACCCGCCTTCACCGGGCGCTGTTCCCTCCGCCCGAGACCCCACGCCCATGAAGGAGGTGCCAACGTGCTGAAGCTCGGCGAGCTGTCCACCGTGCTGAAAGCCGACCTGGAGCCCTTCCGGCGCGACCTACGCCGCGCGAAGCAGGCCTTCCAAGAGCACGGCCAGGAGCTGAAGGCTGGCGCGGCGGTGGCCGGCGCGGCGATCGCGGCCGCGCTCGGTTCCGGCATCGCCTCCGCCCTCCAGCTGGACGCGGCGAAGACGAAGCTCGCCGCGCAGCTCGGCGGCGATCCGACCTACGCCGCCGACATGGGACGGATCGCCGGCGCCGTCTACGCGCGCGGCTTTGGTGAGTCCGCGGAGGCGGTCGGCGAGACCCTGCGCGGAGTTCTGACGTCCGGCCTGGTCGACGAGGACGCCACCAGCGCGGAAATCGAGGCCCTCACCATCAAGGCGCAGGCCTTGGCGGACACGTTCGGCGTGGACGTCACGCAAACCGCGCGGGCGGCCGGGCAGATGATCCGTACCGGCCTCGCCGACAGCGCGGCCGAGGCGTTCGACATCCTCGTCCGCGGCTTCCAACAGAGCGGCGACCACGCCGGAGACACCCTGGACACCGTCTCCGAATACAGCACCCAGTTCCGAAAGCTTGGCCTCGACGCTGCCGAGGCGTTCGGGCTGCTGCTGCAAGGGCTGAAGGCTGGCGCCCGCGACTCCGACACCGTGGCGGACGCACTGAAGGAGTTCGCGATCCTCGCGATCGACGGCAGCGAGGCCACCTCGGAGGCGTTCAAGGCGCTCGGGCTCGACGCGACCACGATGGCCGCGCAGATTGCGGCGGGCGGCGAAGGGGCACAGGTCGGCCTTCAGACGGTGCTGGACAAGCTCCGGGCGATCGAGGATCCGGTCACCCGCGATGCGATCGCGGTCGGGCTCTTCGGTACGAAGGCGGAAGATCTCGGCGCCGCGCTGTTCGCCCTCGACCCCGAGTCCGCCGCGAAGGGCCTCGGCGAGGTCACCGGTGCCGCGGACCAGCTCGGCCAGACGCTGGAGGAGAGCGCGAGCCAGCGCTTGGAGGCGTTCAAGCGGCAGGCCCAGGCCGCGCTCGTCGAGAAGCTCGCCGCCGCGGTTCCGTACATCGAAGCGACCGCGCGGTGGCTGTCCGAGCACTCCGCGATCGTCGGCCCGCTCGCGGTCGGCCTCGGCATCCTCGCCGCCGCCATCGGCATTATCACGCTCGCCACGAACATCTACACCGCCGCGCAGGCCGCGCTCAACACGGTGATGCTGCTGTCCCCGACCACGTGGATCATCCTGGCCATCGTCGCCCTGATCGCGATCATCGTTCTCATCGCGACCAAGACCACGTGGTTTCAGGATGCGTGGGCGTGGGCGTGGGGCGGCATTAAGGCCGCGGCGCTCGCGGTCGGCCGCTGGTTTCGGGACACCCTGTGGCGCGACTGGATCCTCGGCGCCTGGAACGGGATCATCTCGGCCGGCGAACGCGTCTGGGGCTGGATGTCCTCCCTCCCCGGCAAGATCAAGAACGCGTTCGCCCGGATCGCGGACATCCTGTCCTCGCCGTTCCGGTGGGCATTCAACCGGATCGCGGGCAGCTGGAACGCCACGATCGGCCGCCTGTCGTGGACCGTGCCCAGCTGGGTCCCCGGCCTCGGCGGTAACACCATTAGCGTGCCGCAACTGCCGATGCTCGCGAAGGGCGGCCACATCCTCGCTTCCGGCGCCGCCATCGTCGGCGAGGCCGGGCCGGAGCTGGTCCACCTCGACAAGGGCGCCACCGTCCAGCCGCTCACCGGCGGCGGCCACGGCGAGGCGCGCGAACTCCGGCTGCGACTGATCCACGAGACGCCGGAAGGCCGGGTGTTGCGCGAGCAGCTGATCGACTACGCCGGCCAGATCGGCGTGGCCCCGTCCGCTCTTCTCCCGTCAACGAGGTAGCGCGTGAACCCCGAGATCACCCTGCGGGCCGGGCTTGCAGTTCCCACCCGCCACCACCAGGTCGTCCATACGCTGACCGACCTGGCCCCGCGCACCACGCTGATTCTGGCGCCCGCGGCCGACCAGGTCATCACCGCGCACATCTCCCTCAGCGAGCCCGTTACCGGCGGACCGATCGTCGCCGGCGTCATCGCGCGCGCCACCGACGGCGACAACCGCTATGCCGCGGAGGTGCTGTTCGGGGCGGACCAGCGGGTGCAGGTGCAGATCAGCCGGACCGTGGCCGGGACCACGACGGTGCTCGCCGCCGCGCGCGTTCACCTGGTCACGTACGTCGCCGGCATGGTGGTAGGGCTGGCGTTCTCCGTCGTGGAGTCGGCCCTTCAGGCCCGCGTCTGGAACGTCGCCGACCGCGAGCCGGACGGCTGGCAGGTCGAGACCACCGACACCGCCCTGTCCGGTGCGGGCTCGTGCGGGTGGAGGTCCGCCCGGAACTCCTTGAACAGCAACACGGCTCCGGCCATCAGCTTCACGGGATCGGTCGGGCCGTACTGGGTGGACCTGACAGGCCGGTTGCACTACGGGGCCGGCGGGCAGGCGGTCTCGGTTTCGATCGGACGACAGACCGAATCAACCGATGTCGAGCCAACCCGGATCGGGGTGACGCTCAAGAACGCTGACGGCTGGCTCACCCCGAGAAATCCCGCCAGCCCTTGGCACCAGCGGTGGGGGCACGGTACCCAGCTACGGCTGACTGAGCGTGTCGCCGGGGTGGAGGTGATGCTCGCGACCACCTACCTGGAGATGCCGGAGATGACCCTCGTCTCACCGGGTCGGGTGCAGCCGGTGACGTGCACCGCGATTGACGTTCTTGGCGTACTCGACGCTGCGGCGCCGCTGGAGGGCAACCTTGCCGAGCACATCCGGCACGTCGCGGACGAGCGGCTCGTCGACTGGCTTCCCCTGTCCGACCCGGTGCCGCCGGTGTCCGCGATCACCGGTCAGCCTTCCTGGGTCAGGACCTACGCGGGGACGGCGAAGGGCTTTGAGGCGGTCGACGCGGCCGGCGTGCTTGTGGCGCAGACCGTTGCAGGCCCAGACGGCGATGACCAGTCCTACATGCAATGGAACCCCGCCGACAACCTGGACGCCGGTACGTCGGCCTCCGCCACGATCGTCTACCCGACGAACTTCACCACCACCGATCAGGTCGCCGTCTCCGTGTGGGTGCGGTACCGCGAGCCGACCTACGATATCGCGACCAGCCCGTTCCTGCGGTCTCCTGGCGTCTGGACGTTCGCAAATCTGACGGACGCAGCTGATGACTTTCTGCAGCTCAACATGGGGTACGAGGGGACCGGTGCCGACCGGTTCCGGAAGCTGCTGGTCAGGGCCTCGAACGGTGGGGTGACCGAACAGATCAACCCCGGCCGCGACCGAACCTTCAATCACGATCAATGGGCGTTGGCGACCCTGCGACTCGACGTCGTCGCAGGCATCCTCGATCTCTGGATCGGTGACGACTACTCCTCCACCCTGACGGCCGCGAGCCTCGCCGGGAGCGCCTTCTCGACGGACGTACTCACGCTCGGAGCGGACTACGAAGGCGCCCTCGCACACCTGCAGGTGCGGAAGGGTGCTCCCGCGTGGACGCGCGAGGAGCACATCGCCCAGCACCGGCACGGCTTCGAGGGCCTGGAGCGGCAGACGGTGGCCGAGCGAGTGGCGACGATCGCCCGATACGCGGGCGTGCCCGCCTGGGACGTCGACATGCCGAATGCCGCGTCGACACCGCTCCGGCGGCCGGCGCTGGCGGGGCAGTCCCCGGCCGCGGCAGCACGCGCGGCAGCAACATCCGGTCAAGACCTCCTTATTACGGACGGTAGAGGGCACATCACTGCGGTTCCGCGCACGCGCCGGTACGCGCAGCCCGTCACGATGCAGATCCCGTTCGGCTGGATCGAAAGCCGCTCGCTGAAGTACCGCACCGACCGGCCGATCACCGACGCGACAGCCACCATCCCGAACCGGACCACGACACGCCGCAGCGACCCGGCCCGGCGACGTCGATACGGCACCAACCCACGCTCCGTCACCCTGGACTCGGCCGTCGACGGCGACGCCACCGCGTGGGCGACCTGGACGCTTCGCACCGGCGACCGGCCGCGCACCCGCATCCCGGGCCTGCGGCTCAACATGCTCAGCCGCACCCCCGCCGAGCGCCTCCAGTTGCTCGGGATCAAGGTCGGCGACCGAATCGAGGTAACGGAGGTCCCGAACGCGTCACCGGATGACATCGGCGATCAGATCGTGCAGGGGATCGAGCACACCATCGGCCCCGGCTCCTCCCGCTGGATCCAATTCCGCACCTCACCCCTGCTCGGCCCCACACCCGGGCAGCCACCCGCCGGCATACGCGTCGGAGATGCCGTCGTCGGCCCCGACACCCGCATCACCTACTGACGAAAGGGCCTCTCGTTGCCTTCTGTTCCGGTTGCACGCGTCTGGCTCGACGAGGATGGCCTCAACGTCACCAACCTCAACGCCTACATCAGCGATGTCCTGACGTTTCTACTGAACAAGCCCGCTGGCCGACTGAGGCAGGCCACGGCCCAGCCACTATCCACGGCCACGTGGACCAGCATCACGATGACCGCTGAAGACCTCGACGACGATCCGATCGGGTCGAGCGCGCACAGCAACTCGGCGAACACGAGCCGGTGGACGGCCGCCTATCCAGGCTGGTACCGCGTTGGCGGCGCGGTGGCGTTCGCGGGCAACACCGCGGGGCAGCGAGGCGCTCGCTGGGCCGTCAACGGAACACCCTTGGACGGCTCCGAGGTGATCATCCCGGCGGCCGTATCCGGTGTGCTGGCCGTCCCGGCACGGTCGATGCTGGTTCCCCTCGGCGTCGGCTCGTATCTGGAACTTCAGGGCTGGCACACCGCAGGAACGACGCTCTCCACCTATGCCACGACCACCGGCCAATCCTCCATGGACATCAGCTGGGATCGGATGCCTGCATGAGCTGGTGGGCGATCGTGGCCACCCCGGAGGGACTCCACGCGTTCGAGCTCGGCGACGTCACCGCCGAGGAAGTCAGCGCCCGGCTCGCGACGATCCGGGCTGAGCTGGCGGTGCCGGAGGACTGGTACTTGGACGAAGCCCGTAGGTGGGACGTGCAGGTGTCACCCGGCGACCCCCATCCGAGCCTGCTGGAGCGGGCCACCGTACACCGAATAGAGGCAGGTGAAACCTCATGACGGTCGCCCCGACCGAACTTCTGGGTGCCCGCGCGATGCTCCTTGAGCACCTGGACATGCATCCCGGTACCGTGCCGGCCGACCTGGACCCGGCGGAGGTTGGCATCGTCGCCGGCCCGGCCAGCATGGGAACCGACAGCTACCACTGCGGTGAGCCGGAGCTACCGGGCGGCGCGGTGTACTCCAAGCACGAATCCCCACGCGACAGCCGCCCGGACGCCTACGCGAGCGCCCTGGACGTCGGCGAGTTCTCCCGCGGCCGCGCCACTCTCCGGGACTTCTCCCTCTGGCTCGTCGCCCAGTGCGAGGCCGGCGCCGACTGGACGCGCGACATCCGCGAGGTCATCTACTCCCCGGACGGCAAGACGGTCAAGCGGTGGGACCGGCTGCGTCGGCGTTCCAGCGGCGACGCGAGCCACCTCACGCACACCCATATCTCGTGGTTCCGCGACTCCCGCGGCCACGGCGCGCTCGCGATGGTGCGTGCGTACCTGCAACACGTCGGCATCCTGGCGGCGCCGACCGACAAGGAAGACGAGGAAGACATGTCCGATCTGTTCGATCTGTTCGTGAACGGCGACGTCGGTCCGGGCCGCTCGGCCACCCACTCGGGCGGCGACGAGCGCGCCAAGTTCTACGCCTACCAGCAGAAGATCCTGCGGGCGCAGCTCGACACCAACGCCAAGCTCGACAAGCTCATCACCCTGCTAGCGTCCGGCTCGGTGGCCGCGATCGCAGCATCCCCGGCGGAGAACTGATGGGCGGCCGGCCGCTGATCGTCGCGAGCGGTCGGCACCCGTTCGAGGTCTGCACGCTGCTCGCCGCGTTCATCGTCGGTACCGCGCTGCACTTGGGCGCGGTCGTGCCTCGGTCTGTGTCAACGGCCATGCCGCCCACGATCCAGGCCGTCTGGGCGATTGGGCTCATCGTCGCCGGCCTCGCCGGGCTGGCCGGCGTCGCGGTGCCCCGGCGCCGGCTCCTCGTCGGGCTCGGCCTGGAGCTGCTTGGCATCGGCGTGCTCGGCACCGCGGCGACGATGTACTCCATCTCCCTCTACGCGGTCTCCGCCGAGCAGGCGATCGTCGCCGGTGGGTTCGTGTCCGCGCTAGCCGTGGCGTCCTGGTGGAGGTGGGGACAGATCATCGTTGATCTGCGCCGCCTCGGCCGGGCCGCCGAGGCGGGCATGACCGTGGAAGTCCCGCTGCTGGTGGACGGTGACCGATGAGCGACGGCATCCTCGGCCACATCCTGACCGCGATCGCCGCGCTCGGCGGCCTGCTCGGCGCGGCCGGCGGCGTCGCCGTGCTCGCCCAGCGCCGGAAGTTGAGGGCGGACGCGGCCGACGTCATCACCGACACCGCGCTTACGCTCGTCCAGCCGCTGCGCGAGCGGGTCACCGAGCTGGAGGAGCGCACCCGCTCGGCCACCCGACAGGTCGACGAACTGTCCGCGTCCGTGGCGACGCTGGCCGGAACGCTGCGGTCCTGGCGGCTCGCGGTCCTGAGCCCGCATGTCACCCGCGACGAGCTGCGGGCGATGGTGAGCCAGCCCATCGAGGTACCGCCTCGGCGCGTCGATATCAGCTGACCATTCCCGGCACCCGGTCCCCGGCGCCCGGACCGAAGTACGGCTGCGCGGCCGCGACGTCGTGCGGTGGCCACGACTGCACGTCGCCGCAGCTCCGGCACGCCCATGACCGGTGCCCGCCGCTCGCGTTACACGGGCAGCCGATCCAGCCCACCAGCACCGCGTCGGCCACGAGCAGGTGCTGTTCCGGGCCAGCGCACCGCTCCGGTGCCTCCTCCCGGTACATCACCTGGCCGCGGACCAGGACCGTACGGAGCAGGCCGACCAGGCAGTTCGGGCAGGCCAGCACGACACCGGCATACGGCCTGTCGATTGTGCCGTGATCTGCGCATATCCACTGTCCGGGTGCCGGGCGCAGTAACGGCCAGTCCGTGCGTTCCATCCGCGCACCCTATCTCGCTTTAGCACACACGTACGACATCCGAGGAGATCATCATGTCCACATCCACCCCGGCGCCGAGCGTTACCGCCCCGATCGAGCGGAAGGTCGCGGTGGCCGGCATCGCGACGTACCTCGGCCTCGCCGCACTGCTCGGCGTGCTCCACGCGATCGGCGACGCCAACCTCATCACGGCCCTGCCGGACCTGGCCGAGGTCTTCGCCGCGCCGCTGCTGCCGACCGCGATCACCACGGTCGCGGCCTACCTCGCGCGGCACACGCCGCGGCCGGACCTCGACGAGTCCTGACCGGATTGCATTTCCGAACGCCGAAGCGGCCCGCACCCCACCCGGGTGCGGGCCGCTTTGGCGTTTGCCTAGAGGAAGTAGAAGGTCTGCCGCGGCTGGCCGGCGACGATGACGTAGGTGTCGCGCTCGGCCTGCGTGTACTGCCCGGGGTAGAGGATCGGGGCGGCGAGAACGTCGTCGCGGTGGCGGTGCAGGTACTTGATGCCGTCCTGCCACTGCTCGGTGGTCATCTCGCACCACGTCATCGCGTCGCGGACGGCGAGGAAGCTGACGATGTCGCCGCGGTTCGCGATCTTGAAGTAGGCGGTCTCGATGTTAGCGGCGGCCTGCTCGGCGTTCATCTTCTCTCCCCTGGTCAGTCCCCGTTTCTGTAATACAAGTATTACTCAGTGGACAGCGGAAGACAAGAGCCTGAGGCCAATTTCTGTGTTACATTTTTTGGGTGACGGAGAAGCGAGCGGGACGCCCCGCTACCGGCCAGACACCCGTGCGCACCGTTCGCCTGGGTGCAATCTGGGACGAGGCTTCCGAACTGGCCACCGCGAACGGCGAGAAGATGACCGCGTTGGTCGAGCGCGCCCTGAGGGCCGAGATCGCCCGGCTCCGGCGCCAGGCCGGCAAGCCGCCGCCGTAGGGCCGCGGGCGGCGGCGAACTCGCAACCTCGCGCGCCCAGCCAGCCCGGCGCGCTCGCCGCCGCTCGCGATCCTGGCTGTCCGGACCCGCGGCCACATGAACATAGTCGATTAAGCCGAGCGATCGGAAACGTAGAGAGGCCCCGGACCCGTAGGCGGGGTCCGGGGCCCTGTGCCGCCTCGGTCCCGGAAACGGACGGCCATGGGCGGCCCGCACCCGGTGCGGGGGTGCGGGCCGCCTTTTCATGTCGCGGTCCCCGGGGATCACCGACCCGGGGGCCGCTCTCCACCCGCCCTGCCGCGCCGTTGCGGGGACGCGCCACAGATGCAGGGCGGGGAGTCTCGCGGTCCGGGCTCCCGGGAGCCCGGACCGCCCCCGCTCTCCGCCATGGACGAAACGGAAACGGGGATGCGGTCCCGGCAAAGGAGACGAAATCCAGGACCGCTCTCGCCCGGCCCGCGCGTTGCGATCCGCGCTCGGATAAGGGCCGGGGGAGTCTCGCGGTCCGAACTCCCGGCCAGCGGGAGTCCGGACCGCCCTCCTCGGCGTCGGCTGGCGGGGCCTGCCGAGGAGCGGGGCGGAGTCAGGCTTCGGCCCGAATGCCGCCCGGGCCGCGCTGGAGGTAGTAGCGGTCGAACTCGCCGGCCTTTGATCCCTCGGCGAACGCCGCGAACTCGGGCACGGTCAGCAGAAGAGCGGGGCCGGCCGGCTCACGGCTGTTGCGCAGCGCGATGCCCTCTCCAACGGCGGCCACCTCCAGGCACGCGCCGTTCGACGAGCTGCGGCTGCTCTTGACCCAGTCCGCGTGAACCGTGCTGGCGTCCGCGATGTGCATGATCATGGTGCGCTCCTCTCCTCTGGCCACCCCAGCGGCGGCCTGGTTCAGCTCGCCTCGCTCAGCGAGGTATCTCCGCGCCCACGCGATCTGCGTGCACACGGACGGACTACTCCTGCAGGTCGGCCCGCACCAGCCGCGTCGGGCGTGGCGGCGCACCGTGCGCACTGCCGCAGCGTGCTCGATCTCCGGGCTGATCGGCTCGTCCGTCGCGCCCCTCATGACGCCACCGCCCGCTCGACACGGACGGCCGCCGCGAGGGCGTCCACGCGGGCGAGGATCACGCGCCGCTCAACCGTCACGGCGCGATCATCCAGCCTCTCGCCACGGAGTTCGACCCATTCCAGGCGCTCCAGCGGCAACCCTCGTGTCTCGGGCGGCTGAATGAGCCGCAGCCTCAGGCGCTGGGTGCCGTAGCAGTAGTCCGCGGCGCGCAGCTCCAGCACCATGCCCGGCTCCAGCGTCAACATGCCGGCTCCAGCGTCCAGGCGATGAAGCGCTCGTACAGCTCGTCCGGCGTTGAGTCCGGCATGTCACGGGCCGCGCGTTCCAGCTGCGCAACCAGCGTGGTGCCTAGATCCGCCGGGTGGACCGACGCGGCCAGCTGCGTGCGGGCAACGCCGCACGGCCACGCCATCCCGTCCTGCGCACAGAGCCAGCTCGGCCGCATCGGCTCGTGCGGCGGCGCGAGCACCGTGGCGTAGGTCGTCCAACCGCGCATCACGACGCCGCTCCCTCCGTCATGGGGTGCGGCAGCAGCGCCAGGTTGCCGCAGCTGCCACCACACCCGCTCCGAGTCGCTCCCGGTTCTTCCACGGGGGGATCATCTGGACGATCCGGGAGCGATGCCCGTAGCGTCGCAGCCACGCATAGCGATGCACAGAAGTGAGCTGTGGAGCCCACGTGGGCCCACAGGCGGAGCCACGCTCGTAGGGGAGCCCGTGGAAAACTTCGGAGAAGCACTCAAACGGCGCCGTCTGGCTGCGGGTTTCCGCAGTTTGCGTGCAATAGCCGACAAAACCGGATACGACTTCGGTTACCACGGGCAGGTCGAGCGCGGCGACCGGCTCGGATCGGCAGAGTTCGCTGAGGTGTGCGACGTCGCCTTGAACGCCGGAGGCGAGCTGCTCGCCCTGTTCCACGGCGGGAAGGAGGCCGACGTGCGTCGACGCACGCTTCTCGGCACGCTGACCGGGCTGGCGGTCACCACCACGGTGTCGCCGCTGGTAACCATGGAGGCGCTGCGCCAGGGTATCGGCCAGGCGGTGGACGCCGACCACGACGACTGGCAGCTCATCGCCCAGGACTACGCGACGGACTTTTACCTGGTCGGGTTCGGCGAGTTGCTGCAGCGGATCCAGACGGACCTTGTCATTCTTCTGCAGCTCATGGCGGCGCAGCCAGCCGACCGCCAGCTCGCACGCGCGGCCGGCCAGATGTCCTGCATCCTTGCCATGATTCTCACAGCGAGGGGTGAGCGCGCCACCGCCCGCCGCTGGTGGGCAACCGCGCGCGTGGCCGCCGACAAGTCGGGTGACCTTGACACCAAGCTGCTGGTCGGCGCCTACGACGCGATCAACGCCCTGTACGACGGCCGGAGCGCCACGCGGGCACTTCGTACGGCCAATGAAACGCTGGCCCTAGCCGGCGAACGCTCCTGCGCCGGCACAGCTGGCGCGCTGGCGTGCCGAGCGCAAGCGCTCGCCATGGTCGGCGACGCCGATGGCGCAGTCGAGGCAGCCCAAGCGGTCGAACGGATCACGGCCACCATGCCGTCCGAGGTGGCCTCAGCGACCGGTTCGGTCTGGGGCTGGCCCGAGCACCGCATGTGGCACACCCAGAGTTGGGTTTACAGCCGCACCGGTCGGCTGCAGGAGGCGGCTCGGGCACAGGACCATGCCGTCGCCCTGTACCCGGCGAGCCAGGCCCGCCTGCGCGCGCAGGTGGAGATGCACCGGGCGAGTTGCATCATTCAGGCCGGCCAGGTCACCGACGGCCTACGGCACGCTGCAGATGCCCTGGACCGTTTACCCGCAGACCGGCACAACGAGCTGTTGCACGAGATGGTGCGCATGGTTGTGGCCACCGTGCCGACCGACCACCGAGACCTGATCGAGGTGGAGGAACTCACGGACCGAATCCCGGCTCTGCCGTCGGCATAGGCTGGCCCCATGCCCGACGTGAGCTACGACCGGCTCGACGGACCGGCTGCTGCTGCGCTCGCCGGGCAGCTCGCCGAGGTCTACGCCGAGGTGTACGCGGAGCCGCCATACCTCGAAGGTCCTGAGCACCTCGCCCGCTTCCGCGAGCACTTCGCAGAGGAAGTCACCCGTCCTGGCTTTGCGCTGATCCGCGCCGTCTCGGACGCGCACCTAGCCGGCGTGGCGTACGGCTGGACGATGGACGCCGGCCGATGGTGGGCGAACGGCGAAACCGCCCCACCCGAAGACCTACGCGCCGCGCCCAAGGCGGCGCTCATGGAGTGGTTCGTTCGACGGCCGTGGCGCGGCCGCGGCGTCGGTGCCGAGCTGCTACGCCGATGGCTGGCCGAGCGCACCGAACTATGGGCCGTGCTCGCGAGCAACCCAGCTGCGCTCGCTCGCCAGATCTACGCCGCTCACGGCTGGCAGCAGGTCGGCATCTCGAAGCCGGACCTGCTGCCGCCGATGGACCTTCTCGCGCTCCCGCTCCAAAGCGGTCAGCGACCCGAGAGCCGGTTGTAGATCGTCCGGCCGATACGCACGCGGCGACCGGTGCCGGTGCACATCCGGCACGCCCGCCAGACCGCGCCGTCGCGTCGTGCGTGCGTGCCGGTGCCGGAGCAGCACCAGCACGGCGCGAAGGGCCACCAGGCGCACGAGCCGACGTACTTCAGCACGGCGGCCGCGGCCAGGCCGACGAGGATCCAGTGGCCAGATTCCACAGATTTCTCCTGACGGCTTGAGCGGTTTCGGGTATCGGCTGACGCCCAGGCGAGTTGCGGCCGCGCAACTGGGGCCGCACCCGACGTGCGCGGCGCAGTGCAGGCGCCCCGTCCAGCCCGGGTCGGCCTGGTGCTCGGTCTGCACCCAGTGGTCGCCCACCTGGTGCGCGACATACAGCGTCACCCACACACCCGCCACGTCGCCGATCACCGGGCCACCCCGGTCAGCTCGTCGTCCACGCGCTCGCCGCTGATCGCGCGATCGACCGCCTCGGCCACGGCAACCGGGTTCAGCGGCGCCGGGCCGTCGATCGCCCGGCGGCCCGCGTCGGGCGCCTCAGCCGCGGAGTCACCGGCGCCCGGCTGCTCGTCGAGCGCCCGGACGACCTTGCGGACCTTATGCGTGGACACGCCCGCCGCCCGCGCGATCGCGCGCTGCGACATGCCGGGCGCGCCCTTGATCACCGCGCGGATCAGGGCCTCGATCTCCTGATCGGTCCGGGAGTCCTCGCGCACCTCCTGACCTACGGTGACCACCTCTTCCGGTGTGCGCTCCTCGGGCTCCGGCGCAGGATCCGGCCGCTCACCCGTACCGGTCGGATCGCCGTGCAGGCCAGGCTCGGACGTCCCGAGTGGGGGGTACGGCAGTGCGTGCGCCGCTCGTGCGAAATCGGACAGCGGCCGGTCGGCGAGGTCAGGCCGGTTCGCCGGCGCGTGGTACTCCGCAGGGATTCCGGCGTGCAGCAGTTCGTCGGTGCGCTGCTGCGCGACGGCCGCCGACGCCTGAGCCTCGGAGATGCGCCCGCCTAGCTCGACCAGGCAGATCGACGCGACCACGATCAGGCCGTCCACCGACAGCGGAATCAGGTGCGCGGACGATGCGCTCTCGCCGTAGCGGGCCGCGACGCCGGCCATGTGCCAGTACGAAATCCAGGCCGCGATCCCCGCGATTGCGGTGGTCGCGATCATCCGGATGTAGGCGAGCGACCGGCGGTGCACCGGCACCCGGGAGATCAGCTCGACGGTGAGCAGTAGGGCGAACGGCGGCCACGCCGCGATCGCCTGGCTGATCGGGTTGTCGATGGCATGCAGGACGTTGGCGATAACCGAGGCGGCCACGCCGAGCAGCAGCGTTCCGCGGACGGCCCAGCGCACGCGAACAAGCCGCCTGAGCGACTCGCGGTCGGGGGCGACCGCAGCGGGCTCGGCCACCGGGCTCGTCAGCTGCGCTGTCATGGTCGCTTCGGCGTCGTACTCAAGTACGGCCGCGGGCGCCTCGGTGGCGGCGGACTCGGCTCGCGGGAGTGGGCGCACCGGAAGGCGTCGCGCCGGGCTGGCGCGCCGTGAGAGCCGGTGCAGGTGTCGCCTGCGGCTGTCGCTTTCGGACGTCCGCTCGGATTCGAGCGCGGTACGGATGCGGCGCGCCTTGTCGAATCCGACGCCGAGCGTCGACTTGAGCTGGCGGAGCGAGGGCACCTCGCCTTGCTCGACGGTGAGCGCGCGAGCGCGGGGCAGCAGGTCGGCCATGGGGGTGGGGGCGGTCATCGTGGGCTCCTCGATGAGCAACGCGGGACGGCCTGCATCGTCAAGGCCGAGTTAGCGTGTCGAAACGACACAGTAATGGCGACCATAGCGGCGAAGCGTTCACGTGTCAAAGCGACACGGGAAAGTGCTACCGTTCTCGCATGGTGCGACCGAAATGGACGGGCTCCGAGGAGCAACTACGGGCGCTCAGCGAGGCGGTCGAAGCGCGCCGATCCGCCTCCGACGCCGAGGAGGCGTCGTGGCTGAAGATGCAGGCGGCGCGAGTGGCGGGGGTGCCGGACGAACTTCTGTGCGAGCAGACCAACACCAGCCGGTCGAAGCTCAATAGGAAGCTTGGGGCACGCCCAACGCAGTCGAGGCCTCAGCGGCAGGCCTAAACGGAGCAGCTTGCGCTGACCTTCTCACATTGGCGCCAGTCACTCAAGAACGTCAAATGTGAGAGACTTTCGGGCACTGATCTTGTATTTTCCGAATCGTCGCAAGACGCGCTGAGACGGTGCCGCCCCTTCAACGGCACCGGCGCAGCCCTCCTCGTCCGGCGCCGGCGGGGAAAGGGAATCGCCGCCAGTGGCTCTCACCCAGCCCTGGCGGCGATTTTGTTCCGTTGACGCGGTCAGCGGCGGCGGGGCCGCCGACTCCAGCGCACCCCTTCGATGAAGGACTCGTCGCTGGCGCGGATGCGGCCGATCAAGCGCGCCTCCGTGCGCTTGAGCGCGACGTAGCCCCACGCGATCGCCACAACTGCCATCATGGCGGTCTCGACGGGCTGCGGGAGCAGCGCGCGTTCGCTGCTCCACTCGATGAGCAAGAGGGTCACGACCACGTTCGTCACCATGACGGCGATGACGAGCGCGAGCCGGTCGGGCCGCAGGCGGGTGGGCGTTTCTTCATCCTGCGGTGTTGCGGGCATGGTGAGGCCTCCCTTGGCAACCAAACTCTTCCCCGTCTCGACGTCTCACCCACGTCGATCAACTTCGAAGAACCACGATATCGACATGATCACGGAGCGCGTCACCCGTCGAACGGATTGCAACTTCCACCGATAGAACTACCACGATCGGTCGCGCGGTGCGGTAGCGTGTTCGAACGTGTGTCCTATTTGGTCAGACGCCTCGCATGATGTCAAGCCGGTCATACTCGGAGGCCGCCCGAGCCTCGCGGCCCCTGATCCCGTAGCGCTCTAGGGACCTATCGCTGCGCCACCCACCCAAGGCTTTGAGCGACTCCCGGCTGGCGCCGGCGGCCTTGGCTCGGTCGCCCCAACGGTGCCTGATCATGTGCGGGTGCACCTTCACGCCCACCTGATCGCCTCGGCGCCGCACGATGGCGTACAAGCCCTCCACGGAGAGCTTGGAGTGGTTGCGGCTAAGCCATAGGCCCTGGATGCCCGAGGCCCATGAGAGCTTCGACCTGGATCTTAGGTATCTGTGTATCGCGAGCGCGGTCTTCGGATCGAAGAAGACCGTTCTCCACCGCCGCCCTTTCCCAAAGACGCGGGCACTTCTGTTCGCGAGGTCAAGGTGTTCCAGGTCCACACCGGCGACCTCTGCGATGCGCGTACCTGTGGCGCCCATGAAGCGCAGAATGGCTGCATCGCGAAGGTCGGCGAACTCTCGTCCCGCCTCCGCATTCTTGATCATGTTGACGAGATCCTCGTCGCTGATCATGTCGGGCATGAGACTCTCAGCCGATGGCGGCGATGGCGCGGCGAGGCGTTCATGTGGATTCGCGGCCTGGTCCTCGGCCGCATACCACGCGAAGAAGCGCTGAACCCCCTTCGCATACGTGCTGATCGACGAGGACGAGTACCCATCGCAGCGCAGGGCGGGGTCGACAGCGGGGCCGGGCTCGGCGTCGGAGTCGAACTGGTGCGGGCAGGGCTGCCCACCGGCACGCATCCAGATCCAGAACTGGCGAAGGTCGTCTCGCTGCACGTCCTCATAGGAGGCTCCGGGCCGCGTTGACTGAAGCCATGCAGAGAAGATCGACACGGAGTACAGGTAGATCCTGATCGTTGCGGTCGTCGAGTTGTTGTCGGCCTCCAGCGCCAGGCGCCAGCCGTCCACCCACAGCTTGTGAACCAGGGCGAGTTCGGGTCGGGGGATGCGGGGGTGCCGAGTCATGTCACTCACCGTCACCCGAAGCGGATCTTGAGACCATCGTTCGATCCTGCGGAGTTAATTGGGCTTTAAGCACTGTGCTAACCGTCCTTCTCCGGTGCGGTCGGCGTAAGTGCAGGTAGTGGCCTGTGTGACGGATTCTGAAGTGGCCTTCCAAATCCTGTTACCGGTGGGTTAACGTTCGTTCATGCCGGAAGCTGTCATCGTCGCCACCGCCCGCTCCCCCATCGGACGCGCCGCCAAGGGCTCCCTGCGCGAAATGCGCCCCGATGATCTGGCCGCCACCATCATTCAGGCGGCGCTCGACAAGGTTCCCCAACTCGACCCGGCCACGGTCGAGGACCTCTATCTCGGCTGCGGCCTGCCCGGCGGCGAGCAGGGCTTCAACATGGCCCGCGTCGTCGCCACCCTGCTCGGCCAGGACGGCCTGCCCGGCGCCACCCTCACCCGCTACTGCGCCTCCTCGCTGCAGACCACCCGGATGGCCATGCACGCGATCCGGGCCGGCGAGGGCGACGTCTTCATCTCCGCCGGCGTCGAGACGGTCTCCCGCTACGCGCGCGGCAACTCCGACGGCCTGCCGCCCGAGGCCCAGGCCCTGGTCGGCGGCGGCTGGGAGAACCCGCGGTTCGCCGACGCCCGTGCCCGCAGCGCCGCCCGCACCAAGGGCGGCACGCCGGTCTGGCAGGACCCGCGCGCCGAGGGTTCCCTCCCGGACATCTACCTCACCATGGGGCAGACCGCCGAGAACCTGGCCCAGGTCTACGACGTCTCCCGCGAGGAGATGGACGAGTTCGGCGTCCGCAGCCAGAACCTCGCCGAGAAGGCCATCGCGAACGGCTTCTGGTCCCGCGAGATCACCCCGGTCACCACGCCCGACGGCACCGTGGTCACCGCCGACGACGGCCCGCGCCCCGGCGTCACCCTGGACGGCGTCTCCGGCCTCAAGCCCGTCTTCCGCCCGGACGGCCGCATCACCGCCGGCAACTGCTGCCCGCTCAACGACGGAGCCGCCGCCGTCATCGTCATGAGCGATACCCGGGCCCGCGAGCTCGGCATCACCCCGCTCGCCCGGATCGTCTCCACCGGCGTCACCGCGCTGTCCCCCGAGATCATGGGCCTGGGCCCGGTCGAGGCGTCCCGTCAGGCACTGGCCCGCGCCGGCATGACGATCGACGACGTCGACCTGGTCGAGATCAACGAGGCCTTCGCCGCCCAGGTCATCCCCTCCTACCAGCAGCTCGGCATCCCGATCGACAAACTCAACGTGAACGGTGGCGCCATCGCCGTCGGCCACCCCTTCGGCATGTCCGGCGCCCGCATCACCGGCACACTGCTCAACTCCCTCTCCTGGCACGACAAGTCCGTCGGCCTGGAGACCATGTGCGTCGGCGGCGGCCAGGGCATGGCCATGATCCTCGAACGCCTCAACTGATCCTTTTCCCACTTCCGGCGACTCAGGTCGGGCTTGCTCCCGCGGGCACCGGTCGTCGCTGGCGCTCCTCCCTTCCGCTCCCAGCCTGGCTGGGCAGAACAGGACAAACCGCGCATCGCACCGCGGCCGCCGACCTTCCCGGCGGCCGCGGTACGCGGTCACCGTACGAGGTCACGACGCGGCGAAGCCGGCGCGACCACCGACGGGCCGGCCCACGACGGGCCGTCTCCGACGCGGTGGCCGGAGCGGAGCCGCCCGCGGGGAGGGACCAGAGTTCCGCGCTGACGTGAAAGAACTCGCGGCGCGTGGTCCAGCGCGCGTGGTCCAGAGCGTGTGGTTCAGAGCGTGTGGTTCAGAGCGTGTGGCGCAGGGCGGTGAGACGCCCGGCCGCCTCGGCCAGGACGGCTTCGCCGGGGTTCGCGGCGCGAAGGTCGGCCACGACCACCCGAAGCTGATCCACTAGGGCGAGATCGTTGGTGAGCCGCGGCACCGGGCGCCGGGGCTCGCCCTCCGCGTCGGCCGCGGCGTCCGCCACCCAGGTGACCAGGGCGTGCAGGGCGTCGGCGCGGCTACCTCCGGCGAGCGGAGCGGCCCAGCGCGGAGCCTCCCAGTGGCCCACCTGGCGGATGAAACGCTCCAGGGCCTGGTCGAGGGTCGCGGTGCTCACCGTGCCGAGGCTACCGGGCGCGAGAGCCGCTCCCGGCGCGGACCGCACCGCACGCCCGGCACCGGATCGAGACGCGCGGCCGCCTGGCGGAACGGGCGAAGCCCCCCGGTCCGCGAGGGCTCGGCTGGACGCGCACAGCCACTCCAGGAACCGGCTCAGGAGGCGCGGCCGCTCCCGGGAAGGGCGAAGCCCGCCCGTGCCGGGGAGGGCTCGGGCGGGCTTCGGCGAAAGGGGTGGGGCGCGACCGGCGGGATGGCCGGCCGCGCGGGTTCAGTCGTCTTGAAGGAAGCTGAGCAGCCGCAGGATCTCCAGGTAGAGCCAGACCAGGCCGACCAGGATGCCGAACGCGGCGGTCCATGCGTACTTCTGCGGAAGGCCCATGCGGACGCCCTCCTCGATCTCGCCGAAGTTGAGCACGAAGCTCAGCGAGGCGACGACGATGCAGACCAGGCTGAAGCCGATGGCCAGCGGGGTGCCGTCGCGGAGGCCGGAGTTGATCCCGAAGAGGTACAGGACGAAGTTGATCGCCATGACCGCGACCAGGCCGACCATGATCGAGATCATGATGCGGGCGAACTTCGGGGTCGCGCGGATCACGCGGGCGCGGTAGAGGATCGCCATCAGGAAGAACACGCCGAACGTGGCCGTGGTGGCCTGCAGGACGATGCCGTCGTAGAGGCTCTCGAAGACCTTGCTCACCAGACCGAGGAACACGCCCTCGATGACCGCGTAGATGCCGATCAGGATCGGGTTGGCCATCCGCATGAACGAGAGGACCAGTCCGAGCACGAAGCCGCCGAGGGCGGCGGCGATGAGCACCGGGAACGCGACGGGCGCCGGGATCAGGGCCCACGCGGCCGCGGCGGAGAGCGCGGTGATCGCAAGCAGCGCGACCGTACGGACGACGACGTCATCGATGGTCATCGGGCGGACGGCCGGCGGAGCCGCCGGGTACGCCTGGGACGGGTAGGGCTGGTCGTAACCCGCCGGACCGTAACCGGGCGCGCCACCGGGACCGTAGGCGCCGTACGCGCCGGCCCGCTCGCGCTCGGCAGCCCGGCCGAGCTGGCTCAGCACCGGGTTGCTTGTCTTCACGTCTATGGCCTCCTGCCAGTAATGACACTCCTGCCAAGAGTAAGGGGTGCTCACCTGACTGGGCGACCCGCCGGCCTGTGAAATTCCTGAGCAGCCGGTCTTACACCTTGTGGGAGGGGACGAGAAGGTAGTAACAGGGTGCCCGGGGCGGGGGTCGAACCCGCATGCCTCTCGGCAGCCGCTTTTAAGGCGGCCGTGTATGCCATTCCACCACCCGGGCGGGTGCGCGTGTGCAGATGCCACGGTAATGGGTGGGGGCGCACCGGGCGCGCCGACAACCCTGCGGCGCACTACTGTCGTTGCCGTGACGAGCCCCACACCGACCGAAGTGGACCCTGCCGCCGACGCCGGCGATGAGACGGCGAGAAAGCGGCCGGACGTCGCTGACCTGGCATTCTGCGTCTTCTACCTGTTCCTGGCGGCCTGGTTGACCGCCTATCTGTGGCCGGATCCGGGCACCAAGGTGATGGCGCTGAACGCGGCGGACCAGGCGCTGTACGAGTGGTTCCTGGCCTACGACACCCGAATAGCCACCGGCGATGTCGGCTTGATCACCGATCGCCTGAACGTGCCGGACGGCGTGAACCTGCTCGCCAACACGTCGGTGATCGTGCTCGGCGTGCTGATGACGCCGGTGACGCTGATCTTCGGGGTGCCGGTGACGTTCGTGCTGCTGGTGGCGCTGAACCTGGCCGGCACCGCGATCGCCTGGCACGTGCTGTTCCGCCGGGTGCTGCGGGTGGAGCCGGTCGCGGCCGGGCTCGGCGCGCTGTTCGCCGGCTTCGCGCCCGGCATGGTGTCGCAGTCGGTCAGCCACCTGCACATGACCGCGCAGTGGCTGGTGCCGGTGATGGTCTGGCTGGTGATCCGGATGTACCGGGCGGAGGCCTGGCGGACCGTCGTCACCTCCGCGCTGGGCCTGGCCGCGGCCGTGACCGTGCAGGTCTTCATCGGCGAGGAGGTGCTCTTCCTCACCGCGTTCACGCTGCTGCTGTTCACGACCGGGTTCGCGGTGCTGCACCCGCGCGCCGCCGTGCGCGCGGCCGGCCCGTTCCTGGGCGGGATGCTGCTCACCGCGGTCGTGGCCGGCGCGCTTCTGGCGTACCCGCTGTGGGTGCAGTTCGGTGGTCCCCAGGCGGTGAACGGGACGCTGTTCCTGCCCGGCTACTTCGTGACCGACCTGGCGAGCTTCGCCGCGTTCTCGCCGCTGTCGGTGGCCGGTGAGCCCGCGGCGGCGGAGCTGAGCACCGGCGCCAGTGAGTACAACACGTTCCTCGGCTGGCCGCTGCTGCTGCTCGTGGCCGGATTCGTGGTCTGGCGACGGCGGGACCGCGCGGTGCTGGCCGCCGCGTTCGCCGGTCTGACCATGGGCGTGCTCTCGCTCGGGCCGTCACTCGTCCACAACCGGGAGCCATTGGAGATCTGGGGGCCGTTCGCGCTGCTGGAGAAGGTGCCGGTGATCGACGCCGCGCTGCCGATGCGGTTCTCGCTGGCGCTGATCCCGGTGATCGCGGTGATCCTGGCACGCGGCATCCAGGCCGGCCTGGCCCGGACGGACCTGGCCCGGTGGGTGGCGCCCGCGCTCGCCGTCGCCGCGTTGGCCCCGCTGACGCCGGCGCCGCTGCCGGCCGCGGCCCGGGAGCCGCTGCCCGAGTTCATCGCGGGCGGGCACTGGCGGGAGTGCGTGCCCGAGGACGGCGTCCTGGTGCCGGTGCCGCTGCCCACGCCGCAGGACCCGTGGCCGATGCGCTGGGCCGCGGCGACGAACACCGCGTTCGGCATTCCGGAGGGGTTCTTCATCGCGTCGTACGGCGCGGACGGCGCCCCGTCGATGGGCACCTACCAGCGGACGCTGTCGAGCGTGACCGCCGAGGTGGCGAAGACCGGCGTCGTGCCGGAACTGGACGACCAGAAGCGCCAGGATGCACGGAACGACCTGGCGCACTGGGGTGCGTCGTGCGTGGTGGTGGCGGACTCCACGCCGAACGCGCCCGCGCTGCGCGTCACGCTGGAGGGCCTGCTCGGCACGCCCGGCACCCGGTCGGCCGACGTCTGGTACTGGCGGGCGTGAGAAACGGGCGGGTTCTCCGAGGAGAACCCGCCCGCACGAAACGCGGTGGATCAGGCCTTGGCCGCGGCCACCGGCTCAGCAGCGGCCGGCTTCGCCTCCAGGGGCGGCGTGACCTCGGTGAACTCCTCGCGCGGCGCGTGCAGCTGGCCGAGCGCGACCACCTCACGCTTGAGCAGGAACGCCAGTGTCCAGTCGGCCACGACCCGCACCTTGCGGTTGAACGACGGGATCTGGCTGACGTGGTAGAAGCGGTGCATCAGCCACGCCGGGAACCCCGGCACCTTGACGCCGTAGACCTTCGCCGCGCCCTTGTAGAGGCCGAGACCGGCGACCGAGCCCAGGTACTTGTGCCGGTACGTCTTCGGCTCGCGCCCGTGGATCGCGCGCGCGATGTTGTCGGCCACCACGACGGCCTGCCGGACCGCGTGCTGCGCGCTCGGCGAGCACCACGCGCCGACGCCGCCGGTCAGGTCCGGGACCTGCGAGCAGTCGCCCGCGGCCCACGCGCCCTCGACGACCGTCTCGCCGTCCGCCACCTGCAGCGTGGGCAGGCAGTTGACGTGGCCGCGCGGGCCGAGCGGGAGGTCGGTGTTGGCCAGCATCGGAGACGGCTTGACACCGGCGGTCCAGACGACCGTGTCGGTGACGAACGTCTCGCCGTCGGAAAGCTTCACGTTGCCGTCGACGCAGGACTCCAGGAACGTGCCGAGCCGCATGTCGATGCCGCGCTTGCGCAGCTGGCGGGCGGCGTAGGCACCCATGTCCGGGCCGATCTCCGGCAGGATCCGCTGGGTCGCCTCGACCAGCACGAAGCGGACCTCGTCCTGCTTCAGCTCCGGGTAGTACTTCAGAGCGGAGCGGACCATGTCCTCCATCTCGGCCAGCGCCTCGATGCCCGCGTAGCCGCCGCCGACGAAGCAGAACGTGAGCGCTCGCTTCTTGGTCTCGGCGTCGACGGTGGTGGCGGCGACGTCCAGCCGGTCGAGGAAGTGGTTCCTCAGGTAGATGGCCTCGCCGATGGTCTTGAAGCCGATGCCCTGCTCGCGCAGGCCCGGGATGGGCAGCGTGCGGGACACGGAGCCGGGTGCGACCAGGATGTGGTCGTACTCGACCTCGCGGGCCGGCCCGGAGATGGTCTCGACCAGCACCTTCTTGTTCGCGTGGTCGATGCGAGTGACCTCACCGGAGATGATCGTGCAGCGGCGCAGCTCCCGTCGCAGCGGCACAACGGCGTGCCGCGGGGAGATGTTGCCGGCCGACGCCTCGGGGAGGAACGGCTGATAGGTCATGTGCGGCTGAGGATCGACGACGATTACCTCGGCCTCGCGCGCGCTGAGCTTCTTGGAGAGGCGCAGCGCGGCGAAAAGGCCCACGTGCCCAGCTCCAACCACAAGGATCCGCTGAGGACTCACGAGGGTTATCTTTCTCCTAACCTCTTGACCTTGCGCGGGGGATGGCGAGTTCTGTGATCCACGACGCGTTCCCGACCAGGTAAAAAACATGTTACGTGAGCAAAAGTGCTGGTCAGCGGCGATTATCGGGAAATGCGGGCGAGCAGGCCGGCGGCGGCGATCGCTGCCACCAGGCCACCGATCGCGAACACTGCGTAACCTCCGAGCGTTAAACGGCCGACCGCGGCGAGCGCCATGACGAGCACGACCGCCGATCCGATCACCACCGCGAACAGCCGAATCACCCATCCGGTGACCGCTTCGGAGCGGATCTCGGCGTCGTAGGGCAGGCACGCGGCCAGCGCGGCGAGGCTGTGCCCGGCGTAGAGCAGGCTGCCGAGCGCGAGCACCCGCCAGATCGAGACCGCTTCGCCGTACGCGGCCGTGCCGACCAGCCAGACCGCGATCACGCCGAGCGCCAGGATCACCGGCATGATGCCGCGCGGCCGCAACGCCGGCAGGACCGCCAGCACGATCAGCACGCCGGCCGCCCGCAGGTCGAGGAACTCGGCCGGCAGCGCGACCAGCAGCGCGGCCAGCCCGGTGCCGGCCACCGCGAGCCGGACCAGGATCGGCGTGGGGCTCGCGCGCCGGAGCGCGTCGCGCAGGGCCCGGATCCGGGCCTTCACCGCACGCCCGCCCGGGGTGCGCCGGCGAACCGGGCGATGTCCCGCAGTACCAGATCCAGGCTGCCCGCGCCGGCCCAGGTCACCACCGGCACGCCGTGCTCGCGCAGCCGGCCCAGCGTGTTCTCCCGCTCCATCCGCCACAGGCGCATCGCCTGCTCGGCCCATGGGCCGCCGGCCGGCAGCGACAGTCCGGTGGCCGGCAGCGTGTCCACCGCGACCACGTACCGGCCGGAGCGGGCCAGCCGGGCCAGCATCTCGGCCGCGCCCGGCTCCAGCAGCGGCGTCAGCACCACCACCAGCGCGTTCGCCGAGACCAGGTGCGCGGCGACCGGGTCGGCGCCCTCGCCGACGCCACCCTGCTGCCGCACCTCCAGCAGCCACTCCAGCACGGTCAGGTACTGCCGGCGTCCGGCGGCCGCGCGCAGCCGGCGCGCGGCCGGGCCGTACTCCAGCAGCGAGACCCGGTCGCCGCGGTGCAGGTAGTGCTCCGCGATCGCGGCCGCGGCCCGGACCGTGGTGTCCAGCACGGACGCGCCGCCGTCGACACCCCCGGAGTTGCCGGTCTCGCCGGTCACGTCCAGCAGCAGCGCCACCTCGGCGTCCCGGTCGGAGAGCGTGGCGGCCACGTGCAGCTCACCGGCGCGCAGCGACACCCGCCAGTCGATGCGCCGCAGCCGGTCGCCGGGCCCGAACTTACGGACGCCGGCCAGCTCGCCGCTCTGCCCGGGGCGGCGGGAACGGTGGCCGCCGACCAGACCGGCCGCGTTCGGCATCGCGTCGACCGCCTGGAACGGCTCGGTGCGCGGGTAGACCGCGATCCGGGCCGGGCGCAGCACCACCGGCGCGGACATGAACAGGCCGTCGCACGCGGCAGCCGCGGCCGCGACCGGGCCGAGGTCGTAGCGGCCCCAGCGCAGCGCCCGGCCCTCCAGCGCGATCAGGCCGGTCCGGCCCGCGTCCACGGCCAGGCCGTGCGGCCGTTCCGTCGCGTCCACCCGCAGCCAGCGGGACCGGCGCACCCGAACCAGCACCAGGTCGTACCGCACCCGGTCCCGGTTGATCACCTCGAGCTCGGCGACGACCTCGCCGCCCTCCACCCGGTTGACCGCGTCGACCGTGAGCGCCAGGTCCGGTGCCGCGGCCGGCCGGCGGCGCAGCGAGGCCGCGGTCCCGATCACGAACGGCGTGGCCAGCAGGACCACGTCGGGGCGGCCGAGCACCACGCCGATCACCAGCAGCAGGCCGGCCAGCATGATCGCGCGGCTGAGCGCCCGGGTCGGCACCCAGACCGGCGCGCTCTCCGCCTCCGGCTCCGCGCCCGGCAGCCCGGCGACCGCCGGCGGCACCGCCGGGCGCAGCGAGCTCATGCCGTCTCCGCAGCTTCGCCACCCCGGCGGCGTCCGCCGGGCGCTGAGCCGGCAAGCTCGCTCATGACGCGTGCCCGCCGGCGCCCGCGTAGGTCGGCATCGCGCCGCTGGCCGGGGCCGGCACCGCGTCGAGCACCTCGGTCACCACGAACGCGGGGTCGACCCGGCGCAGCCACATCTCCGGGCGCAGCGTGATCCGGTGGGTCAGCGCCGGCACCGCGACCTCCTTGACGTCCTCCGGGACCACGAAGTCGCGCCCGGCCAGCGCGGCCCGCGCGCGGGCCAGCAGCAGCAGCGCGAGCGAGCCGCGCGGGGACGCGCCGACCAGCACGGACGGGTGCTCCCGGGTGGCCGCGGCGAGCGCCACGATGTATCGCCCGATGGAGTCCTCGACCGCGACCTCCTCCAGGCCGGCCTGCATGCGCAGCAGCGTCTCCGCGTTCACCACCGGGGCGATCTCGGCCTCCTCGCGGCGGCGGTGGATGCGGCGGCGGAGCACCTCCCACTCCTCGTCGTGGCTGGGGTAGCCGAACGAGACGCGCAACAGGAACCGGTCCAGCTGGGCCTCGGGCAGCGGGTACGTGCCCTCGTACTCGATCGGGTTGGCCGTGGCGAGCACGTGGAACGGCGCGTCCAGCCGGTAGGTCACGCCCTCCACCGACACCTGCTTCTCCTGCATCGCCTCCAGCAGCGCGGCCTGCGTCTTCGGCGGCGTCCGGTTGATCTCGTCGGCGAGCAGCAGGTTCGTGAAGATCGGGCCGGCCCGGAAGGTGAAGTCGTGCCGGCTCTGGTCGTAGAGGAACGAGCCGGTCACGTCCGCGGGGAGCAGGTCCGGCGTGAACTGCAGCCGGCGGAAGTCGAGCCCGAGCGCCTGTGCGAAGCAGCGTGCGGTCAGCGTCTTGCCCAGGCCGGGCAGGTCCTCAAGCAGCACATGCCCGCCGGCCAGGATCCCGGCCAGCACCAGTTCCAGCGGCTCCCGCTTGCCGACCACCACCGTGCCGACCGCGTCCAGCACGGTCCGCGCGAGCGCGCCCACCTCGTACGGCGGGAGCGGCTCCGGCATGTCAGTCATAGTTCCTCCAGGCGGGTGACCAGCGACGCGAACTGTCGCGGTTTCGGTGCGCGCTTCGGCGGCGCGGTCAGCAGGGTCCACAACTGGTCGCCGAGCAGCTCACGGGCCCGCCGCTGATCAGACGCGATGGTGACGCCGTGGCGTTGCCTCAGCCGCTCGTCGGCCAGCTCGCGCAGCGCCGGCACGGTCAGCCGGTGGAACCGGGCCGTGTCCTCGGTGTTCCAGTTCAGCACGCGCTCCCAGCGCGCGACCGCGCGACGCAGCCCGTCACCGCCGGTGAAGTTGTAGGTGCCGGGCTCCTCGCCGCCGGTCACGTGCCGGGGCGGGCGCTCGGCCCGGCCCGGCACACCGACGGACGCGACCACGCGCCGCAGCACCACCAGGGCGAGAAAGGACATGAACAGCACCGGTACGGACGCGGTCAGCTCCTCGGCCCGCAACAGCACATAGACGACGCCGGTGCCGAGCCCGGCCAGCAGCGCACCGGTCACCCAGCGCCACCGGCTCTTGCGGGTCTGCCGCTCCTCGGCGCCGGCGAACAGGTCGTCGATGCTCACGCCGCGCCCCCGGCCGCCGTCGCGGTCAGGTCGTCGCGCACCCGGTGCAGCGCGGCCACGGCCTCGGCGCGCATGCGCTCGTCGACGGCGTGCGTGGCGTACCGCGCCTCGCGGTAGACCTCGGCGAACCCGGCCAGCACGCCGCGGTCCACCCGGTGCTCGCGCAGCAGGCGGGTGACCAGCTCGGCCGGGGTGTCACCGGGGCGGCGCGGCGTACCGGCGTCCGCGGCGGCCTGCTCCAGCCGCACCCAGCAGGTGATCACGGCGCCGCGCGGATCGCCGTCGGTGGCCAGCTCCTGCAGGCCGGCGTCGAGCGCGGCCACCATCTCCTCGGCGACGGCGCCCCGGCGGCGCGGCGCGACCCGGCCGGCGTCGCGCTTGCGCAGCTGGTCGCGGACCGCGACCACCACCGCGGCGCCCACCACGCCCGCCACCACCAGCACGGCCAGCACGATCATCGCGGTGATCAGCCACGGCGGCAGCGCGAAACCGGAATCCTCGATCTCCGGCAGCTCACCGCCGCCACCGGCCGGCGGCGGATGATTCTCCAGCGTCGGCGGCGGATTCGTCGGAAGATCGATCTGGACGAGCGGCGGCGCCGGGCGCAGGCCGATCGAGGAGTTCTCCGCCGCGACCGCGATCAGGCCGATCAGCAGCACGGCGGCGGCGACCGGCCACCACGCGCGCAACGACTTCAGCGTCATGCGGCGGCCAGCGACCGGGCTCGGGCGAACACGTCGTCCAGCATCGCGGGTGTGAGCCGCCCGGTAAAGGTGTTCTGCTGGCTCACGTGATAACAACCCAGCAGCGCTGGTACGCCCTCGGCCGTCCACAGTGCACCATGGCCGAACGCCGGGCGAGGGCTCGGCGGGCGCACGCCCCAGACCGCGCGCATCGCGGGCCACCACGCGTTCCAGGCGAACGCGCCGAGCGCGATCACCACCCGCAGTGTCGGCCGGATCAGCTCCAACTCGCGGTGCAGGAACGGCGCACAGCGGTCGCGCTCGTCCGGCGCCGGCTTGTTGTCGGGCGGCGCGCAGCGTACCGCCGCGAAGATCCTGGTGTCCTTGATCTGCAGGCCGTCGTCGGCGGCGACGCTGTGCGGCTGGTTGGCCAGACCGGCCCGGTGCATGGCGGCGAAGAGCACGTCGCCGGAGCGGTCACCGGTGAAGATCCGGCCGGTGCGGTTGCCGCCGTGCGCGGCCGGGGCCAGGCCGAGAATGCCGATCCGGGCATCGGCCACGCCGAAGCCGGGCACCGGGCGACCCCAGTAGGTCTGGTCCCGGAACGCGGCGCGCTTGACGGTCGCGACCTCCTCCCGCCACGCCACCAGGCGCGGGCAGGCGAAGCAGTCGCTGATCTCGGCGTCGAGGTGCTGCAGCGCGTCCCCCATGATCCTTAGAGAACCACGGGGGACGCGGTTCGGCTACAGCCGGGTCCGGAACAACTCGACCGTGCGCGCCCAGGCGGTGGCGGAGGCGGCCCGGTCGTAGGTGCCCGGGTGGTCGTCGTTGAAGAACGCGTGCGACGTGCCCGGGTAGTCGTAGAGCGTGACCTCGCCGCCGGCCAGCTCGATGCCCGACTTCGCCCGCTGCGGCCCCTCCGCGGCGGAGAGCCCGTCCTCCTCCGCGCAGTGCACGATCGCGGTCTTCCCGGCGTAGTCGTCCCACTTCGGCGCCATCCGCTCCCACGGCACCGCCGGGTAGAAGCCGGACGTGGCGACGATCCGGTCGGAGAGCGTGGCCGACCAGAGCGCCAGGCTCCCGCCCATGCAGAAACCGACCGCCCCGATGTTCCCGCTGGTCTCCGGCAGGCCGGCGAGGTAATCGGCCGCGCCCGCGATGTCCCTGGCGGCCTGGTCGATCGCCAGGCCCATCAGCAGCTTGACGGCCTCGTCCGGGTAGGTGGTCTGGCGGCCGTGGTAGAGGTCCGGCGCCAGCGCGACGAACCCGGCCTCGGCGAAACGGTCGGCGAGCGCGGTGATGTGCTCGACCAGGCCCCACCACTCCTGGATGACGATCACACCGGGTCCGGTCCCGGTCGCGGGCTTCGCGAGGTATCCCTCGCTCGTACCCCCGTTGCTGCGATAGCTCACCATCGAGCCCATTGGCCGCCTCCAGTCATCGTTGGCTGGTCGCACATAGTCACAACTCACACCGTCTGAGTAGTGGGTAGCGTGCCACGGTGACCGCATCGACGGGAAGAGCAACGGCGCCGCCCCGCGCGATGCGGGACGGCGCCGGTGGAAGCGGTTCCTACTTGTCGGCGAGGCAGAGCACGTAGTACTCGTTCTCCGCGGCCTCCATCGGCCAGATCATCGAGCCGGACTGCCCCTCCTGGAGGAAGTCCACGCAGCGCTCCTCCTCCTGGGCCTGGAGCAGCGTGAGGTTGTCCACCCGGCCGACGATCGTGGACTGCGCGTCCGCGCTGTTGCAGTCCACGATGCCGACGTCGACCTGACGGTCCGTCTCGCCCTCGGCCAGCTCCGGAAGCTTGCCGACGCACTCGCCGACCTTCGCGTTCTTGGTCGGGTCCGGCAGCATCGCGTTCGCCGCCGCGCCCACGCCCGCGCCGAGCGCGACCTTGATCAGGATGCCGACCGCGACCACGCCGACGATGCCGAGGATGCCGGCGAGACGGCCCTTGCCGCCGCTCTTCTGCGGCTCCTGCGGCGGCGGGGCGTAACCCGGCGCGCCGAACGCCGGCGGCTGACCCGGGGCGGCACCGAAGCCGGCCTGGCCGTCCGGAGCGGCGCCGAAACCCTGCTGCGGCTGACCCTGCGGCGCACCGGGCGCACCGGGCGCACCGGGCGCGGCCGGAGCACCGAAGGCGGGCGCGCCCGGAGTGGTGGGCTGCTGCTGCGGCGGCGGGAAGCCGGCAGGCTGATCAGTCACGATCTCGATCCCCGTTTCGATATGACGTGCCGGGCCGAAGCGGCGCGGACGCGAGTGCATCGACACGCTACGGCCCGTGGATCATCCGTCCCGCCCTTCGACCGGACGGTCGTACCGGACGAAGGGGCAGGATCGGGTGACTGAAAGTCGTACAGCGAACGATCAGGTGCCTTTCAGGATGCGGACGGTGACGGCTCCCCGGGCACGCTCGCCGACGGCGGCGCATCGGCGGGCGCGGGCGGCACCGCAACCGTCGGAGACTCCGACGGCGCCGGGAACGACGGCACCTGGAACGGTGCCAGCTCCGGACAGCGCGGGTAGACCGTCTGGTCGGCGAAGCCCAGCTCCGGGTCGCACCGGTTCCAGCCGAGGTCGATCGGCTGCCCGTTCTGATCGAACAGCCGCACGTCGGTGAGCAGCCGGCCGTTCCGGTCGTAGACGTAGACGTCCTCGACATCCGCGCCCGCCGGCACATAGCCGGTGCCGAAGGAGTCGACCATCTGGTCCACGGTGGACCTGCTGTCCACCTGCCACACCAGCGCCACCGACCAGATCGCCAGCACCACCGTGGCGAACCGCATCACCCGGCGCGGATTCTCACGCAGCCCGGCCGACTCCCGCCGGCCCAGCCAGATCGAGCCGAGCACGAACGAGCCCAGCAGGAACACCGCCATCAGGAAGCTGCCGTTGACCCGCGGCAGCAAGCCCGGCGTGTCGCTGCTGACCAGCACGGCGAAGAGCATCGCGGCCAGATAGCCGCGCAGCACCCACCACGCCGGGCGCAGCAGCCGGAGGAAGTCGCTGCCCTGCTCGTAGCCGAGGAGCACGCCGGCCCGCCGGTCCACGTCCGCGCCGCGGGAGCGCAGCCGGTGCGCCGCCTCGTCCAGCCGGGCCCGCAGCGGCACCCGGCCGCCGGCGACCATGCCCATCGCCACGCGCAGCTCGGCCGCGTAGACCTCCGGCGGGCCGAGCCGGCGCGCCAGCGGCTCGCCGCTCTCGGCACGCACCTCCGCGAGGTGGCCGGGCAGGTCCTCCAGCAGGTCGTCGCGCTGCCGCGACGGCAGGTCGGAGAGCGCGGCCCGAACCGCCTCCACGTAGTGCGTGATCTCCAGGTCCTCGGTGACGCTCATCGGTGCGCCAAACCCCCGCTCAGCAGATCGTCCATGGTGGAGGCGAAACCCTTCCAGACCTTCGCCGAGCGGGCGAGTTCGTCGCGGCCGGCTTCGTTGAGGGCGTAGTACTTGCGGTGCGGGCCCGACTCGCTCGGCACCACGTAGGCCGTGAGCAGGCCGGCCTGGAACAGGCGTCGGAGCGTGCCGTAGACGGACGCGTCGCCGACCTCGTCGAGGCCGGCGGTGCGGAGGCGGCGCAGGATGTCATAGCCGTAGCCGTCCCCGTCCCGCAGCACTGCCAGCACGGCCAGCTCCAGCACTCCCTTGAGCAACTGGGTTGTTTCCACGCACGGCAGAGTATTCCGCAGTGCGGAGTAGCGTCAAGCGATCGGGCCCGATCTTTCAGAGCCGGAAAAGCAATTAAAGGCCTTTCAGCCCAGACTCCACGCGATACCGTCGAGGATGTCGTGCTCGCTGGCGACGACCGCGGGGATCCCCGCGCGCTCCATGATGGTGCGCAGAACCATGGCGCCGGCGGCGATGACGTCGGCGCGGCCGGGGTGCATGACCGGGATGGCCAGGCGTTCGGCGCGGGTGGACGCGAGCATGTGGGTGGTGACCTTGGCGACCTCGTCGTAGGTGAGGCGCGCGTGGTGGATGCGGGACGGGTCGTACTCGGTGAGGTTGCGGGCGATCGCGACGACGGTGGTGACGGAGCCGGCCAGGCCGACCAGGGTCTTGGCGTCGCGGCCGGGGACGGTGGCGAGCGCGCGGTCGACCTGGGCGGTGATGTCGGCCTGGGCGGCGTCGATCTCGGCGGGCGTGGGCGGGTCGGTGTGCAGGTGGCGCTCGGTCATCCGGACACAGCCGATGTCCACGGAGATGGCGGCGTCCACCCCGGTGCCGCCGACGACGAACTCGGTGGAGCCGCCGCCGATGTCGACCACCAGGTAGGGCGCGTGCGAGCCGGGCGGCAGGCCGTGCACCGCGCCGGTGAACGACAGCCGCGCCTCCTCGTCGCCGGTGACCACCTCCGGTGGCGTGCCGAGCGTCTCGGTGACCATGGTGCGGAACTCGTCCGCGTTCTCCGCGTCGCGGGTGGCGGAGGTGGCGACCATCCGGAGCCGGTCCACGCTCAGTTCCTCGATGGCCGCGGCGTAGCCGGCCAGCGCCACCCGGGTGCGCTCGATCGCGGCGGGCGAGAGGCGGCCGGTCCGGTCGACGCCCTCGCCGAGCCGGACGATCTCCATCCGCCGGGTGACGTCGAGCAGCTGGGCGCCGGGGCCCGCGTACGACGCCGGGAGGTCGGCGACCAGGAGACGGATGCTGTTGGTGCCGCAGTCGATCGCGGCTACGCGTGCCATGCGGTCAGCCTACGTCGGACAGATGCACCAGCATTCGGGTGTTGCCCAGCGTGTTCGGCTTGACCCGCTCCAGGCCCAGGAACTCCGCGACGCCCTCGTCGTAGGAGCGCAGGAGCTGCTCGTAGACCGGGGACGGGACCGGCGCGCCGTCGATCGCCGCGAACCCGAACGAGGCGAAGAATCCGGTCTCGAACGTGAGGCAGAAGACCCGGGCGACGCCGAGGTCGCGCGCGGTGTTCAACAGCTCGGTGACGATCCGGTGGCCGATCTTGTGGCCGCGGCACGCCGGGTCGACCGCGAGCGTGCGGATCTCGGCCAGGTCCTCCCACATCACGTGCAGCGCGCCGCAGCCGACGATCGCGCCGTCGGCGAGCCGTTCCGCGACCCAGAACTCCTGAACGTCCTCGTAGAGCGTGACCGTGGCCTTGCTGAGGAGGCGCCGCTCGCCGCTGTAGGTGTCGATCAGGGCCCGGATGCGGCGCACGTCCGCGGTCCGGGCGCGGCGTACCGCAACGTCCATACGGCCAACCCTACTGGCTCCGTCCGACGGAGCCGGAGACCGGCACCGATGCCGCATCCTCGTAGGCATGACCCGCCTCGCCGCCCTCGCCGCCGTCGCCGTGCTGGCGCTGACCGGCTGCGCCGCGCAGGACACGGGAGACGGTGGCCGGCTGGCCGAGGTGATCGACCGGCTCGGGCACGCGTCCGCGGAAACGTATACCGCGGTCTACGCGCTCGGCACCGGCGAGATGGCGACCGTGGTGAGCTCGCCGCCACGGACTGCCACGATCAGCGGCGACGACCGCCTGGTGATCGGGCCGGACGGTGTCACGCTGTGCAAGGACGGCGCCTGTTCGCGGCCGCCGGGCGCGGCGGACGCGCCCGGCGGCACCGGGATAGTGACGCCGGAGCAGGTGCGCGCGATGGTTTCCGCGGCGGCTCACCTGCCGGGCGTGGACGTGGCTCTCTCGACCGCGACGTTCGCCGGACGGGAGGCGCTCTGCGCGGACGTGCACGGCCTGTCGGACTTCACGGTCTGCGTCACCGAGGACGGCATACTGGCGTCGTTCCGCGGCGACGGCGAGATCACGCTGGAGCTGACCCGGCTGGCCGAGTCGGCGGACGCGTCACTCGCCGGCTTCTGACGGTGCCACGCACGGCCCGTCGGTCCACCACGGGCCGATCATCTCGGCGGCCTCGTCGCCGAACGGGTTGACGCCCGGCCCGGCGCCGAGCGCGTGGCCCAGGTGCACGTGCAGGCACTTCACCCGGCCGGGCATGCCGCCGGCCGAGACACCCGCGATCTCCGGCACGTCGCCGATCGCCTCGCGCCGCTTCAGGTAGTCCTCGTGGGCGGCCCGGTACCGCGCGGCGAGGTCCTCGTCCTCGGCCAGGCGCGCGGACATCTCCTTCATCACCCCGGCCGACTCCAGCCGGCTGATCGCGCTGGTCGCGCGCGGGCAGGTCAGGTAGTAGAGCGTGGGGAACGGCGTGCCGTCCGCGAGCCGGGGCGTGGTCTCCACGACGTCGGGGTTGCCGCACGGGCAGCGGTGCGCGACCGCGCGGGTGCCGCGGGGCGTACGGCCGAGTTGGGCGGCGACGGCCGCGAGGTCCGCCGGCGTCGCGTCCTCGCGATGCGGCGGGTGGATTTCCTGCGTCACTTATTTATTGGCTTCCTGGATGCTGGACCACAACGTGTCGTACCACTTGTCGGGCGTCTCGGACGGCGCGGACGGGATCCCGACCGTGCCGGGGGCCGCATCGGCATCCTGGTTCATCACGATCAGCAGCGTCTCGTCGGGGTGCGCGTAGTAGAAACGATTGCGCACCTGGGTCCGCACGTACTCGTCGTCCTGCCACTTGTCGCGTAGCTCGGTGAGCTGCCGAATCCGTTCCCGCTGCTCGGCCTGGGCCGCCTCCATCGCGGCGATGTCCGCCTCCTGCGACAGGTAGAGCCGCACCGGGTACGTGTATGCCAGGGCGAGCGCGATCAGGACCACGATCAGCACCGCGGCCCGGCCGGTGTAGCGCCGGGGCTGGGTGGCGGTGGTGCGCTTCGCCGCTCCGGCCGCCGCGGCGCGCCGGGCGGCAGCGGGACGGCTCGCGGAGCGCCCGGTCTCGGTCGGCCGGGGCTCGCGGACGATGCTGGCGTCGCGGAGCGCGGTGCGGGCGCCGCGTGCGCTGCGGGCGGGCGAACCGGCCCTGCGCGTCGGTCGCGTTCCGTGCCCCCCGCGGGCGGGTCCCTGACCGCCCGGCGATCGCCGTTGCGTCACGACACACACCCCCCTAGCCCCGCCGTACCCATTCTCACGCTAAGCAACCATGACGGGCGCGAGGGCCGGAGGCAAATCCACGGGATTTTTGATCAGATACTGCAAACCCCTGGCGGATCAGACCCCCGGCCCGAGCGGCTTACGTGGGTACGGCGTGACTCTGAGTTACTTAGCGACCTTGTAACGCGGGAACGCGCCGACGCCGGCGTAACGCGCGGCGTCCGCCAGCTCCTCCTCGATGCGCAGCAGCTGGTTGTACTTCGCGACGCGCTCGGAGCGGGCCGGGGCACCGGTCTTGATCTGGCCGGAGCCGACCGCGACGGCCAGGTCCGCGATGGTGGTGTCCTCGGTCTCGCCGGAGCGGTGGCTCATCATCGACTTGAAGCCGTTGCGGTGGGCCAGCTCGACCGCGTCGAACGTCTCGGTCAGCGAGCCGATCTGGTTCACCTTGACGAGCAGCGCGTTCGCGGCCTTCTCGGCCACGCCGCGGCCCAGACGCGTCGGGTTCGTGACGAAGAGGTCGTCGCCGACGATCTGGATCTTGTCGCCGAGCGCCGCGGTCATCGCGGTCCAGCCGGCCCAGTCCTCCTCGTTCAGCGGGTCCTCGATGGAGACGATCGGGTACGTCTCGCACAGCTTGGCGTAGTAGTTGATCATCTCGTCGGAGGACTTGGAGCCGCCCTCGAACGCGTACGACCCGTCCTTGTAGAACTCGGTCGCGGCCACGTCCAGCGCCAGCGCGAAGTCGGTGCCGAGCGAGTAGCCCGCCTTCTCGATCGCCTCGGCGATCAGGTCCAGCGCGGCGGCGTTGGTCGGCAGGCTCGGCGCGAAGCCGCCCTCGTCGCCCAGGCCGGTCGCCAGGCCCTTCTTCTTCAGCACGGACTTGAGCGCGTGGTAGACCTCCGCGCCCGAGCGCAGCGCCTCGCGGAACGTGGACGCTCCGATCGGGGCGATCATGAACTCCTGGACGTCGACGTTCGAGTCCGCGTGCGCGCCGCCGTTCAGGATGTTCATCATCGGCACCGGCAGCAGGTGCGCGTTCGGCCCGCCGAGGTAGCGGAACAGGCTCAGCTCGGCCGAGGCCGCCGCGGCCTTCGCGACGGCCAGCGAGACGCCGAGGATCGCGTTCGCGCCCAGCTCGGACTTGTCCGCCGTACCGTCGATGTCGAGCATCTTCTGGTCGATCAGGCGCTGCTCACTGGCCTCGTAGCCGAGCAGCTGGTCCACGATGCGGTCCTCGATGTTCGCGACCGCCTTCTCGACACCCTTGCCCAGGTAGCGGCCGGCGTCGCCGTCGCGCAGCTCGATCGCCTCGAACGCGCCGGTGGAGGCGCCGGACGGGACAGCGGCGCGCGCGATGGTGCCGTCGTCCAGACCGACCTCGACCTCGACGGTCGGGTTACCCCGCGAGTCGAGAATCTCCCTGGCGACAATTCCCTCGATGGTGGCCATTTTGTCGTGTCGCTCCTTGGATTGTGATTGCGGCCCGCGTGGCAGGCCATGTGAGCCGAACGCCCGATCGCCGCCACCCTGCGGCCGACCACGATGCTGAGCCTATCCAGCCGAGCGGGGCCGCCGCGTGCGAGGCCGGGGAAAACCCTCAGGATGCCGCACGGGAGACCGATGGGTGAACGTGAGTTCTACGTCCCCCGGCATCAACGAGCGCGTCGAGATCACGGTGAAGCGCGGCGGCACCTACCGCTCCCGCGTGGAGGATCTCGACGGCCCGCTCCTCTCCCTGGCCGCGCCGCTCGACCTGCTGGTCACCGACGTGCCCGACCCCGGCATGGAGCTGACGGTCCGCTGGATCGCCGGCGAACGCGGCCGCTACGCCGCGGACGCGGTGATCATCCGGATAGTGCACGGCCACGTCAGCACGTGGGTCGTCGAGATCACCGGCCGGCCGATGATCGAGCAGAACCGCGAGTACGTCCGTGGCGGCGGCGGCGAACCGGTGGAGCTGACCGGCGAGGACGGCGAACCGCACCGCGGCGAGGTGATCGACGTCAGCGAGCGCAGCATCAAGGCCGTCTTCAAGCGCCTGGAGATCGCCGAGGGCTCCGAGGTCGCGCTGCGCGTGCTGCTGGAGTCCGAGCAGATGACGCTGCACGGCACCGTCTACCGCGTCGTGGACCAGGCCGCGACCTCGGAGGTCCAGGTCGTGCTGATGCTGGACGCGGACGAGTCCCAGGCCCAGGCGATCCGCCGCCACGTGATGAACCTGCAGCGGCTCGCCCGGGCCCGCGCTCGCGACCACGCCTGAGGTCAGACGCCCAGCAGCGCGCGGAGGTGCCGGGGGGACGGTGAGCCGTGCGCGAGCATGGCGTCGTGCCAGGCGCCGACCGGGACCGACGGCGGCCGGGCCGCCGCGATCGCGGAGACCTCGGTGTAGCCGACGAAGTAGGTGGACAGCTGCGTCGAGGTGAGCAGCAGCCGGCGCCACTTGCCGGCGGCCTCACCGTCCTCCTGGAACGCGCGGCCGGTCATCATCCGCATCGCCTCGTCCTCGGACAGGTCCTCGGCGTGCACGAGTTGGTCGAGCACCGCGTTCATGGTCATCCGCAGCTGCATCTTGAGCTGCTGCATGCGCACCTGCAGGCCACCGAAGCCGTGGTCGGCCAGGGACTCCTCCGCGTGCACGGCCCAGCCCTCGACGAACGGGTCGGACCAGCCGAGCGCGCGGACCCGCGTGTTGCCGCGGTACCGCCGGGCGTGCGCGAGCTGGACGAAGTGGCCCGGCATCGCCTCGTGCACGGTGAGGTTGCGGACCATGTGGTGGTTGTACTCGCGGTAGAGCGACTCCACCCGCGCGGGCGACCAGTCCGCGGGCGCCGGCGCGATGCAGTAGAACGTGGGGACGTCCGCGGTCTCCATCGGGCCGGGCGGGTCGCAGTAGGCGACGCTGATACCCCGCGCGAACTCCGGCATCGCCTCGATCACGCACTCGTCGTCCGGGATGGTGACGATTCCGTGCGACCGGACGAACTCCGTGGTCTCGGCCATGGTGACCCGGGCGAAGTCCACTATCGTGTCGTTGTCCGGCCGTTCCTCGGCCAGCTGGGCCAGCGCACGCCGCACGGTCTCGTCCGTGGCCGGCCCGCCGGTCAGCTCCGCCGCGGTCTCCCTGATCCGCTCGCCGACCCGCTCCAGGTTGTCCTCGGCGCGGCGCAGCACCTCGGCCGCGGACAGCTCGGTGTCGAGCGTGTGCCAGAGCCGGGCCTCCCACTGCCGCCGTCCGAGCCGCGGTGAGCGGCCGTCCGAGCCGAGACCGCGCAGATGATCGGCGAACCCGTCCAGCTCCTCGGCCGCGCGGGCGGCCAGCGGCGTGATCCGGCCGGCCAGCGACGGCTCCTCGGCCAGCAGCGCGGGCAGCTCGTCGCGGATCAGCCCGGCCGCGCCGGCGAACTGACCGGCCGCGGTCTCGACGTGGATCCGCGGGCAGTCGTGCAGCACCGCGCGCGCGGTGGCGACCGCGTCCGGCACCGCGGCGAGCCGCCCGGCCAGCGACTCCAGCCGCTCCGCCACCGGCGCGAACCGGCGAGCCATCAGGCCGTGCAGCAGCGGGCCGGGATTGTGCAGCAGCGGGTTCCACTCGTGCTCGCGGATCTCGGTGAGCTCCAGCAGGCGCCGCTCGACCATGGTGGTCAGGATCGCGTGGTCGACCTGGTCCTCCGGTTCGAGCCCGTCGGAGTCCAGCTGGGCCAGCGCGTTGCCCGCGTCGATCAGCATCGCGGTGCGCTCGGTGACCGCGCCGGCCGAGTGGTCCGGCAGGCGGTCGTCGTGGGTGTGGTCCCCCGCGTAGAAGGCGGTGACCGGCTCACTCGCGAGGATCGCGTCGACGATGCGCTCGGCGACAGGCACGAAATCCGACATGGCGATCAATCTAACCGCAGAAGCCTGCCCCGCGCTGACACCGCGGCGCGAAGAAGCAGGAGGTGGGCCTCGTGCGACGCACCACCCGTCGCACGAGGCCCACCGGAGAGGCCGGCCTGACCGGTACCGGCCGGCCTCGGGTCCTGGGCCGTCAGCCCGCCTGTGCGGGCACGGCCGGGCGCACCGCCTGCGGCGTGTCCGAGGCGGCGGACGAGCGCGGCCGTACGTGCTGACGGTTCTTGCCCTGGTTCTGCGTGCCGGGCGGTGGTGCCGGGACGGGCCGCTTCGCGTTGCCGGCCGAGCCGTTCGGCGCCGGCAGGAACGCCTCGTTCTGCGTGTTCGGCAGCAGCCGGGCCGGGGTGGCGGTCGGGCGCACCTTGTGGACGAACGCGTGCCGCGCCGCCACGAACCCGGACCGGTCGCCGAAGATGTCGTGGCTCATCTCCGCCAGCTCCCGCACCTCGTGCACGGCCAGCGGCAGGCCGGACGTGAGCGCGCGCGCCTTACGGCTGCGCGTCCGGCGGTTGAGCTGCGGTTCGGCGTACCGGGCGGCGAGTTCGGCGAGCCAGTCCGCGAACGCGTCGGGGTGCCGCGGCCCGACCTCGTCCAGCAGCCCGATCGTGCGCGCGTGTGCCGCGTTGACCGGCAGTTTCTCGCCGAGCAGCCGCTCCGCGCAGATCGCACCGACCCGGCGCGGCAGCGTGTAGGTGTGCAGCTCCGACCCGTACAGGCCGATGTCGTAGTAGGGGTTGAGCACGATCTCCTCGCGACCGGCCACCACGTCCGCGCCCAGGCCGAGCATCACGCCGCCGGCGCCCGCGTTGCCGGGGTAGGCCGCGATCACCACCTGCCGGGTGCACTCGATGATCTCCGTACAGACCGCGTTGATGGCCCTGATGTTCGCCCAGGCGGCGGCGGCCGGATCGGTCGCCGCCGTGATCTGGTTCAGGTGGATGCCGTTGCTGAACGCCTCGGTGCTCCCGCCCAGCACCAGCACCCGCGTGTCCTGGCCGGCCGCGTGCCGGAACGCGCCGAGCAGCCGGCGGCACTGCCCGGCCGACATCGCGCCGTTGTAGAAGTCGAACGTCAGCCAGCCGACGTCCGCGGTCCGGCGGTACCGGATCTGCCGGTAGGCGCCCGGCACCTCCACCTCGGAACCCAACGGCAACGGCGCATGGGGTACGCCGTGCAGCCGCCGCCCGAGCACCACCGCGGCCGGCAGCTTGACGCCCCGGGGCCAGGTGCCCGCCGGTCCCGCCGCCACCGTGGTCCGTTCCGGATCCGCCGCGGCCGTGGCCCGTTCCGGATCAGCCTGGCGCAGGTGGCCGAGCCACACGCTGCCGTCGCCGGTCGCCACCATGATCGCGCCCTGCCGCCGGCACAGCACGGTCCCCGGCGCCGCGCCGGACACGGTGCCGCTGCCCGGATGCACGTCGTACGCGAAGACCGGCATGCCCAGCACCTCGGTGCGCACGCCGGGCGCACCGTCCGCGGCCCGGATCCGCCGGATGATGCGCTCGCTGCCCTCGTCCCACCCGAACGCGCGGTCGGACTGGCGCATCAGCGGGCGCGGACGCGCGTTCGGCACCTCGTGCGGCATCCGCTCGGCCGGGACCGGCCGGAACGCGGGGTCGGCCGCCTTCGTCATCACCTCCTGCACGCAGGCGATGGCCGCGTCCGCGACCGGGCCGTTGTAGAGCGCGGACTTGCGCGGCGGGGAACTGGCCAGCCGGAAGATCCGGGTGGCCCAGATCGGGCCGGCGTCCATCTCCTCCACCGCCTGAAGCGCGGTGACCCCCCAGTACGGCTCGGCCTCGGTGATCGCCCAGTCGAGCGAGGACGGCCCCCGGTCGCCGACCGGGC